>JBCCVL010000040.1:0-37213 GCA_039195375.1 Actinomycetota bacterium
GATCGCCGACGAGGTCGGGATGAGCCAGATGCACGTCTCGAGGTTGCTGCGCCGGGCGTTGGCCACACTGCGGACCTCGGTCGACCGGGACGTGCTCGACGGGGCATGAATCCGGCCGATACCATGCCCCCGCCGCGCCCCGTCCGGCGGTGGCGCTGGTCGACGTTGGCGGCCCAGAAAGGACGCAACCCGTCCGATCGTTGGGAGGGGGGACCGACGATCGGACGGGCTGAGGGTTTGATGGGGGTATGCGTGCCGCCGTCACGTCCGTGGCGGCCCGTATCCATGTCGTACCCCGGTCCGGCGAGGGTGAAACCACCCTTTTTCGAAGTGGTCCGAAGGGGCTCGTCGGAGCCGAGCGCGATTCGGGTTTGGAACACGCCGCAGGCGGGTACAAACCAGTGGTTAGCTGTCCACACGGGCCGGTGCTTCGCCGCCCGGCCCCCGATTCAGCCCGTCGGTCCACCCGAACGGCCCACCACGACCGTGATCCACGAACACTCCATCGGAACACCGTTCGAGATCCGCTTCGCTCCGACCCTCGAGGAGGCGTCGACGGCGAGGCAGTCGGCGCGGGCATTCCTCGACCACCGGTCGATCGACGCCGCGGTGGCCGGGGACATCGAGCTGATCGTGTCGGAGCTGGCATCGAACGCGGTGGAGCAGCGCCCCGATGCCCCGGTTCGGCTCACGATCGCCCTGATCGGCTCCGGGGTCCTCGTGACGGTGTCGAACGAATCGAGAGGTGACATCCCGATCGCCGAGTGGCGGCCGAGCGGCGACGTCGTCGATGGCGGCACCGGCCTGCCCGACCGGGGCTGGGGGCTCGGCATCGTCGAGGCACTGACCGACGGACTGTGGTGCGACGAGGTCGACGGTTGGACGTCGGTGGCCTGCCTCCGTCGCTTCGAACCGTCGCCGCCGAGCCGTTGGCCGGCGTAGCGACCGGACCGACCGGAATGCCGCCGGGTCCAGCCGGGGTCGACCGGCGGGCTCCTACACTGCGGTGGTGCTCGTCGGACTCCTCGGCACCCCTGACCGCCGTTTCCGTTGATCGCCGTCGTCACATTTGCCATCGGTGTTGCCGGCCTCCTGGTTGCTGCCAACTTCGTGGTCAGCGGGTCGTCGGAGCTCGGGCTCCGCTTCGGTCTGTCGCCGACCGTCGTCGGGCTGACGATCGTCGCCGCCGGTACGTCCGCTCCTGAACTGGCGGTCGTCGGCCAGGCGGTCGCCAACGGCGACACCGAGCTCGCAGTCGGAAGCATCATCGGTTCCAACATCGCCAACGTGCTGCTGGTGCTCGGCGTGGTGGCCTCGATCGGGGCCGTCCGGGTCGAGTCTCGGGTGGTCCGCATCGACGTCCCCGTCATGATCGTGGCGTCGCTGCTGTTCGTGGCGGTCTCGCTCGACAACTCGATCACCCAGGTCGAAGCGGGCCTGCTGTTCCTCGGCATCGTCGCCTTCACCGTCTGGACGATCCGCAGCACCCGCTCGCCCCGGCTCCCGGCGGCCGCTCCAGCCGACGGCGACTCAGCCGGCGCCGAATCCGGGCCGGCCGCCACCCGCGTCGGCGTGCTCGTCGGCAAGCTGGTGCTCGGCGTCGCCGGCCTCGCCCTGGCGGCACGCCTGGTGGTCAGCGGGGCGTCGAGCATCGCCTCGAGCCTCGGCGTCTCCGAGCTCATCATCGGCCTGACCGTCGTCGCCATCGGGACCTCGGCCCCCGAGATCATCACCACCGTCGTTGCCGCCGCCAGGGGCCAGGCCGAGCTGGCCGTCGGCAACGCCGTCGGCTCCAACATCTACAACGTGCTGTTCGTGCTCGGCGCCGTCGGCGTGTTCACCCCGGCCGGCATCGCCGTGTCGAGTGAGGCCCTCGCCCTCGACCTGCCGGTCATGATCGCCGCCGCCGTCGCCTGCGTGCCGGTGCTGGTCGGTGATCGGGTGCTCAACCGTTGGGAAGGCGTCATGTTCCTGGGGTACTACGTGGCCTACCTCACCTTCCTCGCCCTCGACGCCTCCGATCACGACGCCACCGACAGCTTCATCCTCTTCTTCGGGTGGATCGTCATCCCGCTGACCGTCATCACCCTGGTGACGGTCATGGTCCGTCAGCTCCGGGCCAGGGCCCAGCCGGTCGGCGATCGGGCCTGAGCGGGCCCCGCGCCGGGTCCGGTCCGGCGGCTGGGGTACCATGGCGGGACGCCGAATCGGGGGTTCGTCACCGTTGCCGAACAAGCCGCCGTCGAAATCGCGATCGGGATCCACCCGCTTCGAGTACCGGGTCTGGGGCAACCACGGCGGCGCTCGCGCCCTGCTGGCCGAGCTGGCGGAGCGCGAATCGGCCGAGCGGGTCGATGACTGCTACCTCCTCGTCGACGACCCCGGGTGGAACGCCAAGGTCCGCGACGACGCGTTGAAGGTGAAGCAGCTCGTCGAGGAGGACCGCGGGTTCGAGCGCTGGGTGGCCCACAAACACCGCTCGGCCGACACCGCACCGTCCCCCTTCGACGACCTCTTCGACGACCTCGGCCTCGAGGGTCTGTCCGGCGACGACTACGACCTCGCCGCCGCCATCGACCTGCTGCCGGCATCACACGATGTGCGGGCGGTCTTCGTGACCAAGCACCGTCTGCGCTACCGCATCGGCTGCCTGCGGGCCGAGGCGACCGACGTGGTGATCCAGTCGACCGGCGAGGTGCTGCAGACGCTGGCCATCGAGGGGGACGACCTCGACGAGCTGGAGGCGCTCCGGACCCGGCTCGGACTGGTCGACGAGCCAAACACCCCGGTCCACCAGGCGATCGAGAATGACGTCGATGGTTGACGTCGCCCCGCCTCGGCGGTTGAGGTCGGAGCGACGGGCTGGCTACAGGCGACCGGCGGCCACGGCGTCCCGGCGGCGCTCCAGGAAGCGGTGCTCGGTCGGGTTGGGGCACAGGGCGATCGCCCGGTCGTACGCCTCGACGGCGTCGTCCTGTCGACCGAGGCGTCGCAACAGGTCGGCCCTCGCCACCTCCAGGTAGTGGTAGCCGGCCATGCCCGGCCGCTCGACGAGCTCGTCGACCACGGCGAGCCCGACCGCCGGTCCCTCCAGGTACGAGCGGGCAACCGCCCGATTCAGCTCGACGACCGGCGAGTGGTGACGCTCGACCAACTCGTCGTAGATCTCGACGATGGCGGCCCAGTCGGTCTGCTCGAAGCGGTCCGCCGCACTGTGGACGACGGCCGCAGCGGCCTGCAGCCCGTAGGCCCCGATCGGGCCGGCGCAGTGGGCGGCCCGGAGGTGTTCCCTGCCTCGCTCGATCTTGTCCCGATCCCACCGGGACCGGTCCTGGTCCTCCAGGAGCACCAGTGCCCCCTCGTCGTCGATGCGGGTGTCGCGCCTGGCGTCGGTGAGCAGGATCAGCGCGGCCAGGCTGCGGACCTCGGGCTCGTCCGGCACGAGATCGGCGAGCAGTTCGGCCAACCAGATCGCCTCGTCACACAGGTCGCCCCGGACCAGGGCGGCCGGCTCGGCACTGGTGTGGCCCTCGGTGAAGATGAGGTAGACCACGTGCAACACGGCGGCCAACCGTTCCGACAGCCGCTCCCTGGTCGGGACCGTGAACGGGATGTTGGCGGCCCGGATCTTGTGCTTGGCCCGGGTCAGGCGCTTGGCCATCGTCGGCTCGGGGACCAGGAAGGCTCTGGCGATCTCGGGTGTGGTGAGGCCGCCGACGGCCCGGAGGGTGAGGGCGACCTGGGCGTCGATGTCGAGCGCCGGATGGCAGCACCCGAGCAGCAGCGCCAGCTGGTCGTCCGGCAGCGTCTTGCCGGTCGAAGCCGCCGAGGAGCTTCGGGCCGTTGCCTCGAGCAGCGTCAGCTTGTCGGCGTAGCGGTCGGCCCGACGGATGCGGTCGATCGCCTTGCGGCGGGCCGTGGTCAACAGCCATGCCCCGGGCCGCTCGGGCACGCCCTCGTGCTCCCAGCGGTCGGCGGCGGCGATGAAGGCCTCGGACGCACAGTCCTCGGCCAGCTCGAGATCGCGCAGGTCCCGGACCAGGGCTGCGACCAGTCGCGGCCACTCGGCCCGGAAGACCTGCTCGATCGTCGTCATCGTTGCGTCGTCCCGGTCGGGCGCTCGCCCACGTCGCCCGACCGGCCCCCGATCAGGGGCCGGTGGGGAGCTCCATGATCGGCCGGATCTCGACCGACCCGTACGGGGCCGACGGGATCTTGGCCGCCCACTCCCTCGCCGCATCGAGGTCGGGCACGTCGATCATGTAGAACCCGCCGAGGACCTCCTTGGTCTCGGCGAACGGGCCGTCGGTGGTCAGGGCCTCGCCGTCGCGGACCCGGACCGTCGTTGCGGTCCCGCTGGGCTGCAGCGGCTCACCACCGAGCATGTGCCCGGCCTCGGTGATCTCGTTGGTGTAGTTGAACCACTCCTCCATCTCGGCCGCGAACTCGTCGGTACCGGGCTGCGGGCCGGCGTTCTCGGCGGAGTACAGCAGCAACATGTAACGCATCGTGCGAGGTTCCTTTCCCCCGGGTGTCTCCCGGTCTCGCTCACTCGACGATCAGTCTTGCCGCCGATGGACACCGCCGCTGGAAACTCGCGAAAAAGCCGAGCGGGGGCTCGGAGGGTTTACAGCAGACCCTGGGCCGCGGCCTCCTCGACCGCCTCGTGACGACCCTCGGCCCCGAGCCGGCTGAGGATGGCCGACACGTGGTTGTCGACGGTGCGCCTGGCCACGAACAGCTCGTCGGCGATCTGCTGGTTGGTCATGCCGGTGGCGATGAGCTTGAGCACGTCGGCCTGGCGATCGGTCAGGACCGGCACGGCGCCGTCTGCCGACTTCCGTGGCCCCCGGGGCACCCCCTGGACGCCACGTCCTCGGAGCCGCTGGCGGAGGAGGTCGGCGGTCCGGGTGGCGCCGGCCCGGTCGAGTAGGCGGAGGCCCTCGAAGGCGATCGGGGTGTCGGTCGACTCGACCAGCTCGAGGGCCCGCTCGTATGGCTGGCCGGCCTCGGCCCACAGCTCGGCCGCCAACCGGTGGTCGCCGGCCAGGGCGGCGGCGAGGGGGCGGGGGCATCCGTCGAACGGCTCGACCGGCTCGCCGAGCCGCATCAACATCCGCAGGGCGTCGGCCCGGAGCCGGTGGTGCTGATGGCGCTCACCGAGCCCGGCCAGATGGTTGGCGAAGCGGCGGAGCGACTCGTCGTCGCCCTGCAGCCACTCGTGCTCCAGCCGGGTCAGCCCGGCGATGGCGATCTTCTGGATCTCGCCGGTGGCGACGGCGTCGGTCCAGGCCCGCTCGACCAGGGGAGCGGCGGTCGGGTCACCACGCCGGGCCCAGATCCGGGCCAGCGCCGCGTCGGCCGAGGCCTTGATCGATCCCGGGTCGGTGGCCCGCTCGACGAGCTCGTTGACCAGGGCCTCCGCCTCGCCCGTCCGACCCTGGTTGATCAGGATGTGGGCCCGCTGGACCTGAGCGTGGAACAGCAGGTTGTCGAGCCCGTGCTCACGGGAGTAGCGCTCGGCCTCGTCGACCAGCTCCTCGGCCCTGGCCGTCTCGGCGTTGCGCAACAGCAGGACCGACTGGTTGTGGAGGTTGGCGGCGTGGCGATCGGGCGGACCGTGCACCGCACCGAGGCGGAGGGCCCGTTCCATGTCGGCTGCGCCGGCCCCGGTGACCGGCCCGCCGACGGCGGCGCTGCGGACGCCGAGGGCGTAGACCAGCTCCTGGGTCCAGCCGTTGGTGTCGGCCAGCTCGATGCTCTCGGTCGCCCGGGCCACCGATCCGTCGACGTCTCCGGCGATGAGCGCGGCGGAGGCCATCAGCGTGTTGCAGCGGACCCACTCGTCGGTGACCGCACCGTGGTCGAGGAGCTCCTTGGCCCGGTGGAGCGCCTCGGCCGAGCGGTGATGGTCGCCGGTGGCGGCCCGGGTCATGGCCAGTGTCAGCCACGCCGATGCGAGCGTCGGGTCGTCGGTGCCGTGCTCGGTCAACAGGTCTACCGCCTGCTCGGCGTTGGTCACCGCCTCGGCGTGGTTGTTCGTGACCCGGCCGGATCGGGCTGCAGCCAGGTGCAGCTCGGCGATACGCATCGGCGTGAGGTCGGTGGTGCACTCGAGGGCGATCCGGGTCAGCTTCCAGATCTCGCGATGGTTGGTCGGGGCCAGTCCGTCGTCGAGCACCTCGATGGCGAAGCGGGTGGCCCGGCGGCCGTCACCGGCGGCCCGGGACAGGTGGACCAGGAGGCTCGGGTCGGCGCCGGAGCTGATCAGCGCGTCGAGCACCTGGTTGGTCGAGGCCATCCGCTCCCCGAACGACATCGACTCGATGATCGCGGTGCGGCCGAGCTGGTGGCGGAACCGGATCCGGTCGGTGGTCGAGGTCAGGAGCCCGGAGCCCTCGGCCTCGTGCAGCGCCGCCGGATCATCGCCGAACAGCAGTCTGGCCACCGTCGGGTCGGCCCCGTCGGGCAACACCGACAGGACCTGCAGCACCTCCCGACCCTCGGGGCTCAGCCGCTCGGCCCTGGCCACCAGGGTCTCGCGGGCCGACCGGGCGGCGTCGCCTGGGTCGGCCAGCAGGAGCTGGACGACGAGGTACGGGTTCCCGCCCGAGACCTCGTGCAGTGCCCGGGGCTCCAGCTCTGGCTGTCGCCCGTCGGCCCGGACGTGGTCGACCATCTCGGTCACCGCGGTCAGCGACAGCGGCCGCAGGTCGATGCGCTCGGGGGCGGTGCTGGTCGGCCCGGCGAGGAGGCCGCGGACCGGGTGGCTGCGGTCGACCTCCCGGTCGCGCAGGGTGACGACCAGCAGCGCGTGCATCGAGATCAGGCGTCTGGAGAGGTAGCGGAGCACGTCGATCGAGGCGTCGTCGGCCCAGTGGGCGTCCTCGACCACCATGACCGCCGGGCGGGTCGGTCGGTCGAGCACGTCCATCAGACCGGCGAGCAGGTCCTCCCGGTTGGGGTTGCGGACCAGCTCGTCGTCGAGCAGGCCGCTCGTGCGGGCCATGTCCCGGAACGGTCCGAACGACCGGGGCGCGATCAGATCGTCGCAGCCGCCGAGGAAGACGGTCGCCCCGCGTGCCCCGCTCGCACCCCGTCCGCCGTCGACGTCGTCGGTCCGGTCGAGATCGGCCAGGAAGCGTTGGACGAGGCTGGTCTTGCCCATGCCGGCCGACCCGCAGATGACGACGGTGCCGCCGGCCCCCTCACAGGCGGAGGCGAAGCTCGACTCGAGCACGTGCAGATCGTCTGCCCGCTCCAAGAGCTGCCTCACCCGATCCCTCCGTTCCCCATTCCCCGAACCCGGTCCCCGCATCGCCTGCGTGAGTACGGCTGTCCCCATCTTGCCTCGCCTCCTCCCGTCGTTGTACATCGGTTCGGTCCCTCCGTCTCTGGGGTCCCGGCCCCATGCCGGTCCCCGCTGGCCCCATCGCTAACGCTCGGCCAGCTCCCCTTCGGTCGGCGCCTCGACTCGACCGGCCCCTGCCAGCGCCCCCTCGCACGTGCGGACCAGCACGGCCGCGGCCGCGGCGACCTCGGGAGAGGCCAGCGGGTGCTCGCCCCGCCGACGCCACCGGTCGATGGCGGCCAACAGCCCGGCTCTGACGTCGGCGGCACCGGCGTCGACCGGCAGCCCGAGTCGAGCCGCCGGGCTCGTCCCGTCGCCGCCGAGCAGGCGTTCGATCTCCGCACCGACCTCGTCGCCGTTCGGGCCGGGGAACGCCACCGCTCCCCGGCGATGGTCGTTGAGCAGACGGATCTCGGCGAAGGCGTGGGCCCCCGAGCGGATCCGCTCGATCTCGGGCGCGAGCTCGGCCCGCAGCTCGGAGGAGGCGCCGCCGATCAGGCGGCTCACGGCCAGGAGGGCCGATCGGGCCCGCAGCACATCGCTTCGCCTGGCGAAGCGGTCGAGCAGCTCCCGCCGCAGGTCGACGATGCCACTCCGCCCCTCCAACGCCTCGGCCAACTCCAGCGCCGAGGTCGTCCGACCCTGGCGGATCAGGGGGAGCGCCACCCGCACGCCGAAGAGCCCGAGTCGGTCGAGCAGGTGGGTACGGACCAGCGCCGGGACCGGGCACGGGCGATCGCCGATCGTCGCGTCCTCGGTCCGGAAGCGGTCGGCCGACAGCAGCAGCTTCTCGACGGCGCCCCGGTCGAGCTCGGCGAGCTGGGCGAGGGCGGCGAATTCCTCCTGGGTCAGGGTGGCGGCGGTTTCGGCCACCAGCCCGTTGATCGGCAGCACGGTCTGGCACAGCCGCCGGAGCCTCGGGTCGTTGCGGTAGCGACCGGCGATCCGCTCGGCCACCCGCATGGCGTTCGGGCGCCCAACCCCGATCTCGTCGGCCCGGGACAGCAGACCGAGGGCGTTGATCGGGCTGGCGTTGGTCAGCTCGTCGTCGTGGAAGCTCTCGAGGAACGACAGGTCGTCGGCGTGCATGTGCCGCATCAGGTAGAGCACGGCGTCGGCCTCGACCGGGCGGTCGTCGTCCGGGGCCAGGAAGGCCCTCGCCCGCTCCGACACCGCGGTGTCGAGCGAGGCAACGCCGGGGGTGTCGATCAGGGTCAGGTCGGCCAGCCGCTTCGAGGGCCACTCGACCACGATCCGGTCGATCGACGCCGCCGCCAGGTCGTCGAGATCGATGTCGAGCGAGCCGGACTGACGGGTGAAGCGGGCCGGCCGGCTTGTCCCATCGGTGAGGTCGAGCGTCACCCGGTAGGTCGGACCGTGTTGGTACCAGGTCACGATCCGCGTGCACTCGCCGGCGTCGGTCGGGGCCAGCTGCTCGCCGACCAGCGCGTTGAGGAGGGTCGACTTGCCGGCCTTGACCCGCCCGGCGATGGCCACCCGGAGCGGCTCCCGCAGCCGCCGTCTGACCCGTTCGAGCCCGTCGGCCAGCGGCCCGTCTTGGCGGCGGGCGATCGTGTCGCCGACCAGCCGGTCGACCTGGGCGACGAGCGTGTGCTCGCCGTCGGTTGCCCCCTGCTCAGCCATCGGTGGTCCCCGTCAGCTGATCGATCCGCCCCGAGAGCTGGTCGAGGCGTCCGAGCTCGGCCCTGACGTCACGCAGGCGGGTCTCCCGCTCCCGCTGATCCCGGTTCTTGGCCTCGGTCGCCGACGCCAGCGCGGTGTTGATCGAGCGCTGCATCTCGTCTGCCCGGTCCTGGTAGTGGTCGCGGAGGCGGCGGTGCAGGGCCCGCAGCGAGTCCTTCATCTCCTTGCCGACCTCGAAGCCGGTGTCGTCGACGAACTGCCTGGCGGTGACCTTGGCCTGCTGGCGTTGGACGGTGAGCTGGCGTTCACGGTCGTCCTTGACCGCCCGGCGGCCCATCAGCAACCCGACGGCGGCGGTGGCCGGGTTGAGCATGGCCAGGCCGGCCAGCTGGGCCATCATCCCGAACATCAGCAGGCCGCCGTAGGAGCCTCGCATGGCCGTCATCGCCTTGGTCCCGGCCTTGGTCTCCAACTTCTCGATCTCGGTTCGTGGGTCGATCGCCGAGGCGGACGTCAGGGCTCGGCCGGCGTCGAGGTCGATGCCGAGGGCGATCTGCCCGTCGTCGAAGTGCTCCGCCACCTGCTGCGACAGGTCCTGGGCCCGCTTGGTCAACTCCAGGTAGGTCTGGGCGAGGTCGTAGCTCACCCGGCGCCGCAGCCAGTTGGCGAACTCCTCCCAGATCTCACCCGGCTCCTGGTCGTCGAGGGCGGCGTCGGCCTCGGCGCTGGTGGTGCGCAGCCGGGCCCGGAGCCGGTGGTCGAAGTCGGCCGACAGGTCGGCCACCCCGTCGTTGAGGGTCACCTGCCAGCGGGCGGCCTGGTCGCGCAGCGCGGAGGTGCGCTCCTTCGCCCGATCGAACTCCGCCAGCACCGCCTCCATCCGACTCGGGTCCTCCAGTACCTGTCGTTCGCTCTCGAACGAGCTCCGCAGCTGCGTGACCACCGACCGCAGATCGTCGACGACCGCTGCGTTGGCCCCCTCGGCCGCAGCCTCGGTACTGGTTCTGACGAACTGGAGCAGCTCCGGATACCCGGACTCGGCGTTGAGCGCCTTGTCGTCCGACTCGATGGCCTTGGTCCGCAGCAGGGCCGATGTGGCCAGGATCGGGATCGGGACCCCGAGGCGGTCGAGGTGGCCACGGTTGAGTTCCTCGATCCGTTTCCAATCGGGGTAGAAGTCGGTCTTGGTCAACACGAAGGCACAGGCCGGGCCGGCGGTCGTCGTCGACCCGCCCCCGGTGACCGCCCGGAGGAAGTCGTACTCGGGTTGGGTGAGCTCCTGGGAGGCGTCGGACACGAACAGCACCACGTCCGCGGTCGGCAGTGCGGCCACCGTTGCCGCCGTGTGGGCCGAGCCGAGACCGCCGACGCCCGGCGTGTCGACGAAGGTGATCCCGTCGGCCAGGAGGCTGCGGGGCAGGCCGACCTCGACCGCCCGCAGGCCCATCTCGTTGCCCGGGTTGCCGAGCTCGGAGGCGTAGACGGGGAGGGCGTCGACCCCGATCGCCTCCCGCTCGTCGTCGCCCCGGATCAGGTTGGCGGTCGGCTCGGTGGCGTGGCGCACGACGGTCGGGACCGAGGTGGCCACGTCGTCGTCGACCGGGCACACCGGGGCGTTGAGCAGCGCATTGACGAGCGAGCTCTTCCCCTGCTTGAACTCACCGACGACCATCACCCGGATGGTCCCGTCGACGAGCGACCGTCCCGTCGCCTCGAGCCGGTTGGCCAGATCGTCGCGGCCGTAGGCGATGGCCGCCTTGATGGTGGTGCCGACCACCGCCCGTGCCTTGTCTCGCATGGTCCTTCCTCGTCGTTCTCGTTCGGCTCGCCGACCGTCGCCGGGCCGTCCCGTCCTCGGGGACGCCGGCGGGGGGAGCGGCGTCGGTGCCGCTCCCCCCGGGTTCCCGGCGTCTGTGGTGCTCAGCTCTCGAGCAGGGCGTCGGTTTCGTCGGCCCCGTCGTCGACGAGTCCGGCGCTGTCGGTGTCGATCCCGACGTCGCCGGTGATGTCGGCCTGGGTGTTGTCGATGGTGTTGTTCTCCACGATGTCGATGTCCTCGGTCGTGGTCGTCGTCGTGGTGGTCGTGGTGGTGTCGTTGTCCTCGTTGACGTTGGTGGTGTTCGTCGTGGTCGTCGTGGTGTTGGTGGTCGTCGAGGCGTCGAAGTTGCCGCTGGCCCCACCGCCGTCACCGGTCTGGATGGCCGAGCCCTGCACGGTGCCCGAGACGTCGATGCTGGTTGCGTCGCCGTCACCGAAGGCCAGCCCGTCAGCCTCCGAGTCGGCGATGGCGATCACGTCGCCGTCCCCGTCACCGAAGTTGGTTCCGGTGGCGTCGGAGCCGACGATGGCCTCGACGTCGCCGTCGCCGGTCTCGATGACGCCGTTGTTGCTGCCATCGACGTTGACGGCGGTGGCGCCGGCGCCGACCGCGTTGCCGTCACCGTCGACGTCGTTGGCGGTGGCGTTGTCGCCGACGGCGTTGTTGTTGCCGTCGACCGCGATGGCGTTGTCGCCGACGGCGTTGTTGTCGGAGTCGGAGATCGTGATGGCCTCGTTGTTGTCGCCGACGACGGCCGAGCCGTCGGTGTCGCCGACGATGCCGGCGTTGTCGCCGCCGACGACCTCGGAGTCGGTGATGTCGCCGGTGACGCTGCCGCCGACGTCGCCGGTGTTGACCGTGCTGTCGGAGATGTCGTCGGCCAGCACGCCGTCGACGTCACCGCCGACCACGTTCGAGTCGGTGATCTCGCCGGTGTTGGCCACGCTGTTGTCGCCGGTCTGGCTGATCGTGTCCTGGTCGAAGGTCTGGGTCACGTCGCCGTCGGCCAGGATCGTCTGGTTGACCGAGTTGTCGACGATCGTGTCGTTGTCCTCGAACACGTCGTTGTCGTTGATCGTGGTGTTGTTGTTCGTGGTGTTGTTGGTGATGTTGGTGACGTAGACGATCTGCTCGACCGCGGCGTCGAGATCGCTGTAGCCGTCCTTCGGATCCATGGGCGGGGGCGGGGGAGCGCTGTAGGCGGGAGCCGCCGTCGCCGTCGGGGCGCTGGTCCCGCCAGTCGAACCCGCGGCTGAACCGGTGGTGGTGGCCGAGGCGCCGGTTCCGCCGGTCGACACGTTGCCGAAGTTCGAGGCGTTGAAGCTCTGGTCGACGGTGTTGCCACCCGAGTAGGCCTCGAGGACCGACGACTGCTCGTTGGTGAACACGTCGCCCTCGTCGTACATCAGGGTGACCGCTTCGCGGACGTCGTAGGCGGTCACCTCCTCGAAGCCCTCCTCGACCATCCGGTCCTTGAGCTCTTCGGCTCCTGCCGGCTGACCCTCCTGGAAGTACTCGCTGAGAAAGTTGTAGAAGTCTTGCAGCATGGACACGGGAATCTCCTTTCTCGAGGTGATCGGACTCTCCGATCGGTTCCCGCCGTCGAGCGACGGCTCCATGCCGACAGACACTGAACGCTCCTCCCCGAGCCGGCATGAGTACCCCCTACCCAAATCGGGAATGGGTATGCCCAACTCGGACGAACTCGGTTAGATCACGTATCAGTGGCCGAGCGCGGCCAGTCGTGATGGAGCTGGGGTGGATCGCCGCCCCGTTCGAGAAGGGAGTGGGCCGTGTCGAGCAGCGGAGCGAGCCAGGGTTCGAGTGGTGCGACGGGTGGGGCCGCCGGAGGCGGGTCGGCCGGGTACCACCTCGGCATCGACCTCGGGACCACCTATGTGGCCGCCGGCATCCTGCGCCACGGCCGGCCCGAGATCGTCACCCTCGGCGATCGGGCTCCGGTGGTGCCGTCGGTGTTGTTCTTCAAGGAAGACGGCGAGGTATTGCACGGCGAGTCGGCCACACGACGGGGCCTGAGCGATCCGACCAGGGTGGTGCGGGAGTTCAAGCGCCGGGTCGGCGACTCGACGCCGATGGTGGTCGGCCAGACCCCCTACTCGGCCGACGTGCTGTTGGCCAAGCTTCTCCGCTTCGCCAACGCAGCGGTGTTCGAGCGTCAGGGCGGTGCGCCGGCGTCGATCGCCGTCACCCACCCCGCCAACTGGGGTGACTACAAGATCGACGTGCTGCAGCAGGCGGTGCGGATGGCTGATGTCGGCCCGGTCACCACGCTGACCGAGCCGGTTGCCGCCGCCATCCACTACGCCGCAACCGAGCGGCTCGACCCCGGTCAGACCGTCGCCGTCTACGACCTCGGCGGTGGTACGTTCGACGCCGCCGTCCTCCGGCGCACGAGTGGCACCGGGCTCGACGGGGCGGTCGGTGGCGTCGGCTTCGAGGTGCTCGGCGACGTCGAGGGCATCGAGCGGCTCGGCGGCATCGACTTCGACGAGGCGGTGTTCCATCACGCCATCCGCTGGTGTGAGAGCGCGGTCAGCGAGCTCGATCCCGACGACCCGGGCGTGGTCCAGGCCCTGGCCCGGCTCCGCCAGGAGTGCATCGAGGCCAAGGAGGCACTGTCGACCGACACCGACGTGTCGATCCCGGTGGTGCTGCCCAACCTGCAGACCGAGGTCCGGCTGACCCGGTCGGAGTTCGAGGCGATGATCCGGCCGCTGCTCCAGCAGACGGTCGACGCCATGCACCGGGCCATCCGCAGCTCGGGCGTCGCGGTCGACGAGCTGGCTGCGATCCTGCTGGTCGGCGGCTCGTCGCGGGTGCCGTTGATCGCCGAGATGGTCGGCGCCGACCTCGGCCGACCGATCGCCGTCGACCAGCACCCCAAGCACACCGTCGCCCTCGGGGCGGCCATCGCTGCCGGCCAGGCGGCCGGTGACGATGTGCCCGGGCTCGTGTCGACGGCGCCGCCCGTCGAGGCCGTTCCGCCCGTCGAGGCCCCCGTGCCGTCAGCGACCTCGGGTGCGGCGCCCGCCGTCGGCGGCGACCCGGTCACCCGACCGGGCACCGCGGCCGTCGGTGGGGCTCCACTGGCCGCTGCGGTCGGCGCGCCGCCGGACGGCAACTCACCCCGCACGGTGGCTCCGGCAGCCGGATCGGCCGGCGCCGACGAGTCACAGCTCGTGCCGCTGGCCCGGGGTGAGGGCGATGGCCCGCAGGCCATCCTCACCCGCCAGCCGTCGCCGGCACACGCCGAGTCGCCCGGGATCCCGCCGGCGGTGTCACCCGCCCCATCACCCTCCACCCCGAGTGGCGCCGGCGGTGGTGCCGGTGCTGCCGCCCCGAGTGGTGCCGGCGCCGGTCACGGCCGCGGTCACGCCGGATCGTCGCCCCCGGCCCCGGTCCCCGCCCCGGCGGAACGACCGCCCGAGGCGTTTGCCGCCCCGCCGGCGGCCCCCCGTGCCACGGCCGGACCTGTCGCCGGCGGTCCGGCCAAACCCTTCGACCACCGCCAGGTGGTCAACGGCGGCCCGCCACCACCGCGGGGCCGAGGGGCACTGCTAGCGGTCGCGGCGCTCATCGCTCTGGCCCTCGTCGGCGGCGGCGTGTTGGCCCTCATCCGAAGCACCGACGACGGCGGGCAGGAGGTCGCCTCGGATGGGGGTGACGGACCGGACGGCGAGACCACCGGTGCGACGGTGTCGACCGTCGCCGACGATCCCGATGGGTCGGCCGCGTCCGTCGACGGCGGCGCCGACGAGACCGACGACATCGACATCGACAACGACAACGACAACGACGACATCGTCGAGCAGACGACGTCGACGACCGTCATCGACGAGGAGACCACCGCCTCGACCACCACGGAGACGACCACGACGGCTGCGGCCGACGCCGGTCGGTCGGCCACGATCACCGGGATCACGGTCGCCGGCGGCGCCTACGCCGTCGCCTACACCACCACCTTCGACCCGGTGATCTCCGGTGACCCGACCACCCATCACCTGCACTTCTTCTTCGACACCGTCGGGGTGGCCAACGCCGGCCAGCCCGGCAGCGGCCCGTGGATCCTGTACGACGGCCCGTCGCCGTTCACCGGCTACGGACCCGGCGACCGGCCATCCGGCGCCACGCAGCTGTGCGTGGTCGTGGCCACCCACGACCACGCCCTCGACGACGCCTCGGTGTTCGACTGCGCCGACCTGCCCGAGTAGGGGCCGAACGGGTTCGGCTGCGACCGCCGCCGCCGCCGCCGTCGCCGTCGCCGGTCGGTCAGGTCAGGTCAGGTCAGCAGCGGCTTGGCCGCGGTCGCCCACTCGTCGACCACCCGATCCAGCTCGTCGATCTGCGACTCGAGGACGTACAGCCCACGGCTCGGGACCGACGCCCCCAGTTCGACGAGCAACGGTCGGAGGTGGACCTCCGGGGCCAGAGCGTGCTGGGGGGCGGCGCCGACCATCACCGGAACGGCCCGGCAGCCG
Organism: Actinomycetota bacterium; assembly: GCA_039195375.1. Lineage (GTDB taxonomy): Bacteria > Actinomycetota > Acidimicrobiia > Acidimicrobiales > SZUA-35 > JAHELU01. The sequence continues at coordinate 15,314 of JBCCVL010000040.1, forward strand.
GCCAGCCCGTCGTTGCCGTAGGTGTCGAGGAACGCCTTGAGCAACCCGGTGTAGGTGGCCTTGTAGGTGGGGCAGGCGGCGACGATCACGTCGGCCGACCCGACGGCGGTGTTGACGGCGGCCACGTCGTCGTTGCCCCACTCGAACAGGTGGGGAGCGATCGTGGCCAGCTCGACGGTTTCGACGGTGTCGCCGTCGGCGGCGATGGCGTTGGCCACCGCCTTGGCCACCGTCGTCGTCCGCCCGCCCGGGTTGGGGTTGCCGACCAGGGCGATGATCGTTCGTGCGCCGCTCATCGCCGGGACGCCATCAGCGGCATGACCTTCTCGCCGAATTCGGCGGTGGCCGTCGGGTAGTCGTCGAAGACGCACATCACGCCCTTGACACCGTCGATGGCGGCGACCTCGTCGAGCCGCTCGGCGATCGTGGCGTGGCTGCCGACGATCGGCCCGATGTTGAGGTTGAACGCTCCCTGCATCTCGGTGATCTTGTCTGCGGTGGCGCCGGCGGTGTCGAGGTCGGCCTGGCCGGTCATGAAGGCGATGGCGTCGAGGTCGGCGCCGCTGCGGTAGCTCTCCCACGTGGCCTCGGCCTCGGCGTCGGTCTCACCCATCGTGATCTGGAACAGCACGTAGACGCCGACGTCGCGCCCGGTCTGCTCGGCCGCGGCCATCAGCCGACGGGCGTCGGTGCGGACCACGTCGAGATCGGCGGTGCCGATGATGAACTGGAAGTCGCCGTGGGTGGCGCAGAACTCCATGCCCCGGTCCGACTGCCCGGCGCAGACCAGCGGCACCCCTCCGTCCTTCGGCGGGGGCGACAGCCGGCAGTCCTCCATCTGGAAGTGGTCGCCCTTGAAGTCGCTGACCCCGTCAGCCCACAGCTCCTTCATGATCGTGACGTACTCGGTGGCGTAGTCGTAGCGGCCCTCGTAGTACCAGTCGCCGGGCCACACGTTCATCTGGGCGTACTCCGACTGGTTCCAGCCGGACACGATGTTGATCCCGAAGCGGCCGCCGGAGATGTCGTCGATGGTCGACGCCATCCGGGCCACCATCGCCGGGTGCAGTGTCGGCAGGGCAACCGAGGCGAAGAGGTTGATGTCGTCGGTCACGGCGGCAAGGCCCGACATCAGCGTGAACGACTCGAGGTTGTGGTCCCAGAACTCGGTCTTGCCGCCGAAGCCCCGCAGCTTCACCATCGACAGCAGGAAGTCGTAGCCCGCCGCTTCCGCCCGTTCGGCCACCGTCTTGTTGAGCTCGAAGCTGGGCATGTACTGCGGAGCGTTCTCCGACATCATCCAGCCGTTGTTGCCGATCGGTATGAAGATCCCAAGGTCCATCGGGCGTTTCTAGCAGCCCCCGTTGGCCGCTGCCTGGCCGAGAGCGGCCAGCACCGACTCCATCGGTTCGACGTCGGCGTACTTGGCGTCGAGGTCGAAGAGGTTGGCCCGGTGCACGTCGGGATTGCGGTCGCCGCAGGCCTCGGCCACCACGATCGGCACGAACCCGTGCTGGCAGGCGTCGAGGGCCGTGGCCCGCACGCAGCCGCTCGTCGACACCCCGCAGATCACGGTCGTGTCGACGGCGAGGCTGACCAGGCTGGAGGCCAGCGAGGTGGCGAAGAAGCCGGAGGCGTACTGCTTGGTGACGACGACGTCACCGGGGGAGGGGGCCAGGCCGTCGAGCCAGTCCCCGAGCGGGCCCCCTCGGTCGAACACGGAGAGGGCGCCGACCTTGCGATAGAACACGCCGCCGTCGGTGCCGCCCGGTTCGAACTCGACCCGGGTCCACAGCACCGGCATGCCGGCGGACCGGGCCGCCGCCACCAGCTCCCGGCAGCGGTCGGCGACGTCGGGCACGCCGGCGAAGAGGGGCGAGCCCGGCTCGAAGTAGGCCCGGCACATGTCGACGACGACGAGGGCCGGTCGCTCGCCGAACCCGAGCCGGCGATGGAACCCCGCACCTCGGTAGTCCTCGGCCAGCTCGTCCGTCTCCTCGTGGTCCATTCCCCGAACCGTAGTGGTCCAGGCAGACGCGCTCGGGTGACGTTGGCGTTCGATCAGCGGCGACCGTCGCCTGGCCCCGGGGCCAGCTGGGCCGGTACCGACGGCTACCGGCACTGACCGATGACCCGGCTGCGAGCGCCGGGGCGCCCGCACCTACGCTGGGCCGATGGCCGACCTGCTCCGCACCCGCCCCGATGGACCCGCCGCCCTCCGCCGCCAGCTGGCCGGACCCGACCCGGTCCTCCTGCCCGGCTGCTACGACGCGCTCGGAGCCCGACTCATCGAGCAGGCCGGCTTCGACGCCGTCTACATGACCGGGTTCGGGACGGCCGCCTCCCTGCTCGGCCGTCCCGACGTCGGACTGCTCGGGTTGGGCGAGATGGTCGACAACGCCAGGCGGATCGTCGGCGCAACCGATCTCCCGGTGTTGGCCGACGCCGACACCGGGTACGGCAACCCGATCAACGTCGTCCGCACCGTGCAGGAGTACGAGCGGGCCGGGGTGGCCGGCCTCCACCTGGAGGACCAGGTGCTGCCGAAGAAGTGCGGGCACATGGACGGCAAGGCCGTCGTGGCGACCGAGGAGATGGAGGCCAAGATCCGGGCTGCGGTCGATGCGAGGACCAACCCCGACCTGGTGCTCGTCGCCCGAACCGACGCCCGGGCTCCGAACGGCCTCGACGACGCGCTCGACCGGGCCAACCGGTTCGCCGCCGCTGGTGCCGACGCGCTCTTCGTCGAGGCCCTCACCGGCATCGACGAGATCGAGCTGGTGGCCAAGGAACTGGCCGGGATCCCGCTGGTGTTCAACTGGGTCGAGGGGGGCAAGACGCCGCCGTTGTCACACGAGCGGCTGGCCGAGCTCGGCTACAAGCTGGTCATCATGCCGATCGGCACGTTGCTGGCCGCCACCAAGGCCATGCAGCAGGTGCTGGCCAGTATCCGGGAGCATGGCACCCCGATCGTGGCCCAGGACTCGCTCCCCGCCTTCGCCGACTTCACCGAGCTGATCGGCGTCGGCGAGATCCAGTCGTTGGAGGCCGACTATTCGGGCTGATCCCGGTCGGCCGGCGGGCCTCAGGACGGCGGCTGCGGGTGGGTCGGTCAGGTGACGGTCTCCGCCGTCGGGTAGATCCAGCGGGCCAGTCGTCGGGTCAGCCACGGCAGGATGACGTAGGTCATCAGGGTGATCTCGACGGCGATGACCAGGGCCAGCCGCACCGGGAACGGCAGCCAACCGATCGTGGCCGCCGCCACCGCCCCGAACACCAGCACCAGGGCGTAGACCACCAGGCCGAGCAGCAGCGCCATCCGCCACCGCACCGGCTGGGGCACGACGGTGCCGGGGGGTGGGTCGAACCACAGCTCCAGACCGGTGTGGGTCCGCCAGACGGCGTCGGCCTCGACGAGATCGGCGACCTCGTCCATCATCTGTCTTCGCAGGTCGCCGGCCTCGAAGGCCCGGAGCTGGGCCAGCGTGTCGAAGCGGAACACGCTCGTGTAGACCGCGGGTTCGGCCCCCGGGGCCGGCGGGTGGACCTCGGCCCCGGCGTAGCCGTCGACCGTCTCGGCGCCGGTCAGCAGGCGATGGAGCCAGGCCTCGTAGTCGGCCCGGCGGTTCGGCTTGACCGTGCGGCTGACGACGGTGGTCACCGTCTGGTCGGTCGACCCGCCGTTCCCGCCGCTCCGGCCGCTCCCGCCGGTCCCGGACGGGTCAGACACCGAGGGCCTCGATGATGAGGCGGGCCGCCGCCGCTCCCGAGTGCTGCTGCTGGCCCGTGATCAGGTTGCCGTCGCGGACGGCAAAGGATCGGAACGGCGAGTTGACGATGAAGTTCGTGCCATCGAGCTTGCGGGCCTCCTCCTCGATCCAGAACGGCTGGATGCGCTGGCCGACGGCCTCATCGGCCACGGCCTCCTCGGCGTCGGCGAACCCGGTCCACGTCTTGCCGTCGACCACGAGCGTGCCGTCGCCGGTCGTGGCCGTCAGCAGCACGGCGGTGGCGTGGCAGACGATCGCGGTCGGCTTGCCGGCGTCGAAGCTCTCGCGGACCACCCGGTGGACCCGCTCGTCGTCGACGAAGGTGTACATCGGAGCCTGGCCGCCGGCGAGGAAGACGGCGTCGTACTCGTCGAGATCGACATCGGCCAGTGGCAGCGTCTCCTCGATGAGGGCGGCGGTGGCCGGGTTGTGCTTGAAGCCGAGGCTGATGAGATCGTCGGCCGAGTAGCCGGACGGGTCTTCGGGGTCGCTGTAGGCATCGGGCACGATGGCGCCGCCGTCTGGACTGGCGATCGTCACCTCGTAGCCGTGCTCCGTCAGCTCCCAGTAGGGATGGGTCAGTTCGGCCCACCAGAAGCCGATGGGCCAGCCGGTCTGCGCCGAGACCGATGGGTTGGATGCCACCAGCAGGACCCGCTTTGGCCGGGTCGGGTCGGCGATGCTGATCGATGCGGTCATGTCGATTCCTCCAGAGTTATATAACAGCTCAGTAGTGTATTGAAACCGAGGACGGCAACCGTTCATTCCCGAGACCCTGCGGCTTCGGCGGGCCGGCCGAGGGCGACCTACGGGGTGGCGCCGTGGGCGTCGTAGGGGAGGCCGAGCTCCTCGGCCCGAGTCGAGGCCGACTCGTACTGGAACTCGCTGATGCCCCCTGGCGACCACGGTCCGACCGATCCGGCCGCCTCCGCCCCCTGGCTCTTGGGGACGACGTTGAGCTGGCGTCGGAGCTCCTCGACCGGTCGGTCGGCCACCGTGAACCAGTCGAGGCCCATGAAGTCGATGTCGGGCTCGCCGTCGAACCCGTTGGTCAACGCACCACGGCGAAGCGCATCGGCCACCCGGACCGCCATTCCGTCTCGGGACAGCTGGCCGGGGAACGCCTCGAACAGCCCGGCGCCGGTCTTGAGATAGCCCGTCTCGAACAGGCTGACCACCATCGCCAGGAGCGAGAAGCCACGGGGATCGTCATTTGCCCTGGCGATGAAGGCGAACACCTCCAGCTCCGATTCGACCTTGGTGCCGTAGTCGGCCAGTACGTGGACCCAGTCGTGCTGGGCCAGCAGTGGCGGGGCCGAGCCCGCCTCACCGGGGAACGAGAAGCCGCGGGCCTGGTAGAACTCCCAGATCCTGCGGCCGATCGTGTCGCCGGGCAGGTCGGCCAGGGCGTGCCAGCGGCCTGCCAGGTCGGGATCGTCGACCGACTGCTGCCAGGCGTCGGTCAGCTCGGTGCTGGCGTGCAGGGCTCCGGATCGCTCGGTACTCCAGTCGGCGGTGTAGCCGTTGCGCTCGAAGTCGACGGCGGCCAGACCGAGGTCACCGTCGGCGAACCGGCGGGCGACGGCGAGCATCCCGTCGCCGACCGACAGCTCACGACTGAACGACTCGATCCGGTCGGCCACCTCGGGTGGCAGCGGTCGCAGCACCAGCGCCCCGAGGATCATCGTCTGGAGGATGCGGGTGCGGAAGGCCTCGTTGCGGTTGGCCATGCCGGCCGCGAAGTCGGATGGGGAGATCACCGGCCGCCCGGCGGTGTCGGGGAGGTGTCCGGTCAACGACTCGAAGGCGGCGCCGACGAGCAACGCCTGGAACTCGGTTGGCCCGTCGTCCGGCCGGATGGCGGACAACACGCCGTCCGCCGTCGCCTGGACCTCACCCGCATCCGGTGGGGTGAGCAGGGTGTTCTCGGGGGAGGGGAGTGGGGTCGGCACGAAGGGACCTCCGTGGTGCGGTCGGCCGCCGCCGGCTCCGCCGGCCGGGGCGAGATAACGAAACGTCGCTGTAGTGTATTTGCACCGCAACCCATCACCACTACGCTCGCGGCGGTGAGCCCCGCCCGTTCCAGCCCGGGGCGTCCTCGCGACGCCGGCATCGACGACGCCATTCTCGCTGCCGCCAGGGAGCAGCTGGCCACCGTCGGCTACGAGGCGATGTCGTTGGTTTCGGTCGCCGAGCAGGCCGGCACGACCCGCCAGGCGCTCTATCGGCGCTGGACCGGCAAGGCCGACCTGGCCACGGCCGCCATCGCCAGCATGTCCCAGCTGGAGGAGCGGCCCGACACCGACGACCCGTTCGCCGACCTGGTGGCGGAGCTGCACGCCTTCCGCCGTGGCGTCGGCCGTCGGAACGGGATCAGCCTGATCGGCACGATGCTGCAGGACTCGGTCGATCCCGACCTGGTCCGCCTCTTTCGCAAGCGGCTGGTTGCGCCGAGGCGACGTCGGCTCCGCCACATCCTCGACCGGGCCAGGGATCGGGGTCTGCTGGCCGGGGGCAACGACCTCGATGATGCGGACCTCGATCACGCCGTCGCCGCCGCCACCGGCGTGCTCTACGCCCAGGCGCTCGCCGGCTCGGCGGTCAAGGCCGACTGGCCGAGGCGGACCGCCGCGCTCGTCTGGCGGTCGTGTGGCGGTGAGGACCCGGCCGACTCGTGAGCCGGGCCGGCGCGACCCCGCCGGTCTGACTCCGGCTGGCGTGACCCGGCCCGGCGTGACTCAGGCCGGTGTGAGCAGCCGGAAGGCGTGACCCCGCTCGCCGGTGCGGATGGCGTGCTCGATCCAGACCATCGCCAGCGGCTCGGTCAGGCGGGCGCCCCGCAGGTCGCCGCAGTCGTGGATCGACCAGCCGAGGTCGCCGGCCAGCCGGGCGACGAGGGCCTTGGCCTCGTCGTCGTCGCCGGCGATGAACATCGTTCCCGGTCCGTCGGCCAACTCGGGCCGCACCATCAGCTCGAAGCCGACCGTGTTGAACGCCTTGACCACCCGGGCCGTCGGTGCCCAGCGCTGGACCTGCTCACCGCCCGAGTCGTCGTGGCCGATCATCAGTTGGAGCCGGTCGGTGAAGCCGAGGGGGTTCGTCACGTCGATGACCACGAGCCCGTCGAGCGCTGAGCCGTCTGGCCCGGCGGCGATCGCCAAGGCCGGTTGTGTGCCGTCCCAGGCCGTGGCCAGCACCACGGTGTCGACCCCGTCGGCCACGTCACCGAGGGCCACCACCTCGATGCCGGTCTCCGCCGACCAGGCCACCAGCTCCGGCCGGTCCGGCTCCCGGCCGCCGACCCGTACCTCGTGCCCGGCAGCGCCGAGGCCGCGGGCCAGGGTACGGCCGACGTTCCCGGTTCCGATCACGCCTATCCGAATAGCATCCACATCTGTACTGTATTTGTAGCGGGGAGCCGAGGCAACGACGCAACGAAACAGCGCAACGACGCAACGAAACGACGCGATCGGCTACCGGGGGCTGAAGGTCGTTCAACCGAAGGGACGGTGGACCGCTTCTCGCCAGCGACCGTCGGAGTTGACGATCATCCCCTCGGTCACGAACGTCGGGCTCCGCTCGAAGTCGGCCGGCAGGATCAGGTCGGCCAGATCGACGGCTCGCCCAAGCGACTCCCCGGTGGTCGCCGGACCGACCGCTCGTCCGTCCGGCGCCAGTCGCCAGCGGGTCGGGGTCCGTCCGTTCGCCGCCCGTCGCCCGGCCTGGGCGGCCGAGGCGATCAGCACCGAACCGGTTCGCTGCCAGTTGGCCCGGGTGATCTCCTTCGACCCGGCACGCTTGTCGACTTCCACGGGCTCGCTCGGCCTCGCCCGGCGCGGTCGCCGATGCAGGACCGACACCGCCGGTCGTTCGTCCATGCGGACCTTGAGCAGGCCGTCGTCGGTCTCCTTGCCCCCGAGCACGCGATACAGCAACGGTCCGAGGGTCGGCTCGACGAACCGGAGTTCCAGACCGACGTGGGTGTAGAGCCGGGTTGCGATCTCCGAGCAGTGGACCGTGTCGGGCCCGTCGCCGACGGTCTCAGCCAGCCAATCGAGCACCCCGTCGAGCGGACGGGTCAGGAGAGGCCCGAACCGCTCGGTCGCCCGCCGGGTCCTCGGATGGGAGAGGGCGACCAACGTGCACGTGAGGCCGGCACCGACGGTCGGGAACGGCGGGGAGTGCCTGACGGCGAAGTCGAGCGACCGGTCGAGCCGGGCCTGCGCCCCCTCCGGCCACTCACGGGGACGGCGCACGATCAGCCGTTGCAGGTCCGTGCGGGAGGCAAACTCGGCCTTGGTCCGCTCGAAGACGCCGTCGTCGTCCTCGTTGGGGGTGAAGGCGTGGTCCCACGCCTCGATCACCTTCCCGTCACCCCGCACGATGGCGGTGTGGCTCACCCCGCTCCTCGTTCCCCACTGGACCGCACGGGACAAGCGCCCGCTCGAGCCGGTGAGCAACAGATCACCCGGCTCGGCCTTCTCCTCCAGCCACCCGACCGGATCGACGGCAGCCGTCGTCGAACCCTCGGCCCTCATGTCGTCTCCCTCGCTCAGCCACCGTCGGTCACCTCGACCGAGGCTCAACCCAGTTCGGCTTCCATCGACGCCGGCCGGAGCCGGCGGATGAGCGCCTCCTGTGTCATAGACGCCACCAGGGTGCCGTTTCGATCGTGGATCGTGCCCCGGACCAGACCACGGGAGCTCTGGTTCGAGACCGCGTGCAGGTCGTAGTAGTGCCAGTGGTCGAGCTGGACCGGCCGGTGGAACCAGATCGCGTGATCGAGGCTGGCCGACATCATCTTGCCGAAGGCGTTCGACCAGTCGTCGCCGAACACCGGCACGACGGCGGCGGTGACCGCACCCATGTCGGTGGCGTAGGCGAGCGCGCAGGCCTGCAGCAGCGGATCGTCCGGCAGCGGCGACTTGGCCCGGAACCAGACCCGCCTGGTCGAGGCGTACACCCCGTGCTCGTCGACCTTGCCCGGCCCGATCTCCTTGGTCTGGAACGGGGAGCGCTTCATCCACTCGGCGTGCTGGGCGTTGCGGGCCTGGCGGTCGGCCACCTCGTCGGGCGGCGGCAGGTCGGCGGGGAGCCCGACCTGGTAGTCGGTCTCGTCCTCCTCCGGCTTCTGGAAGCTCGCCGTCATGTTGAAGATGGCCTCGCCGTACTGGACGCCGACCACCCGGCGGGTGGTGAACGAGCGGCCGTCGCGGATCCGGTCGACGTGGAACACGATCGGTCTCCCCGGCTCGCCACCCCGGAGGAAGTAGCCGTGCAGCGAGTGGGGGCGATGATCGGTCTCGACGGTCAGGGTGGCCGCCCGCAGGGCCTGGGCCGCCACCAGCCCACCGAACACCCGCTGGTTGTGGCGCTCGGACGGATTGTCGCCCCGGTACAGGTTGACGTCGAGCTCCTCGAGGTCGAGCTGGGCCAGCAGGTCGTCGACCGGCCGTCGCTGCTCGTCGGGTTGCTCCTCGGCCGGCATGGTCAGCCCTCCTCGACATCGATTCGTCGGTCGGAGGATACTCGTGCTCCAATCGCCCCGAACCGGACCCGACAGCGCCCGGAGCCGGAGCCGATGACCCGAACCGACCCAACCCGATCTGAGGAGTCCCCCATGCGACTTGGCCTGTCCGCCGACGAGGTCCTGACCACCACCCGATCGGTCCGCAAGCGGCTCGACTTCGACCGGCCGGTCGACCGGTCGACCGTGCTGGAGTGCATCGACATCGCCCTGCAGGCGCCGACCGGTTCGAACTCGCAGGGCTGGCAGTGGATGGTCATCGAGGACGCCGACAAGAAGAAGGCCATCGCCGACGCCTACGCCAAGAACTTCAATTGGTACGCCGCCCAGCCCGGCCGGAGCTACGACGACGGCGACACCAGGGCCGAGCGGATGGACTTCGTCCGCGACTCGGCCACCTACCTGTCGGACAACTTCCACCGCGCCCCGTACCTCGTCATCCCGCTCATCGAGGGTCGACTCGGCGAGGGCCTGCCGACGTTCGCCCAGGCCAGCCAGTGGGGCTCGATCCTGCCTGCGGTCTGGAGCTTCATGTTGGCGCTGCGGGAGCGGGGGCTCGGGTCGGCCTGGACGACCCTGCACCTCCCCGACGAGGAGAACGTGGCCGAGCTGCTCGGCATCCCGTTCGATCGCTACACCCAGGCCGGGCTGTTCCCGGTCGCCTACACAAAGGGGACCGACTTCAAGCTGGCCAAGCGGATCCCGGCGGCCGAACTGACCCACTGGGACACGTTCGGCCAGCACTGACGGCAACGTCCTCCAGCGCGTTCCGGATCAGTCGGCGGTCGGTTCCAGCGACGTGGCGTCGTCGGTCGCCCGCCTCGACCGGCGCCCGGCGTCGAGGCGATCGAGATCGACGACGACCGGCCAGGTGATGACAAAGGCGGCGCCCCTGCCCGGTTCCGACTCGATGTCGATCGATCCGCCTCGACGGTCGAGGATGCGGCGGATCGTGACCAACCCGAGCCCAGACCGGACCGAGCGGATGGTCGGCGACCCACCGAGAAGGCGGGTCCTGCTCTCCGGGTCGACGCCGTTGCCGTCGTCGGCCACGGTGACCTGCAACGCATCGGCATCGACCAGCCGGGCCCGGACCGTGACGGTCCCCGGCGGGCCCGGGTGGTGCTTCAGGGCGTTGTCGACGAGGTTGCGGATGCACGTGGCCAAGGGCACCCGCTCGGTCACGATCGACCCGACGTCACACTGGACGTCGATCGTCATCCCCTCACGGCCGTCGACGAGCTCGACGACGTCGGTCACCATCGTCTGCAGATCGAACGAGTTGGCCTCGATCGCCGGCGTGCCCGAGCGGGCGTAGTCGAGCAGTTCGCCGACGAGTCCAATGGCGTCGTCGGCTCGCCGTTCGATGACCTCCAGGTTGGCGACGGCCGACTCGGGCAGCTCGATGCCGGCGCTGGCGATGTCCTCACGCAGTTGGGCGGCGAACGAGCGGATGTGGCGCAGCGGCGAGCGGAGGTCGTGGCTGACGATGCCGGTGAAGTCGTTGAGACTCTCGTTGAGCCTGAGCAGCTCCTCGTTGGCGTCGACCAGCTCGGTCCCCCGGTCCTCGCCTCCGGGTTCGTCGTCGCCGTTGACCGAGAGCGACCGGCCGTACACGATGGTGTTGGCGGCGATGCGGTGGTCGAGCCGCAGCGCCCGGATCTCGATCAGCTCGTTGCCACCGCCGCCGGTCATCGAGACCAGTTCGCTCGGCTGCTCGACGTTGTCGTCGAGCTGGCGCAGGACCGAGTTCACCGCCGCCCGCATGGCGACATTGCGGATCAGGCGAGTGGCGTCGCTCGGCGGCGCCCCCGCGGGCAACTCGAGCCAGTCGGCGGCCTGGCCGATCACGCTGGCCAAGCCCTTCGTGTCGTCGAGCACGAGCGCCCCGATGCCCTCCGCCCGACAGATCGCATCGTTGGCCTGACCGATGAGTTGGTTGGTCGATGCGGACGACGCGATGGTCTCGGCAGCGCCGGGCCTCGACATCGGCCGTCGGCCGACCAGTCCGTCCGTCGCCGGCGGGCGGCGGACCCGGCCGAGCGCCGCCGTTGCGTCGTTGGCCAGCTTCCGCTGGATGCTGCCCGAGCGGCCGACCGGGCCGAAGTCGGGCTGGACCGCACCGAGCGATTCGCGCTCACCCAACAGGATGAGGCCACCGTCGCGAAGGGCGAATCCGAACGATGACAGGGCGCTGTGTCGTGTTCTTTGGGTGAAAGAGCTGAGCGTGTTGCGGCACAACACCAGGTCGATGCGGGTGAACGGGGCATCGGTCAACACGTTGTGCTTCGAGAACTCGACCAGGTCGCGCAGCTGCGGCCGGACCCGGAACCCGGCGGCCTCGGCCCGGAAGAAGCGCTCCCGTCGATCGGGATCGACGCCCTCCAGCTCGTCGCCGGTGTAGAGGCCGGCGCGAGCCCTGCTCAGCGCTCCATCGTCCACGTCGGTGGCGAAGATCTCGATCGGCACCCCGGCGGCGACCCGGTCCCGCGTCTCGACCAGGATCATGGCCAGCGAGTAGGCCTCCTGGCCGGTGGCGCAGCCGGCCGACCAGGAGCGGACGGTCTCGCCGTTGGCGGCCGCCGCTCGGAACAGTGCGGGCAGTGCCTCGCCGGCCAGCTCGTCGTAGACCTCGGGATCGCGGAAGAACGAGGTGACGCCGGTGTTGGTGTCGTCGGCGACGACGTCGTCCTTGTCCCGGCCGGCCCTCACCCGGGTGGCCAGGGAGCGGCGGGTGCCCGGGGCGCGGACTGTGCCCAGGGCGCGGCGTGTGGCCAGGGCGCGGACTGTGGTGCGCCCGATTGCCCGCATCCGGTCCACTAGCCGATGCCGCACGGTCGCTCGCTCGTCGCTGCCGGAGGTGACGACGGCGGGCGACTCCACCTCGTCCAGGATCGTCTCCTCGGTTGCGCTGCACCGGCCGGCATCGACCGGCCGCTCACCCCCGACGAAATAGCGGCTCAGGTGCTCGGCCAGGTCCGCTGGACCGCCGAGGCCGTCGATCGCACCAGACCGCACGGCTGCGGCCGGCATGTCGGGGAACGGGGCGCTGTCGTCCTGGGCCAGGGCGAGACCGCCGGCGTCTCGCACCGTCCGGACGCCGATGGCGCCGTCGTCACCGGTACCGGACAGGACCACCGCCGCGGCCCGTGACCCCCACGAGGCGAGCGAGGCGAACAGCAGATCGATCGGCTTCGGGTAGGCGGGCTCGGCGCCGGTCTCCGGCCGGTCGACGATCGTGGCCCTCGCCTCGTCGAGGGTCAGCTGGTGCCCCTGGCCGAGCACGTAGACGTGGTCGGCCAGCAGCTCCTGACCATCGTCGAGCTCCCGCACCGGCAGCATGCTCCGCTGCTCGAGCAGCGCAACGAGCATGCGCTCGTGGTCCGAGGGGAGCTGCTGGGCGACCACGACCGCCACGCCGAGTGTCGGCTCGAGGTTCTCCACGAGGACGGCGATGGGTTCGAGTCCGCCGGCGGATGCGCCGATCCCACACACCCCGGTGGCGACCTGCTCGGTCGGAGCCATGACGATTCCCCTCACTCTCCTTGGTGATGAATTCGGAGCCTCGCCGGAAGTCCACGGGAAGTATATGCAGTCTCGCCGGGAGAAGTCTTGAGGCGTTGCCGCGACACGCTTCGACACCATTTGTCCTTGAAATCGCAAGCGCCGACGTCCAGTATCGAGGTGGTGGCGTCGACGAGCGAGCTGACGGTGACGGCGGCCCAGCCGGCGGTGGCAACCGGTGAACTGGTGGCGAACATCGAGCGTCATGCGGCGATGGTCGACCGGGCCAGCGGTCGCGTCGTGGTCTTCCCGGAGCTTTCCCTGACCGGCTACGACCTCGGGTCGGCACCCGTCGATCCGGTCGACGATCGGCTCGCACCGCTCGTCGGCGCCTGCGCCAGGCGGGGAGCGGTGGCGCTGGTCGGGGCACCGACGGTTGATGTCGACGGTGCACACCTGTCGATGCTCGCCGTCGACGGTCGCGGGGTGCGGGTTGCCTACCGGAAGATGTACCTCGGGGCCGACGAGGCCGCACGGTTCGTTCCCGGCGCCGAACCGCAGGCGATCGACGTCGGTGGTTGGCGACTCGGTCTCGCCATCTGCCGTGACACGGGCCTGGCCGAGCACGCCGAGCGCACGATGGCCCTGCGCATCGACGCCTACGTGGCCGGTGTCTGCGAGCACGCCGCCGATCGCCACGTCGTCGAGGAGCGGGCGGTCCGGATCACCGCCGCCCATCGGGTTCCGGTCGTCGTGGCCAGCTTCGCCGGCTCCACCGGTGAGGGCTACGACCCGGCGGCCGGGGGTTCGGGGATCTGGGCCGCGACCGGTGCAAACCTGGTCCGAGCCGGCCCGGAGCCCGACCGGCTCGTCGAGGCGACGCTCCGCCGCTGACCCGCCGCTCGTCGGCTCGTCATCGCCGGCCCCCCGGTGCTCACGTCACCGAGAGCTCGACCAGTTCGACGATCGTGCCGTCCGGGTCCGGGAAGCAGGCGATCCGGGACGTCGGCTGGCCGGCCCACTCGACGTCGGCCGCGGGGCCGATCGGCTCGATTCCCGCTGCTGCCAGCTCGGCCAGGTCGGCGTCGAGGTCGGTGGTTCGCAGGGCGATCCTGGCCAGGCCGAGGTGGTGGAGGTGCGGGTAGGGCGGTGACGGGTCGCTCGGGTCCTGCCATTCGAGCAGGTCGATCAGCGTCGACTCACCAGGCAGGCGGAGGATCCCGCCCCGCACCCGGTAGGGCGGCATGCCGACCGCAGCGGCCACCTCGGGGGTGTTGGTCTCCGGGACCATCGCCACCAGCTGGTAGCCGAGCCGCTGGTAGAAGGCGAGCGAGCGGTCGAAGTCGGAGCAGTTGACGTTGACGTGGACCATGCCGGCGACGTGCATGGCGCCGACGCTACTGCACGGCACGTCGGGGGTCCGAGGCGCCGCTCGGCGGCGGCGAGTCGCCGTCGCCGGTGTGGCCGACCAGGCGACGGACGATGGTGTCGACCAGCTCATCGGTGTCGAGGTCGGGGGCGACGGGGACCGTCAGGCGATCGAGTAGGAGGCCGTCGATGGCGAAGCGGAGTAGGGCGATCTCGGTTGCGCCGCCGGGGAGCCCGCGTTCGAGGTTGAACGCCACGTCGTCGTGATAGGCGCCGACGATGGTGTCGCCGAGCGTGGCTGCAAGCGTCGGTCGGCGCCTGGCCTCGAGCCGGAGCTCGAACAGGGCGACGGTCAGCTCGGGGGCCTCGGTCGTTCGCTCGACGATGTAGCGGATGTAGTCGACCAATAGGTCGAGGCCGGGGGGACGGTCGGCCAGTTCACGCAGCCGCTCAGGGGTCGGTCCGATCCGGACCAGGATGTGCTCGGCCAGCGCGCCGAGCAGCTCGTCACGGGACCCGAAGTAGTTCGAGCAGGTGCCGGTCGGGACCCCCGCCTCGGCGTCGACCGCTCGGTGGGTGAGGCCGCGGGCGCCGGCGTCGGCCAGGACCCGGAGTCCGGCGTCGGCGAGCAGCTTGCGGCGGGCGGGGTTGGTCGGCACGGCGCCGAGTCTACCGCCGCCGGCCGCATGACCACGACAGGTGTTGTGGTCAACGGTTTGATGAGGTACGGTTCGGGCCATGACCACAACATCTGTTGTGGTTTGGAAGGAGATACCCATGCGCCCCCTCACCTACTTCATCGCCGTCTCCCAGGACGGCTACATCGCCGGTCCAGACGGCGCGACCGACCGGTTCGAGCAGGGGCCGGAGCTCGTCGCCCACCTCGGCGAGCACTACCCGGAGACGCTGCCTACCCCTGCCCGTCACCACCTGGGCATCGATGGCCCGTCGCAACACTTCGATGCCGTGGTCATGGGCGCGGCCACCTACCGGGTCGGCGCCGACCAGGGGCTCACCAGCCCGTACGCCCACCTCGAACAGGTGGTGGTGTCATCCACGCTCCCGCCGGACGGCGACCCGGCCGTTCGGGTCACCGCCGACGAGCCGGCCAAGGTGGTGGCCGAGCTCAAGGCGGCCGACGGCCTCGGGGTCTGGCTCTGCGGCGGCGGGGTCCTGGCCGGCCAGGTGATCGACGAGATCGATCACCTCGTCCTGAAGCGACAGCCGCTCGTGCTCGGCGCCGGCCGCCCGCTGTTCGCCGGGCCCTACCAGCCGACCGGCTTCCGCCTCGTCGACCGGGTCACCGCCGGAACCGTCGACATCGAGCGGTACGAGCGGGTCGGCTGACCGGGCGCCCGGCCGGATCAGGTGTGATCCTCGAACAGCGGCGGCTCCGCCGGGGCGCCGTGTTCGAGGATCTCGCCGACGAGGCCGGGGAGCCCGGCCGGGCGGAGCACCTCGGTCGTCGCCGCCAGCTCCTCGACCGACCACCAGCGATGCTCGACCAGACCCTCCTCGGCGAGCTCGTCTGCGGTCATCGTCGGGTCGACCTCGAAGTCGTGGCACGGCACCAGGTAGACCGTCTCCTCCTGGCCGTCCCAGGCGCCGAACCCCTGACGGCGGGTCATCCGCCGAACCCACACCACCGGTCCCTTGAACACCTCGGGCACGCCGGTCTCCTCGGTCAGCTCCCGGCGCAGCGCCGTGTCGTCATCCTCACCCGGCTCTTTGCCCCCGCCCGGCAGCACCCACCCCGTCCAGTCGTCGAACTGCAGCCGGACCAGCAGCACCCGGTCCCGCTGATCGATCATCAGGCCACGAACGGCCGGGCGGAGTTTCAGCTCGCTCACCCGGCATGTCTAGCCGATCGGATCGAGCCCGACCTCCCCGGCTAGCCTTGGAGCCTGCGCCCGCCAGCGCCCGCGAACCGGGAGGAACCCGTGCGCCGAACGATGACCGCTCTGCTCGCCCTGTCGGCTCTCGCTGCCGCGCTCGTCGGTTCCGGGCCGGCCTCGGCGGCCACCGACACCGGTTCCGGGACCGAGGTCGCTGCGCCGGCGGCCCGCCCGACCGCAGTCGTCGCCCTCGGCGACAGCTACATCTCGGGCGAGGGTGGCCGGTGGGAGGGCAACCACGCCCGCGACTACGGCGATCGTCGAGGCACCGACCGGGCCGCCTACCGCGGCGGCTGGTTCTGGCGGTACTCGCCGAACCGCATCTATGGCCCGACCAACGCCTCCGGCTGCCACCGCTCCGACGTGTCACCGGTGGCGACGAGCGGGATCGCCGTCGATGCGCTGGTGAACCTCGCCTGCTCCGGGGCCTCCACGGTCAACCTCGTCCGGTCATCGGCCGGTGGCGTCGGGCTGAAGGGGGAACCTTCCCAGGCCGACCAGCTGGCCGACCTGGCCGCCACCCATGACGTCGAGCTCGTCGTCGTGTCGGTCGGTGGCAACGACCTCGGCTTCGGCACGATCATCCTCGACTGTGCGCTCGACTACGCCCTCAGCAGCTCGTGGTGGAGCCAGACGTGCAACGCCGACCAGCAGCGCAACGTCGACGCCCGCCTCCCGGAGGCGATGGCGGGGGTCGGCCAGGCCATCGACGAGATCCGGGCCGTGCTGGCCGACGCCGGCCAGGGGCCGGACAGTTACCGGCTGGCGCTGCTCAGCTACCCGTCGCCGGTGCCGAGCGGCGACGAGTTCCGCTATCGCCAGGGCAGCTGGAGCCGGACCTTCACCGGCGGCTGCCCGTTCTGGAACGTCGACGCCACCTGGGCCCGGGACAGCTTCGTTCCCATGCTGGCCGACAGCCTGGCCGCCGTTGCCGCCGACCGTGGCGTCGAGTTCCTCGACCTCCAGGACGCGCTCGAGGGTCGCGAGATCTGCGCCGACGGCGCCCGTCAGGGCGACGGCGCCGATGCCGAGTGGGCCCGCTACCTCTCCACCGGCGTCCTGCAGGGTGAGGCCCAGGAGAGCCTGCACCCCAACGCCATCGGCCAGCAGGCCATCGGCCGCTGTCTCGGCCTGCTGGCTTCGGCCACCCCGGGCGACTATCGCTGCACCAACACCCCCGGAGCTGGGCCCGAGGCGATGGAGCTGTCGGGTCGCTGAGCGCATCCCGGTCCGGGCTGCGACCCGGCCACGACCGGACGGGGATCAGCGCCGGGCCAGGACCGACAGCAGCACGACGGCGACCAGCCCGCTGCTGATCGCCAGGCCGGCCGGGCCGCTGATGCCGACGGCGTCGTAGAGCCAGCCGCTTGCCATCACCCCGATGCCGCGCAGCACGGTCCCGACGGCGACGTTGGTGGCCAGCACCCGCCCCCGGGCCGCCGGCACCGCCTCACTGACCAGGGCGAACGACGTGACGATGGCGAACTCGAAGCCCAGGAAGAACAGTGCCAGGCCGATTGCCCCGACGGGCAGCGAGCCGTCGGCCCGGGTCATGACCACCAGTCCGACGATCGTGACCAGCAGCGCCAGCCGGGTCGACCGGTTCGGTCCGACGACATCGGCCACCGCAGCCGACGTCGACGAAGCGGCCAGCTCGGCCAGCCCGAACGCCATCGCCACCAGCCCGACGCCGCCGGTCGACACACCCAGATCCTCGTCGAGCCAGGTACCGGCGATCACGATCGTCGTCAGCCCCGTCACGCCGATCGCCGACGACGCAGCGATGGCGATCCAGGCCGCAGGGCCGAGCCGACCGCCCGGTGTCACCCCATCGACGTCGGGCAGCAGCGGCGTCACCGACCGGCCGCGAGCCACGACCACCGCCATGACGACGCCGCCGACGGCAACCGCAACGTACGGTCCCCGCCAGCCGGCCACCGTGATCAGCACCGCGGCCACCGGCGCCCCAACCAGCAGCGACAGCGCCCACGACGTCTCGAACAGCGCCAGCACACGGGCCCGGCGATGGAAGACCACCCGCCGGCTCAGGTAGGTGTGGCCGGCGACCGTGCACAGTGAGACGCCGAGGATCGTGAGTACGGTGCCGACGGCGAAGGCGGCGAAGCGCCCGGTCAGGGCCAGCGTGGCCCCGACCGCGGTCAACACCAGGGCCAGGACGATCGTCGGCCGCTCCCGCCCCCGGTCGAGCTGGCGCCCGGCCGGCAGGGCGGCCAGACCGGCCAACTCGGCCACGCCGAGCACGACCGTGAGTTGGCGGGTGGTGGCCGACAGCGCCGTCGCCAGCGTCGGGAGGAAGAACGGGACCCAGCGGGCGCCGACGTTGGCGACGAGCTTGGCCCCGGTCAGCCGGGCCAGCTCGTCACGACCGACCCGGACCGCGCCGGCGCCGGTCTCGGTGGTCAATCGCCGGCCGACTCGGCCGGCGCGTCGATCTTGCGGAACAGCGGTGTCGGCTTGTCGATCGGGCGACCGACCTCCAGCTCGTCTCGGCGCCAGCCGCTCGGCTCACCGAGGATCTCGTCGAGCGTGGCCGCGGAGAACGGCAGGTAGGGCGCCAGCATGACCCGTACACCGTTGACGGCGCTGAGCGCGGTGTGGAGCACGGTACGACCTCGGTCCCTGCCCGATTCGTCGTCGGTCTTCACCAGCTTCCACGGCTCGGTGGCCGTCAGGTACTGGTTGACCGACTGGGCAGCGTCCATCCCGGTGCGCAGGGCAGCCCGGAGCTGGACCGCCTCGAACTGCTCAGCCGACTTCGCCAGGAAGTCGTCGACCCCGTCGAGCAGCGCGGTGTCGTCGTCGGTCAACGGACCGGGCGTCTGGATCTGTCCGTCGCAGTTCTTGTTGACCATCGTCAGCACCCGGTTGACGAGGTTGCCCCAGGTGGCCACGAGCTCCTCGTTGATCCTGGCCCCGATCTGCTCTTCGGAGATCTCGGTGTCGGCCTGCTCGGGGAAGGCGGCGGCCAGGGCGTAGCGAAGGGCGTCCGGCTGGAACTGCTCCAGGCCCTCGTCGATCGTGAGGCCGATGCCGCGGCTGGCCGAGGCCTTGCCCCCCTTGAAGGTGACGTACTGGTTGGCCGGGATGTCGTCCGGCAGGTGCAGCTCGCCGCCCTCCATGTGGCCGGCGACGCCCATCAGCTGGGCTGGCCAGAACAGTGCGTGGAACGGGATGTTGTCCTTGCCGATGAAGTAGACGTGGCGGGCCTCGTCGTTGTGCCACCAGTGGTGCCAGCGGTCGGGCTGACCGGTCTTCTCGGCCCACTCCTGGGAGGCCGAGAGATAGCCGATCACGGCGTCGTACCACACGTAGATCCGCTTGCCCGGCCCGAGGTCGTCGACCGGCAGCTCGACCCCCCACTCGATGTCTCGGGTGATGGCTCGATCGAGCAGCCCCTCCTCGACGAAGCCGATGGCGAAGTTGAGGACGTGGGGTCGCCACCCCTTCTTCGCCTCGAGGAACGGCTTCAGCCGATCGGTGAAGTCGGAGTAGCGGTAGTAGAAGTGCTCGGTCTCCCGCAGCACCGGGGTGGCCCCCGACAGCTTGGACCGGGGGTTCAGCAGATCGGTCGGGTCGAGGGTGCGACCGCAGTTGTCACACTGGTCGCCCCGGGCATCGGGGTAGCCGCAGGTCGGGCACGTTCCCTCGACGAAGCGGTCTGGCAGGAAGCGCAGGCGCTCGGGGTCGAACAGTTGCTCGGCGATCCGCCGATCGATGTGCCCCTCGTCGAGCTGGGCCAGGAACATCTCCTGGGTGACCCGGGCGTGGTGCTCGGTGCCGGTCGTGGTGTAGTTGTCCCAGCTCATGCCGAGCTGCTCCCACTGGCGCACGAACTCCGAGTGGTAGCGGTCGACGATCACCTGTGGACTCACGCCCTCGTCTTCGGCCCGGACGGTGATGGGCGTGCCGTGCACGTCGGAGCCGGAGACCATCAGCACCTCGTTGCCGATCATTCGCTGTTGGCGGGCGAAGATGTCGGCGGGCAGGTAGGCGCCGGCCAGGTGGCCGAGGTGGCGCGAACCCGACGCGTATGGCCAGGCGACGGCGACGAGAACGGGGGTGGTCATCAACTGCCAGAGTACCGGCCCGGAACGGCCGCCTGCCCCGGTTTCCGGCCTGGCGGGTCAGCGGTCGGAGGGGCCAGTGTGGCGGCGAGGGGAGATCGAGGACAGACTCGGCAGGGTCGGGGCGGCCGGACCGTACCGACTCAGGTGCGGGGAGTGTCGATCCGACAATGGTGGCGATGGACGGCGGGATCGTGTCGGCGGTTGGCGGTGGCGTGCGCCGGCGATCGATGCGGGCCACGATCGTCGGTCTGCTCGCCGTCGTCGTGCTCGCCGGGTCCTGTTCGGTCCCGCTGCTCGACGACTCGGCGAACGAGTCGACGCCGGCGGACGACCCGACCGGTGACGACGGTCAGCCGGCCGACGAGACGGCCGAGGGGACCGACGCCGGCGGTACCGGAACCGGCGGTGTCGGGCCGCTCGATCGCCGGCCGGCCACGTGCCCGTTCGACGTCGAGACCGTGACCGAGGTCGAGTGCGGGGTCGTCACCCTCCCCGGTGGCGGCGAGGACCCGGACTTCACCGTCGAGATCATGTTCGCCCGGTTCGCAGCGACCGGTGAGGCCGATGCCGTCGAGCCGGACCCGGTCGTCTTCCTCCACGGGGGCCCCGGCGGCCGCGCGGTCGAGGACGCGCCATGGATCTACGACGACGTGGTCGCCCCCCACATCGCCAGTCGCGACGTGATCCTCTACGACCAGCGCGGCGGGGGGCGGAGCACGCCGGAGCTGCGCTGCAGCAGCGCCGACCTGGTGTCGATCCGAGCAAGGGCCGAGGCCGGCACCGCCACCCGGATGGTCCTGGCGATGGAGGGGGCGCTCGAGGAGTGCGCCAGGCGCCGCTTCGAGTCTGGCGAGATCGATCCGACGGCCTACAGCACGATCGCCAATGTTCGGGATCTCGTCGGCCTCCTCGCCGCCCTCGACGTCGACGAGTACAACATCCACGGCCTCTCCTACGGGTCACGTCTGGCCCAGGCGGTGCTCCGCGACGCCCCCGACGGGGTCCGGTCGGTGGTGTTGAGCGGGGTCTACCCGACCGACGTCAGCCCGTTCCACCACGTGCCGGCGACGATGGAGACGGCGCTCGACCACATCTTCGTCGGCTGCCTCGCCGACCCCGACTGCGGCGAGGCGCTGTCCGATCCGTGGGCCTCGTTCGAGGCGCTCGTCGCCGACCTCGACCGGAAGCCGACCTGGGTCCAGGGTGCACCGGGACGGAGCGAGATCACGCCCGAGGTGTTCGACGGCGACCGATTCCTCGCCGCCGTGCACGGCACGCTCTACGCCAGGGACGGCGCCGGCAGCATCACCGACCTGTTGATCGACGTCGAGGCCGGCGACCGGTCGAGACTGCGTCGGTTGGCCGACCACTCGGTCGGTCGCCCGGAGTCGCTCCTGACCAGCCTGCTCGTTGTCTGCGCTGACGAGATGGCGTTCCCCGCCGACCGGGACGATCTGATCCGGCCGGAGCGCCAGTTCCTGGCCGAGTGGGTCGATCCGGTCGGACTGCTCGGGGCCAACACGCCGCGCTACTGCGATGCGCTCGGCGTCGACTGGCCGGCCGACGGGCAGGACGACCCGGTGACCTGGGAGGTGCCGACGCTGATCCTCGCCGGCGCCGCCGACCCCATCACCCCGGCTCGGTGGGCCCGGCTCGTCGCCGACCGCCTGCCCCGGGCCCGGCTCGTGGTCAACCCGGCGTCGACCCACGACGCCGACTCCGGCTGGTGTGCGTCGGCTGCCCTCCGC
>JBCCVL010000041.1:0-36886 GCA_039195375.1 Actinomycetota bacterium
GTCGGCACGACGAAGGACGACGAGGGTGAGTACATCGACGCCGTCGGCACGGCCGAGCTGATGGCGCTGTTCCCACCGCCGCCGGACGACACGCCCGCACCGGTAGCCGAATCCGCCGATACACCATCGGGGGCCGCCAATGGCGCCGATGCTGGCGATGATGGCGACGCTGGGTTCGGACCGCCGGAGCGGGTGCGGTTCGCCCCCGGCGGCGACCGGCGGACGCTGCGGCTGTTCGCCGCTGACGAGGCGCTGATCGCGGCCGCCGTCGAGCAGGCCGACGGTCCGGTCGTCGTTGCGATCATGGGTGGTTCGGCGTTCGTGGTGCCCTGGCTCGACGACGTCGGCGCCGCCATGCAGATCTGGTACCCGGGCATGATGGGTGGCACCGCGCTCGGCGCCATCGTCACCGGCGCGGCGGAGCCCGGCGGTCGACTCCCGTTCGCCGTGCCGCACGATGAGGGCGACCTCGTCGACTTCGACCCCGACGCCACCGCCGCCGACTACACGCTGTTCCACGGCCACTGGCACCTGGAGCGCCAGGGCATCGAGCCCCATCTCCCGTTCGGCCACGGATCGGGCTACACCTCGTTCGCGGTCACCTCGCCCGAGCCCGCAGCCGATGGCGGCGAGCTGTCGGTCGAGGTCAGCAACGTCGGGGACCGGGCCGGCTCGACGGTGGTGTTCGTGTTCGGCGGACTCCCGGGATCGGCCAACGACCGACCGGCACGGCGGCTGGTCGGCTTCCGGCGCATCGGGCTCGCCGCCGGCGCCCGTGCCCGGGTCGACGTGGCGATCGACTGGCGCCAGCTCGACCTCCGGCTCGATGGCAGCTGGCACACCGAACCCGGTCGCTACCAGCTCCACGTCGGCCAGAGCAGCGCCGACATCATGGCCACGGTCGAGGTCGACCGCTAGAGACCGCTGAGGCGCCGCTCAGCCGGCGCCGCCGGCGGCCCACTCGTCGTGTTGCAGCACGCCGGCCGAGACGAGGCCGTCGACGGTTCCGGTGTCGAGGTCGAGCCACTGCCCGAGCACCTCGTGGTTGTGCTCGCCCCGCAGCCCGGCGGGGGCGACCTCACCTCGCGGCGACCTTGACATCCGGTAGGGCGAACGCAGGACCTTGCGGGTCCCGCCCTCCCGGTCGTCGATCTCGACGACGGTCCCCCGCCGGTTGATCGTCGGGGTGTCGATCACCCGTCCGAGCGACTTCAGCTCACCCCAGGCCAGGCCGGCCTCGTCGAGCGTAGCCACGACGGCATCCCGGTCGGCCAGCCCGCACAGGTGCTCGTTGATCAGCCGCCGACGGTTGCCGATCTTCTCCTCGATTGGTGCGTCCTTCGGTGTCGAATCCGACAGACCGTGCACGTTCGACATCTGGTGCCACATCCACTTGAGGTCGCCGGCGACCATCACCGGCCCGGCTGCGGTCTCCCAGATGTTGCCAGGCTGGCGATCACGGGGGGCGTCGTCGAGCGACGAGATGATGGCGTCGCTCGAGAACGTCATGGCGTCGACCATGGCGATGTCGACGTGCTGCCCCACCCCGGTCAGGTCCTTGACCCGCAGCGCGGCCAGCAGGCCGATGACGCCGTGCAACCCCGAGAGCACGTCAGCGGCCGAGAACGACAGCTCGCCGCCCGGCTGGTCGGGGCTGTGCTCGAGGTGTCCGGTCTCGGCGTGCACGATCGGGGCGTAGGCCATGCGCTGCGACTCGGGGCCGTCCTGCCCGAAGCCGCTGATCGACGCCATCACCAGCGCCGGGTTGCGGACGGCAAGGGCCTCGTAGTCGAGCCCATGGCGGGCCAGCACGCCGGGCCGGAAGTTCTCGAGCACGATGTCGGCGGTGGCGGCGAGGTCGGCAACCAGCTCGGGACCGCCCTCGGCCCGCAGATCGATGCAGACGTTGCGCTTGTTGGCGTTCTGCTGCACGAAATAGGTCGACTGACCGGCGGCCTTCGTGCCCCACAGCCGGGTGATGTCGCCCTCGGGGGGCTCGACCTTCACCACGTCGGCCCCCAGGTCGGCCAGCACCCGACCGGCAACCGGACCGGCGAAGACACGGGACAGATCGAGGACACGGACACCGTCGAGGGCCTGGGGGACGAGCGGATGGCCGGACATGTCCCGAACGTACCCCCGGGGCTCCGGAGCGTCGATTTGGCCGGTCAGGCGGCGCCCGTCATGCTTGATCCATGACCGAGAAACAGGAGAAGCCCACGTCGATGGCGTTCAGCCAGGACGACTTCAAGGGCGAGCGGTCGCAGGACTACTACGACGACATCAAGGCCCGCTTCGCCGAGGAACGGGACGTCCGGCTCGGCTACCGGCCCCCCGGCACCGAGCTGTACATCCCGATGGAGGGGGAGCTCGCCCGCTACGAGGTCGACCCCTACGCAACCGACGAGGTCGAGCGCGAGGTGATCGACGACCGGCCGACGTCGGACGACCAAGCCGGCGACTCGGTCGAGGTGCTGTTCATCGGCGGCGGCTTCTCGGCCCTGCTGACGTCGGCCCGGCTCCGCCAGCGCGGCGTCGAGTCGATCCGCATCGTCGAGCGGGGGGCCGACGTCGGCGGCACCTGGTACTGGAACCGCTACCCGGGCGTCGCCTGCGACGTCGTCGCCTACGACTACCTGCCGCTGCTCGACGAGATGGAGTACGTGCCGACCCGCCACTACGCCGGCGGCCCCGAGATCCTCGAGCACTGCCGGGCCATCGCCCGCCACTACGACCTGTATGACCTCGCCGTGTTCCAGACCACGGTCACCTCGACGGTCTGGAACGAGCGCCAGCAGCTGTGGCACGTCGAGACCGATCGCGGCGACCACATGCGGGCCAAGTTCGTCGTCTGCGCCAACGGCACCCTGGCCAAACCGAAGCTGGCCAAGATCGCGGGCATGGAGCGGTTCGCCGGCCACTCGTTCCACACCTCGCGCTGGGACTACGACTACACCGGCGCCGACCTCGAGGACCTGAGCGACAAGCGGGTCGCCATCATCGGCACCGGGGCATCGGCGGTGCAGATCATCCCGAACCTCGGGGCGACGGCCAAGGAGGTCTGGGTCTTCCAGCGGACCCCGTCGTCGATCGACGTGCGTGACGACTGGGCCACCGACGCCGAGTGGGCGGCCCGGCTCCAGCCGGGGTGGCAGGCCAAACGGCGAGCCAAGATCATCGCCAAGCAGCGGGAGCAGATCACCAAGCGTCAGACCTTGCGGGGCGGGATCACCCGTGAGGAGAAGATCCGCCGCCAGGAGAACGCCAACATCAACGCCATGATGCGGATCCATCGCCGGATCGAGGAGACGGTCGATGACCCGGAGACGGCCGAGGCCCTCAAGCCGTGGTACATGCTGATGTGCAAGCGGCCGTGTTTCCACAACGACTACCTGCCGACGTTCAACCGCCCGAACGTCCACCTCGTCGACACCAGGGGCAAGGGCATCACCGAGATCGGTGAGACCGGCCCGATCTTCGAGGGGACCGAGTACGAGGTCGACCTGCTGATCTACGCCACCGGTTTCGAGGTCCAGCAGACCGGGATCTACAACCGGATCGTCGGCGAGGGCGGCGTCGAGCTCGACGACAAGTACGGCGATGGGATCCGGACCCTGCTCGGCATCCACACCGCCGGCTTCCCGAACCTGTTCATCATGGGTGGTTACCAGGCGTCGTTCCAGTTCAACCTGACCGACCTGCTGCAGGTCCAGGGCGACCACATCGCCAACTGCATCGCCCACGTCCGCAACGCCGGGCTCGACACGATGGACGTGATCGCCGACTCGGAGGAATGGTGGGTCCAGCAGGTCATCGAGCACCGGGGCAAGACCTCCCGCAACCAGGAGTGCACCCCCGGGTACTACAACTTCGAGGGCCAGGAGAACCGGCGCCAGGACGGCAACTACAACGGCGGCTTCCCGCGCTACATCGACCACATCGCCGACATCGAGGGTGACCTCGAACGGCACTTCGTGTTCACCGTGCCCGATGGCACGGCGAGCTAGCGCGCCACCACCCCGCAGGGTTCCTCGACGCGGTGCCGGGTCCGGTCACCAGCCGATCGGCCGCAGGCCGGCCGGCGGCTAGGAGCTCTCGGACTCGATGAACGTCTCGTGGACCCGGAGCCAGCGGAGGCCGTTCGGCCCGTCCGGATCGACGAGGAACACGACGGTGCTGAGCCGCCGGTTGGCCTGACCGTCGGCCAGGTGGTGCCCCTCGACGTAGCGGGCCACGACCACGTCGCCGCCGTGGTGCACGAGTGCGTGCTCGGTCGTGCTGATCGTCAGCTCCGACGTGTGACCGTGGCCGGCGGCGATCCGGTCGATGACCGCCTGTCGCTCGGCCTCGTCGCCGTGCGGCCCGACGAACGTGAAGTCGGTGTGCAGCGCAACCTCGACCCGGTCGAGCGCCGAGACGTCGACCCCGCCGAGGAAGTACATCTGGAAGAACTCGTGCAGCTCGTCGATCTCGGCTCGCCAGTCCATCACGGCAACCTAGCGGTCATTCTTCACACGCGGGCGCCCTTGCGACATGCTTGTCGTCGAAGTACCGTTCGGGAGCGGGCTGCAATCGAGGGAAAACGATGTTCCGCCGTTCGCGTTTTGTTCTTTGTGCTGCCGTTCTAGCACTCCCTTTTCTCGTCTCCGCAACACCCGGTTCAGCCAATTCATCCATGGATGAGACGGAGATTCAGGGCAGATCCACCGATCCGATAGCCCCTCCGACGAGACTGTCCGACATCGATCCGAGCAGTGGCAGCTTCGCAAGCTTCCCCGGGGCGACGACGTCGTCTGCGTCGAAACAGGCCGAGTTCATCGACGCCTTCCTCACCGGACAGTCCGACGTGATCACCGCCGGCGACTGCCGCTATCGCCAGGCGATCGACCTGCCCCACCGGTCGGGTGGCGACACCTCGATCCACGGTTGGTGGCTCCGAGCCGGCGGCACCTGTCCGGCCGAGTCGAACGTCGACACCTACCTGCAGTCCTACTGGTGCGACCGGTGGGGTTGCCGGTGGATCACGGTCGACAGCGACAGCCGTGACGTACGCCCCGGCGGCGGACGAGGCCGCAGGGGCAATGCTCGGCAAACGTGCGCAACGACGAACAGCGCGGGCTGGCGAGGTTTCGTCGACGTCGACCTGATCGGACAGAGCGACCCTTCCGGCTACACTTATTCCGACCCGAGGAACCTCTCCTGCACCCCGAGTTGATGCTCTTTGCCCCAGCCGGATCGGAGCTGCCAGTCACATGACATCGCGTGGATGGAGCCCTCTTGATGCCAAACATGGAGAGGGCGAGACCATCAACGAGCAGCAAAACGACGAGCAAAAAAAGGGAGCGAAGGACATCACCGTCATCGGGGTTGGCGCCGTCTGCGATCTGGCATCCGATGTAGCCGACAACGCAACGTCGACGAGCTTCGTCGTCAACGAATTCCTGTTGACGGGGCAGGGGGATCGGATCCGTCTGCACAACGAGCGGGGCTTCACCCTCTCGGGTGTCGCAGGCGGAGATGACCCCCTGCCGACGACGACCTTCATCCAACAGGTGCTCAACGTGGTGCTCCCCGACGACGAGGACGACGAGGAGGACCACCCGTGGAGCTGGCTCGCCGAGCTGGCCGAGGAGCGCGGGATCGTCGTCGGTGAGAGCGAACTGGCGGCGTTGCGCTACGAGGTCCTCCTGAGCGACCGGGTCCTGCGCTGGCTCGCACCTCCTGGACGGGAGCGCAGCTCACCGGCGGGGTAGTTAGCGTCGAGGCGTGACCAGCTCACCGACCGTCCAACTCCTCGGCGTCCCCTACGATGCCCACTCGTCGCACCTGCGGGGCCCGGCCGAGGCGCCGTCGGCCGTTCGGGCAGCCCTGCACAGCGGGTCGGCCAACTGGTTCACGGAGCTGGGGGGCGAGGTCGACCCGGGCGACGGCGGCTGGGTCGACCGGGGTGACGTCGAGGTCGACAACGACGACCCGGCCGCCGTCGAGTCGGTCCTGGCCGCCATCGAGGCCGCCGCCACCGACGCCATCACCACCGGCGGTGACCGGCCGGCCCCGCTGCTGGCCGTCGGCGGCGACCACCTGGTCACCTGGCCGCTCGTGCGCGCCGTCACCCGTCAAAGAGCTGCCGACGCTGCGGACGCAGCCGGCGCCGATGCGACACCGCCGCTCACGATCGTGCACGTCGACGCCCATCCCGACCTCTACGACGAGCTCGACGGCGACCGCTTCTCCCATGCCTGCCCGTTCGCCCGGATCATGGAGGAGGGGCTGGCCGACCGGCTGATCCAGGTCGGCATCCGTACCGCAACCAACCACCAGCGGGCCCAGGCCGAGCGGTTCGACGTCGAGATGCTCGAGCTACGCAGTTGGGACGGCACGCTGCCGGCGATCGAGGGCCCGGTGTACCTGTCGATCGACGTCGACGGCCTCGACCCGGCCTATGCCCCGGGCGTGTCCCATCACGAGCCCGGCGGTCTCACCACCCGCCAGCTCCTCGTCCTCATCCACGAGCTGGGCCGTCGGCCGGAGCTGACCGTCGTCGGGGCCGACGTTGTCGAGATCAACCCCCGCCGCGACCTGCACGACGTGACCGCCATGCTCGGGGCCAAGCTGGTCCGCGAGCTGCTCGCCCTGCTCGGCGCCGGGCGGTGACGGCCGAACGACGACCGTCGACCCACGGGAGCTGGCGCCTCCGCCGTCGAACCGCCAAAGTGGAGGCCCGAAACAGGGGACGACCGAGGGGAACGACCAGATGGACCAGAAGCTCGAGGGCAAGACCGCGCTGGTGACCGGCGGGTCTGCCGGCATCGGCTACGGGATCGCCCGCTGCTTCCTCGAGGCCGGCGGCAACGTGATGATCACCTCCCGCAAGGCCGACAAGTGTGAGGAAGCGGCCGACCGACTGAAGGCGGATGACCTCCCCGGCCAGGTCGACTGGCGGGTCAGCCACGTCGGCGACCCCGAACAGGGCGAGAAGGTGATGGAGGAGACCGTCGACCGCTTCGGCTCGTTTGACATCCTCGTCAACAACGCCGCCACCAACCCGCACAACGGGCGCACGATCGACGTGCCGGCCTCGATGCTCGACAAGACCTACGAGGTCAACGTGCGCGGTCCGATGTTGTGGACCCAGATCGCCTGGAATCGGTGGATGCAGGAATCGGGCGGCTGCGTGATCAACATCGCCTCCGTCGGCGGGTTCCACACCTCGAAGGACATCGGCGTCTACTGCATGTTCAAGTCGACGCTGGTCCACATGACCAAACAGCTCGGCGCCGAGCTGGGCCCCCAGGTGCGGGTCAACTGCATCGCCCCCGGCCTGATCCGCACCGACTTCGCCCGCGTCCTCTGGGAGGGCGAGCGAGGCCAGGCCATCGCCGACTCCATGCCGACCGAACGCCTCGGCGAGCCCGAGGACATCGGCAAGGCGGCACTGTTCCTGGCCGCCGACGCTCCGTGGATGACCGGCCAGACGATCATCGTCGACGGCGGCGAGACCATCCGGGTCGAGCAGCCCGCGCTGTAGCCCCCGGTCGGCAAGACTGGCCCGGATCACCGACCGACCACCGGACGGAGCGAGGAGGGAACCGATGGGCGCCACCGACCCCTGCGACCTGACCGTCGAGCAGATCCTGGCCGGCTACCGCCGGGGGGACCTCTCACCGACCGAGGTCATCGAGGCCAACCTGGCCCGCATCGAGGCGACCGAGGAGACCATCAACGCGTTCGCCGTCCGGGTCGACAGCGGGCGGCTCCGCATCGAGGCGACCGAGTCCGCCGACCGCTGGTTCCGCGGCGAGCCACTCGGTGACCTCGACGGGGTGCCGGTGACGGTCAAGGACATCGTCGACATGGCCGGCCACCCAACCTCCGATGGCAGTGCGGTCACGTCGACGGAGAAGGCGACGACCGACCATCCGTCGGTGGCCCGGCTGCGGGAGGCCAGGGCCATCATCCTCGGCAAGACCACGACCTCGGAATTCGGCTGGAAGGGGATGACCGACACCCCTCGATTCGGCATCACCCGCAACCCCTGGAATCCCGACCACACCCCGGGCGGCTCGTCCGGCGGGTCCGGGGCCAGCCTCGCTGCCGGTATCGGCGCCGTCGCCCACGGCAACGACGGGGGCGGCTCGATCCGGATCCCGGCCGCCTATTGCGGGCTCGTCGGGCTCAAGCCGACGTTCGGTCGGGTCCCCCACGCGCCGAGCGAGTCGCCGTTCGCCACGCTGGTGGCTAACGGCCCGCTGGCCCGAACGGTCGGCGACGCCGCACTGCTGCTCAACGTGCTGTCGCGCCCCGATCTGCGCGACTGGCACGCCGTACCCCACGACCCCCGCGACTGGCGGGTCGGGATCAACGACGGCCTCAGCGGCCTCAAGCTGGCCTGGACGTCGACCCTCGGTGGGGCGACCACCAGCCCGGAGGTGGCCGACGCCTGCCGGGCCGCCATCGATCGGCTGGCCGACGCCGGGGCCGACGTGACCGAGGTCGACGACGTCTTCGAACCGCTCCGCCCGCAGCTCGAGGACTACTGGAAGGCCGGATTCGCCACGATCCTGCACTCGATCCCGTCAGACCGCTGGTCGGAGCTCGACCCCGGCTTCCGCACGCTGGCCCAGGAGGGCATGGGTGTCGACGTCCACCAGATGGCCGCGGCCACCGGCGCCCGGGCCCGACTGGTCGAGACCATGCGGCGGTTCCACCTCGACCACGACGTGTTGCTCACGCCGACGATGCCGACCCTGCCACCCCCGGTCGAGACGATCTACCACTCCCCCGAGTTCGACCGCTGGGACCACGCCGTGCCCTTCACCGTGCCGTTCAACTACAGCGGGCAGCCGGCGGCCTCGATCCCGGTCGGCCGGGTCGATGGGCTACCGGTCGGGCTCCAGGTGGTGGCCACCCACTTCCGCGAGGACCTCGTCCTGCGGGTCGCCAGGGCTGCGCTCGACCTGCTCGACTGGCGCTGGGAGCGGGCCCCGATCTGAGTGTCCCGGCGCGGGGCACCGGCACGCGGAGTTCGTCGGCCCGGCGAACGGCGCTAGCCGGCCAGCTGCTCCAGCACCGCCCGGAGATCGGCCATCCCGGCCGCCGTCGCCTCGGCGTCCCAGGCGTCGCCCTCGTGGCTGAACCCGTGGTCGGCGCCCGGGTGGACGACGATGGCACAGTCGCCGTTGGCGGCGAACGCCGCAGCGACGGCACCGATGGCATCGGGCGGGGTGATCGGGTCGGCGTCGCCGAAGTGGAAGCGGAGCGGGCCCGTCATGGCCGTGACGTCGAGCCGGTCGAGCACCCCCTCCATCCGGCTGCCGTGCCAGGTGACGACGCCGGCCAGGGCACCGGCCGACATCCCGAGCAACACGGGCGGTCCGCCGAAGCAGATCCCGAGCCCGGCCACCCGACCGTTGCTCCGATCGGCCAACCATCGGGCGACGGCGGCCACGTCACCAGGGGTCCTCGATCGATCGAGGGCGCCGGCCCGCTCGAACGCAGCCTTCCGATCGGCGTAGGGGATCGGCCCGGGGGAGACCGTCCAGAACGGGTCCATGACCGCCGTGGTGGCCACGTCGGTCAGGGACGCCAGCTGGTCGACGAGGTCGTCGTTGGCCCCGAAGATCGACGGCACACAGAGCAACGCCGGCCTGGTCGCAGGGTCGTCGGTCGCCAGCACGATGACCGGAACGGCGCCGCCGTCGACGGCCACCTCGACGTCCTGTCGATCCACCATCGCCACCTCGCTCGAGTGCCCTCGATCGGTCCACGGTCGGCCGATCTCCGCCCGAACCCTACACTGGCCCCGGTGACCAACCAGCGCAACGGGGCCGGCGACGACACCGATGGGGAGTGGGTCGACTGGGAGCCGAAGGAGCCCATCGCCTCGCCACCTCCGTCGGCGACGCTCGACTGGATCGAGACCGAGCTGCAGGCCGACGTGATCAACGTCCTGGCGCTGCCCGGCGGGCTCTCGTCGGCCGTGCATCGGCTCGAACTGCTCGACGGCCGAGCGGTGGTGCTCCGGCGCTACGTGCTCGACGACTGGATGGCCCGCGAGCCGAACGTCCCCCACGATGAGGCCAACATCCTCGAGCTCCTCTCGATGCTCGATCTCCCCGTGGCGACGCCGAGCCTGGTGCTGGCCGATCCGGACGGCGAGGTCGCCGACGTGCCCGCGATCGTGATGAGCGAGGTGCCGGGTCGGCCGGAGTTGGCGCCGCTCGATCCCGGACCGTGGGCCGACGCGCTGGCCGAGTCGATGGCCTCGATCCACGCGGTCGAGCCCGAGTCCGTCGCCGACCTGGTCGGCGAGTGGCAGCGGTGGGACCGTCCGGTCCGCCCGATCCCGATCTGGACCGAGCAGCCCGAGCTGTGGGAGGAGGCGCAGGAGCAGGTGCCGGACGAGCTCCCGGTCGACGACCCCCACTTCCTGCACCGCGACTTCCACCCGAACAACGTGCACTGGTCCGACACCGAGATCGTGGCCATCGTCGACTGGCTCGGCGCCTGTGTCGGTGAGCCGGCGGCCGATCTCGCCCACTGCCGCTGGAACCTCGCCGTGCTCGACGGGCCCGAGCGGGCGGTGCAGTTCACCTGGCGGTACCGGGAGCTGACCGGTTACGAGGTCGACACCACCCCATACGACCTGGCCACGATCCTGTCGGCCCCAGTCGGCCCGTTCCCGGTGTTCGCCTGGCACGCCCTCGGTCGGCGAGACCTGACCCCCGAGGTCGTCGGCGAGCGGATCGACGCCTGGCTCGGCCACATCCTCCACAGCTGAGCGGCCGCCGACGAGGTGATCGGGCCCTAGGCGGCGACGGGTGTGGCCGTCGCCTGGGTCGCCGAGGCCTGCTCGCGGCTCCGGTCCCACAGCAGCAGGGCCCCCTGGGCCACCACGAGACCGAAGGCGATCCAGGTGACGAACACGTTGGTCCCGCTCTGGGCCCCGGCGTTGACGTCGCCCATCTGACCGACGAGCAGCATGATCAACGAGATCACGACCACCAGTCGGACCCGGGTGATCACCCCGGCCAGGAGCACGGCGACCATGGCGCTGTTCTTGCCGCCCCAGCTCCAGATCAGGAACTCGTTGCTCGGCTCGGGGATGTCCATGCTGGAGAAGAACGTGCTCTGGTCGGCCAGCGAGATGTACGACAGCATGCCGTAGATCGCCACCAGCAGCGCCGGGATGATCAGGAACGGCCAGGCGAGCCGCTTGCTGACATAGGTCTGGCCGTCGAGGACGGACGTGGATCGGCTCATGCCGGAACCTCCTGGGGGTTGGCGTCTCGCTGCTCGAGACGGAACAGGGTGCGGAGCACGTAGAGCTCCGAGGCGAACAGCAGCCCGAAGAACACGAGCTGGCCGATGAGGGCGCCGGCACCGTCGGTGTTGGTGAACGCCATGACGAGATCGGCGGCGTCGGTCAGGAAGCGTGCGCCGAAGAGGGCCATCAGCCCCCAGCGGCTCGCCAGGAACAGCATCGCCAGCAGGGCGAGGCCGACACCGATGTTGCGGTTGGCGTAGAGCCCGACGGCGAAGAGGCTGTCGTCGTTGACGACGAGGTCGGGGAACTGGTTCGACGAGTCGAGGTGGGCCAGGGTGCCGAACAGCAGCGCAGCTGCGGCGTGCAGCACCGCCAGTACCGCCACGGATCGGGGGATCATCTGTCGCATGGGCACCTCGCCTCGCCTGATCAGATCGGTCGAATATTCGCTACAACTTGTAGCGACTTGCAGCCTAGAACGCTGGCGAGCAATCCGCAACAACTTGTAGTGGATACCGGCGGTAGCCTGAGGTGGTGGCAGGAACCGGGGGCCGACCGCCCGGCCCGACCGACGAGACCAGGGAACGGGTGCTGCAGGCCGCATTCCGCCTGCTGGTCAGCGAGGGCTCGGGGGAGCTGACCGCAGTCCGGCTCCACCGCGAGACCGGCGTCGCCCGCACCACCATCTACCGCCACTGGCCGACGCCCGCCCACATCGTCGGCGACATCCTCGCCGGCGCCATCGCCCGTCACGAGCTCGACGACCTCGTCGGCCGACTGACCGACGACCTGCCGGTCGCCGTCGCCACCCTCACCTTCCGTTTCGAGCACCGCCCGGTCGCCGACCTCTTCCGGGCCACGCTCCACCACCGAGACGACGAGACCCCGACGCTCGGCCAGCGCTACGTCGGCGGGCTGGTGGCCCCGGTCGAGGACGTGCTCGCAGCCGCCATCGACCGGGGCGAGATCGAGGCGCAGCGCGGGGTCGAACCCAGGTCCCAGGCCAAGGCGCTGACCTCCGAGCTGTGCGGACCCCTGCTGCTCGACCACCTGCTGCTCGGTCGACCGGTCGACCACGAGGTGGTTGCGGCCAGGACCGAGGCCTTCCTCGCCCGTCATCGGGTCGGCCCCGGCGCCGCATGACCGGACCAGGCCGAGAGGTCCGGTCCGGTTGACCAGGCCACCGACTTGGCCCTTCACTGGGTCGATGTCGGACACCCTCGGCTTCGTCGGACTCGGGACGATGGGCGGCCCCATGGCGCTGCGCCTGGTGGCCGCCGGCCATGAGGTCGTCGCCTACGACCTCGACGCCGAGGCGCTGGCCCGGGCCGTCGAAGCCGGCGCCGTCGAAGCCGACGGCGCCACCGCGGTGGCCGCGGAGGCCGATGTCCTGTTGACCAGCCTCCCCCACCCCCACCACGTCGAGGCGGTCATGGGAACCGAGCCGGCCGGCGGTGGCGCCCTCGACCACCTCCGACCCGGCAGCCTGTGGATCGACCTGACCACCAACCGCCGCGAGCTGGTCACCGAGCTCGCCGACCGCGCTCCTGAGGGGGTCACGGTCGTCGACAGTCCGGTCACCGGCGCGGTCGACGGCGCGAGGACCGGCAACCTGACGCTCTTCGCCGGCGGCGCACCGGCGGACCTCGACCGGGCGGTGCCCATCCTCGAACACCTCGGTCGGGTCATCCGCTGCGGCCCACTCGGCACCGGCAACGTCACCAAGCTCGTGACCAACCAGCTCTGGTTCATCCATGCCGCGGCCATCGGTGAGGGCTTCGCCCTCGGATTGGCCAACGGGGTCGAGCTCGACGTCCTATGGTCGGCCATCAAGGACTCGGTCGCCGACAGCTTCGTCGCCCGCCACGACGCCCCATCGATCTTCGCCGGCCACTACGACCCCAGCTTCACGCTCGACCTCTGCCTCAAGGACCTCGGTCTGACCCGCGAGTTGATGGCCGACGTCGGCACCGACCTGCCGATGACCGAGCGGGCGGCCGAGACCTTCGCCAGGGCCGGCGAGCGCTACGGCACCGATGTCGGCGAGCTGCACGTCGCCCGCCGTATCGAGGACGACGCCGGTCTGTCGTTTCGACTCGACGGCGAGTGGGTCCCCCATTGGGAGGTCGGCGAGGCGGGCGAGCCGCCGGACGCACGTGAGGAGGACACGACCCGATGACCGACGACCGACAGGTGACCCTCGGCGAGCTGGTCGATCTGGACCGCTATCCGATCGACCGACCAGACGACGCCCGCTATCGCCAGGTGGTGGCCATGGCCCGCGACGGACTCCGATCGGTCGGCTGCGCCGTCATCCCCGACCTCGTTCGCGGCCCGGCCCTCGACCGCCTCGGCCACGAGATCCGCGACCGCAAACACACGACCCACTACTCGACCGAGGTCATCAACCCGTACTTCCACGTCGCCGCCGACGACGCCTACCCCGACCGTCACCCGAAGAACACGTTCCTCGAACGGTCGAGCGGATTCATCCCCGGTGACTCCTGGGAGGCGACGACGGCCATGCGAATCCTGTTCGAGCAGCCCGACCTGGCCCGCTTCCTGGCCGACTGCCTCGAGGTCGACCAGCTGCACCCCTATGCCGATCCGCTCGCCGGGCTCACGGCCAACATCCTGGATCCGGGCCAGCAGTTCACCTGGCACTTCGACACGAACGAGTTTGCCGTGACGGTGCTGGTCGAGGCGGCCGAGGCCGGCGGGCTGTTCGAGTACGTGCCCAACATCCGGTCGGTCGACGACGAGGGCTTCGACGCCATCCAGCGGGTGCTGGAAGGCGGACGCGACGACGTCGTGACCCTCGATCTGCAGCCGGGCGACCTCCAGATCTTCCGAGGCCGGTACTCGCTGCACGCCGTGTCCCGGGTCGCGGCCGACTCCAGGCCCCGCCATGCCGCGATCTTCGCCTACACCGAGCAGGCCGAGGTGATCGGCCGGCTCGAGCGGACCAGACAGCTGTTCGGCCGAGTGCTCGACGCCCACGTCGAGGCCGAGGAGCGTCGGGTCCGCAGCGACAGCCTCATCGATTGAGCGGAGGCGCGCCGCCGTGCGCCATCCTTGACCGATGCGACTCCTCGCGTTCGCCGCGTCCTCAAGCCGCAACTCGATCAACCGGCGGCTGATCGGCTACGCCACCGGCCTGATCACCGACGAGCTCGGTCCGGCAGCCGATCTCGGCGTCGACGTCGAGATCCTCGATCTCCGTGACTACGAGATGCCCATCTACAGCATCGACCGCGAGCACGAGGGTGGCATCCCCCAGCAGGCGAAGGACTTCTTCGAGCGGATCGGTGCTGCGGACGGCCTGCTGCTCTCGCTGGCCGAGCACAATGGGCTGTTCACCGTGGCGTACAAAAACGTGTTCGACTGGGCATCGCGGATCGACATGTGCGTCTACCAGAACACGCCGACGGCGATGCTGGCGGCCTCGCCCGGTCGGGGCGGTGGCACGAACGTGCTCCGGGTGGCCACGGCGAGCGCCCCGTTCTTCGGGGCCGAGGTCACCGGTCAGCTGTCGGTCCCGAGCTTCAACCACACCTGCGACCCGGAGACGGGGGCCATCACCGACCCCGAGCTCGACGCCGAGCTGCGGACGGTCCTGTCCGGCCTGCTCGACGCCATGGTTGCGGCCGGCTCCATCGAGGGCGACGCCGGCGCCGCCGACGACCTCGACGGGGAGGGCTGACACCGGCTGGCCCGACGGGAGACGACCTGGGATCATCGCACCGGCCGATCAACGCGAAGGGACCAGGCATGGCGTACGACGGATTCGACCTCAGTGGGAAAGTGGCGGTGATCACCGGCGGCAACGGCGGGATCGGGCTCGGCTTCGCCAAGGCGGTGGCCGCGGCCGGGGCCGACGTGTCGATCTGGGGGACGAACGCCGAGAAGAACGCCGCGGCCGAGGCCGAGCTGCAGGCCATCAACCCCTCCGCGTCGGCCCTGCGATGCAACGTGGCCGACCAGACCGAGGTCGACGCCGCCATCGACGCCGTCATCGAGCGCTACGGGCGGATCGACGCCTGTTTCCCCAACGCCGGCGTCGGCACCCGCAACCGGGAGCCGTTCTGGGAGCACAGCGACGAGGACTGGCACGACATCCTCGACGTCAACCTGCACGGCGTCTTCTACACGCTGCGACGGGCGGTCAAGCACATGGTCGACCAGGGCGACGGCGGCACCATCGTCACCACCTCGTCCGGCACCGCCATCCAGGGTTCGGCCAGGGGCCAGGCCTACGCCGCCTCGAAGGGGGCGATGATCTCGATGACGCTCGCCCTGTCGGTCGAGCTGGCCCGCTACGGCATCACCGCCAACGCCATCA
The DNA here is from genome assembly GCA_039195375.1 of Actinomycetota bacterium. GTDB lineage: Bacteria > Actinomycetota > Acidimicrobiia > Acidimicrobiales > SZUA-35 > JAHELU01. Next base: position 15,609 of record JBCCVL010000041.1, read on the forward strand.
TCCCCGGCTGGGTCGAGACCGCCATGACCGAGCGGGTGTTCAACTGGGACAAGTTCGTCGACAACGTCATGCCCCGGATCCCGATGCGACGCTGGGGCACGCCGGACGACTTCGGGCCGATCGCCGTCTACCTGATGAGCGACGCCGCCCGGTGGCACACCGGCGACGTCATCAAGATCGACGGCGGCTTCTCCATCTTCTAGCCCGCCGCCTGTGTCGCCCAACCCGCCGACCGATTCCGTTGGCGGGGATCAGTCGAGGATCAGTCGAGGTCATCACCGGGGCGGACCAGGCCACTGCGATAGGCGAGGACGACCAGCTGGGCCCGGTCCCTGGCCCCGACCTTCATCATCGCCCGGTTGACGTGGGTCTTGACCGTGAGCGGCGACAGGAAGGCCCGCTCGGCGATCTCGTCGTTCGACAGACCGTGGGCGGCCAGGGCGGTCATCTCCCGCTCCCGCTCGGTCAGGTCGTCGAGTGCGGAGCCGTCGAGCTCGCCGACCGGACCGGCGCCGGCCATCCGCTCCATCACCGCCCGGGTCGCCGCCGGCGACAGCAGCGCGTCGCCGGCCGCGACCACCCGGATGGCGGCCAGGAGATCGTCCGGGCTGACCCCCTTGCCGAGGAAGCCACTGGCGCCGGCCTGGACGGCCCGGACCACGTAGTCGTCGAGCTCGAAGGTGGTCAACACGATCACCTTGACCCCGGCCAGGTCGTCGTCGGCACAGATCTCCCGGGTGGCGGCCAGGCCATCGAGCTCGGGCATGCGGATGTCCATCAGCACCACGTCGGCCCGCTCCGAGCGCAACAGCTCGAGCGCCTCCCGACCGTTCGACGCCTCACCGACCACGGTCAGGTCGGGGGCCGAGTCGACCAGCACCTTGAACCCGGCTCGGATCAGCTCCTGGTCGTCGGCCAGCAGCACCCGGATCGGCCCGGAGCCACCGGGTTCGACGTCAGCCGGCGTCATGGCGTCTCCCGGATCGGCAGGACGGCCCGGACCCGGAACCGGCCGGACGCCTCGTCGACGGCCAGCCGACCGCCGACGGCGTCGACCCGCTCCCGCATCCCGACCAGGCCGTAGCCGGACGGATCCAGTGCCGCCGAGCCGGACGGTGCCACCCGGTTGGTGACCTCGATGGTCATGCCGTCGGCGTCGAAGCCCTGAGCCACCACCGCCGAACCGTCGCCGTGTTTGTGGGCGTTGGTGAGCGCCTCCTGGACCACCCGGTAGGCCGCGACCTCAGCCGACGGCGTCAGCGGGCGAGGTGCCCCGGTGACCCGATGCTCCACCTGGAGTCCGCTGGCGGCGAACGAGGTGATCAGGTCGTCGATGGCGTCGAGATCGGGCGTTGGCGTCACCGGGCCGCCGACACCGCCGCCGGCACCGTCAGACCCGTCGGGATCCCGAAGGACGCCGAGCAGCTCGCCCAGCTCGCTCACTGCGGTCGAGGCCGAGGAGCGGACGGCGTCGAGCGCGGTGCCGGCCGCGTCGGGGTCGGAGCGGAGGACGTGGGCGGCGACGCCCGACTGCACGTTGACCACCGCCAGGTGGTGGGCGACGAGATCGTGCACGTCGCGGGCGATCCGCAACCGCTCCTCGACCACCCGCCGCTCGACCTCCAGCTCCCGGGTGGCCTCGGCCCGACGGGCCCGCTCCTGGGCCCCGGCCAGGTTCTCCCGGCTGGCCCGCACGGCGGTACCGATGGCGGCGGCGAAGGCCGGCCAGCCGATCGAGGCAAGCAGGCCGCCGTCGACCCGACCCGGCTCCAGGAAGCCGATCACCAGGACGGTGAACGCCACGACGGTGACGGCGCCGGCGGCCAGCGCCTGCCGCCAGGGCACGAGGGTGGCCACGTGGTACAGGGCGATGAGGCTGGCCATGAGGATCACGGTCGGCTCGCCGGCGACGACGGTCAACACCGCAGCGCCGACGATGGCGGCGCCCAGTGTCGGGACGGGCCAGCGGCGGCGGGCGACGACGACGGCGACCGCAGCGACGAGTCCGGCGATGCCGACGACGACGTCGACGTCCTCCTCGACGAGCTGACGGACCACGAGACCGAGGGCCATGCAGGCCGACAGGACACCATCGACCAGGAGCGGCGGGACCGACCACGGCAGCAGCCGCACCCGATCGGGATGCGGCTGCTGGCTCATGGCCGGGAGTGTAGGTTGTCCGGCCGGTCGGCGGGACATGACGGTCGCTCGGCGCACCGCTCGGGCTAGGCGTCCCGCCGGTGGACCACCAGGGCGGCGGCACCGACGGTCCCGATCACCCAGGCGCCGAGGACGGCCAGGCCCCAACCGGTCGAGAGGACGTCGGTGCCGGGCGTGGCCAGGCCGGTGATCGCATCGGCGGCGTTGCTTGGCAGGACCTTGCCGACGGGGTCGGCGATCGAGGAGGGCAGCAGGCTGATCATCAGCGGGGCCAGCATCAGCACGGTCACGACCACCCCGGCGCCGGCGGCCGTGCTGCGCAGCAGGAAGCCGAGGGCGACACCCATGGCGGCGATGCAGGCGGCGTAGAAGGCGGTGCCGGCCAGGGCCTGGAGCACGCCGTCGTCAGTCAGGCTCAACGCCGTCACCGTGTCGGGCAGGACGGCCTGGCCGGCCAGGAAGGCCACCGTGACCGCCGCCGCCGTGACCACGAACACGGCGCCGGTGAAGACCGAGACCTTGGCCAGGAGGACCTGGATGCGGTTCGGGGCGGCGGCGAACCAGGAGCGGATCAGTCCGGTCTGGTACTCGCCGGCGACCAGGGCCACGCCGAGGATGGCGATGATCAGTTGGGCCAGGTCGAAGCCGCCGAGGCTCAGCGACAGGCCGTCGCTGGCGATGCGGCCAGGGGCGTCGTCCGAGTCGGCCAGTGAGGCGAACAGCGTGCCGAAGCCGATGGCGGCGACGGCCGCCCCGAGGAGGGCGATCAGGTTGGAGCGGACGGTCCGGAACTTGAGCCACTCGGCCGAGACCAGACGACCGAAGCCGAAGCGGCTCGGGGCGCTGATGGTGGAGCGGGTCGGGGTGGTGGTCGGGCTCGCGGTCTCGGTCGAGGCGGGGCCTGCGGTGGTGTCGAGGGTGGGATCGGCGTACAGGAGAGAGGTCATCGGTTCACTCGTTTCGTTGCTCGTGCTGCGGTTGGCGTCTGGGGAGAAGTCGGTGGTGGTTGCGGTGGTGGAGGGCGAGATCGTGTCGGTCATCAGGCCGCCACCTCGCTCAGCGGTGCGGGCTGCTCGATCAGGCGATGGGCGCTGTAGGTGACCGACTCGGCGGTCAGGTCCATGAAGATCTGCTCGAGCGTGCTGTGCTGGTTCGTGAGCTCGGTCAAGGGGATGGCGTTGTCGGCGGCGACCCGTCCGATGGTGGCAGCGTCGAGTCCGACGACCGACAGTCCGGCCGCCGGGCCCACACCGTTCGTGCCGGCGACGTCGGCGATGGTGGAGGTGGTGACGCCGTCACCGGCCAGCAGGGTGCGGAGCCGGCCGACCTCGGGCGAGCGGACGATGACGCTGGCCTCGGGAGCCATGGCCTGCAGCTCGGCCGACGTGACGTCGGCGATCAGGCGGCCCTGGCCGATGATGACGAAGTGCTCGGCCGTCAGGGCCATCTCGCTCATCAGGTGGGAGGAGACCAGCACGGTGCGACCCTCGGCCGCCAGGTCCTGCAGCAGGTGCCGGATCCAGAGGACGCCCTCGGGGTCGAGGCCGTTGACCGGCTCGTCGAGCATGACCGTGCCGGGATCGCCGAGCAGGGCCGAGGCGATGCCGAGCCGCTGGCCCATACCGAGCGAGAACTGCCCGGCGGCCCGGTCGGCCACCTCCGACAGCCCGACGATCTCGAGGACCTCGTCGACCCGGGAGCGGGGGATGCCGTTGGTCACGGCCATGGCGGTCAGGTGGTTGCGGGCCGACCGCTTCGGGTGGACGGCCTTGGCCTCCAGCAGCGAGCCGATCTCGGTGAGGGGGGCGTTGTGGTCGACCAGGCGTCGACCGTTCACGGTGGCCGAGCCGCCGGACGCCCGGTCGAGGCCGAGGATCATGCGCATCGTGGTGGACTTGCCGGCCCCGTTCGGGCCGAGGAAGCCGGTGACGATGCCGGGGCGGACCGAGAAGCTGAGGTCGTCGACCGCCGTGAAGGTGCCGTAGCGCTTGGTGAGGTTGGTGACTTCGATCATGTCTCGATCTTCTGCCAACGGGACCTCATCGCACATCGTCCCGGCGCAGGCTCCGGGTGTACTGCGAACGCAGTAGGTGGCTGCGGCTGCCGGTGTCCGGGGTGCTGCCCGTGGCTGCAGGGTGGGCGGAAACGTCTCTTGCCATCTGGTGAACTGGCGGCCGCGATCGGCACCATCGGGCGGGTGGTGCGGTTGCCTGATCCGGTATCCCCCGAACCCGACCTTGGAGAAACGACCCATGCGACCCATCACGTGGTGGAGACGAGCAGCGATCGCCCTGGCCCTGGCGCTGGTGCTGGCCGCCTGCGGCAGCGACGACGACACCGACACGGCGGCGACAGCCGACGACACCGAGGAGTCCTCGACCGACGACGCCATGGAAGAAGACGCCATGGAAGAAGACGACGCCATGGAAGAAGACGCCATGGAAGAAGACGACGCCATGGAAGAAGACGACGCCATGGAAGAAGACGCCATGGAAGAAGACGACGCCATGGAAGAAGACGCCATGGCCGAGGGCGGCCACGCCGGTCAGCTCGAGATCGTCTCGATCGACTTCAGCACCGCGGAGGTCCAGCTCCGCAACACCACCGACGCCGAGATCGACATCAACGGCTGGGTGTTCTGCAACTTCCCGAACTACGTGCCGATCGAGGGCGTCGACCCCATCGCCCCCGGGGAGACCGTGACCGTCACGTCCACCGTCGCCCTCGCCGCCGACGACGGCGAGCTTGGCCTGTACGTTGCCCAGGACTTCTCGAACCCGGACACGATCGTCGCCTACGCCGAGTGGGGTCCCGACGGCCACGAGCGGGCCTCGGTGGCCGAGGAGGCCGGCATCTGGGACGGCACCGCCCTCACTCCGGACGGTGACATCCTGACCGTCGCCGGCTAGCGAGCACGGCCGGACCGCCGGCCGACCGAACCCATTGGACTCGATCCGGCCCCGGGGTCTACAAAGACCTCCGGGGCCGGACCGCGGGAGGAGACACGAGCGACGTGACCGAGGACGGCCCGACCGTTGATCATCCGGCCGTCCAGGACGATCGACGAGAAGCCGCAGCCGGACCGACTCCTGTGTCGACCCGGGCCTGGCGGGCGCTCGCCGTCGGTTCCGCCGGCTACGTCCTGTTCGGGTTCAACGCCACCGCAACCAACCTCTCGTTCGCAGCGATCGCCGACGACTTCGACGGGGTGTCGGAGACCGTCGTCGCCTGGGTGGCCGCCGGCTACTTCATCGCCTCCGCTGCCTTCCTGCCCCTCGGTGGTCGCCTGGCCGACCGCCTCGGACGGCGCCGGGTCTTCAACGCCGGCCTCATCGGCTTCACCGTCACCGCCCTGATCTCCGCCGCCGCGCCGACGGTATGGATCCTGATCGCAGCCCGCAGCCTCCAGGCGGTGGCGGCGGCCATGGTCATCCCGTCGTCGCTCAGCATGGCCCTCCCCGAGTTCCCGGCGCACCGGCGGCCGTCGGCCGTGGCCACCTGGGCGGCCGCTGGCCCGCTGTCGGCCGCCATCGCCCCGAGTGCGGCGGCGGCCCTGCTCGAGGTGTCGAGCTGGCGGGTGGTCTACTTCGTCACCGCGCCGGTCGCACTGGTGACCCTCGCCCTCTCGCTCCGCTACGTCGCCCGATCCCGGGCCGACGAGGTCGACGGACGGCTCGACGTCGCCGGCACGGTGCTGGCCACGTTGGCCATCGGCCTGCTGGTGCTGTCGATCTCCCAGGGTCGGGCCTGGGGGTGGACGAGCGCAGCGACGATCGGAGCGGCCGGTGCGTCGGTCGTGCTCGGCATCGCCTTCCTTCGCCGATCGCTGAGCCACCCGACTCCGCTGCTCAACCTGTCGCTGTTCCGGGTCCCCCAGGTGGCGGCGGCCAACCTGGCCAACCTGGCGATGTCGACGACGTCGCTGTCGATCTGGCTCGTGTGGCCGCTGTTCCTCGGCCGGGTGTGGGACTACTCGAACGGTCGGATCGGTCTCGCCATCACCGCCGGCCCGATCTGCGCCGGACCGGCCAGCCTGATCGGCGGCCGGCTGGCCGACCGCTACGGTCAGCGGTGGCTGATGATCGGCGGGTCGGCGCTGGCGACCGCAGCGGTCCTGTGGAGCTGGTGGCGGCTCGGGGCGGAGCCGAACTACGTCCGTGACCTCCTGCCATCGATCATGGCCTTCGGGACCGGGTGGGGACTGTCGAACCCGAGCATGAACTCGTGGGCCCTTGCCCCGGTCGACCAGGACGTCTACGGCGAGGTCAACGCCTCGTTCAACACGATCCGCAACCTCGGTGGGGCCATCGGGGTGTCGATCGCCGTCGCCATCATCGGCGACGCCGATCGCCCCGATGTGATCGCGGCCTATGCCCGGGCCAATCTGTTCCTGGCGGGGAGCGTTGCCCTCAGCTGCCTGATCGTGATCGCCGGCACGGTGCTGGTGGCGAGGCGGGACCGCCAGGGTGGGAGCCGCCCTCGAGAGGAGCCAGGCCCATGACCGACTTCGAGATGCCGCCGTCGCCGTTTGACAGCGTGCTCAACTTCCGGGAGATGGGTGGGCTGCCGACGGCCGACGGGCGCCGCATCCGACCCGGCGTCCTGTACCGGTCCGGGCACTGGAGCCAGGCCAACGATGCCGACGTCGCCCGTCTCGGCGAGTACGGTCTGGCCGCGGTCGTCGACTTCCGGACCGAGATCGACCGGGCCGGCGACGGCGGTCCGAACCGGTTGCCGGACGGCCCGGCCTACCTCCAGCTGGAGATGGTCGACACCTCCGGGCGGGGCCACGAGATCCGCTCCATGCTTATGAGCGGCGACCAGGCCAGGATCGAGGAGCGGTTCGGCAACGGGCAGGCCGAGGCCTTCGCCACCGATGGCGTGGTCGACATGGCCCTCGATCCGGACAAGCAGGCGGTCTTCGGCCGGTTCCTCGACGTGGTCGCCGACCGGTCGCACCGTCCGGTGCTGTTCCACTGCTCGGCCGGCAAGGACCGGGCGGGGTGGGCGGCGACGCTGGTCGGGTTGGCGCTCGGGGTGCCCGAGGACCCGCTGCTCGACCACTACGAGGCCTCCAACATCCACCGCCCGGCCGAGCAGCGCATCGCCCACTACGCCGAGCGGGGCATCGACGTGCGACCGCTGCGGGCCTTCCTGGCCGTCGACGCCAGCTACCAGCGGGCCGGGCTGGCGGCCATCGACGAGCGCTGGCCGAGCCGGGAGGCCTACCTGGGTGACGCCCTCGGCTTCGGACCGGACCGCATCGAGCGACTCCGGGCCGACCTGCTCGTCGAGCCCTGAACACCGGCACCCGGGCCGAACGGCGCACCGTCTGGCTCCCGCCATCGGACCGAGCCGATCGACCGGCCCCATCGACGGGGCCACACGCACGAGACGGTGCGACAGCAATGGCAGCACCGGAACGGCAGCCGAGTTCGGGGCCGATGTCTGCGCCGACGTCGCCGGGCTCCAGCGGGTGGGCGGCAGCGATCGACGCCGTCGCCGGCGTGACCGCTCTCGTGGTCGAGGCGTCAGACCCGGTCGACGAGTACCTCGGCGCCCGCCTCCTCGGGCTCGTCGTCGACCATCTCGGCCGGGAAGCCGGGAGCTCGGACGTCGAGCCCCGTTGCGTCCTCGAGGCGTCTGATGATGTTGGGCGACAGCTCGCGAGGGCCGTAGCGCTCGATCCCCTCGGCGAAGGTGTCGACCAGCAGTGGCGACAGCTCGAGCGGGACGTCGTGCTCGTCGGCCAGCGCCTGGAACAGCCCGACGTCCTTGGCCACGAGGTCCATCGTGAACGAGATGTCGCGCGACCCGTTGAGGATGACCTGGCTCTCGGTCTCGTGCACGAACGACGTCCCGGACGAGATCCGGATCGCCTCGTAGGTGGTGGCGAGGTCCATACCGGCGGCGGCAGCCGTGGTCAGGGCCTCGGTGCAGGCGACGAGGTTGGCGGTTGCGAGGTAGTTGGTCACGACCTTGAGCACCGACGCCGAGCCGAGCGGCCCCGTGTGGAGGATGCGGCGACCCATCGTGGTGAGGAGCGGCAGGACCCGTTCGAACGTCTGGCGGTCGCAACCGGCGAAGATCGAGATGTTGCCGGTGTCGGCCCGATGGCAGCCACCGGACACCGGGCAGTCGACGGCGGCGCCGCCGCGAGCCTGCACCTCGGCTCCGAGGCGGGTGACCTCAGCCGAGTCGGTGGTCGACATCTCGAGCCAGATCTTGCCGGCCGCCACCTCGGGCAGCATCTCGGCGACGACCGCGGCCGACGCCGCCGGCGACGGCAGGCAGGTGACCACCAGGTCACTGCGGGCCATCAGGCCGGCCGGCGAGCCTCCGTCATCGGCGCCGCGGGAGACGAAGTCGGCCACCCGCTCCTGGTCGAGGTCGTGGACGGCGAGGTCCACTCCGTTCCGCAACAGGCTCCCGGCCAGCTTCCCGCCGACGTTGCCCAATCCGATGAATCCGACTCGCATCGGCACAAGGTAGTCCCGCGACAGGCCGCCACGGCCCGGCGGAAAAAGAGAAACACCCTCCGGGATGGGACCGGCTTGCGCCTCGCCCACCCGGAGGGTGTTTGGAGTTGGTTCGGAGATCCACCAGTACCGGACGTGATAGCGCTATCGTCGTTCTCGATACCTTTACCAGCTGCCTGCCGGGCTCGGAGCCGAAGCTCTGATTCCGGTGGGCAGTTTCGCGTTGTGCTCCACGACGACCGCATGCTGCCTTCGTGGGGGTTCCCGGAGTCCGATTGCCTCTCGGCGTGCGATGGGGGTGGGGTCGACTCCCTCCGTCCGTCGCTCGAACGTTCCGAGTACCGCGGAACTCTTCACCTCCCGATCGACGCCGGCGTATCGGAACCAGTTGAGCCTCCGGTACCCGACCTCCCGCCTCGACCGTCCTTCTGGAGGTCCCGACCCGTCGGTGCGATCGACGTCGACGGCATCGTTGATTCCCCGTTCTGTCCTCGCCGCTGACCCACCGTCTCCGCCGCCCGGACCGAACCCCGAGGGGCGCGCTCCATCTGGCGTCGACAGCTTCTCACCGTCGATTCCGTCCCGTGGATCCAGTGGACCCCGTGTCGGTCTCTCGTCCGTTCGGACCGTCACCTCCCAGGTGATCGATGCGATCGGTATGGATGCCGGTGACTCGTCCGTTCGTCGGAGCCAACCGAGTGATCAGCATCCTGTCCGCGGTCGACCAACGGGGTCAAGGTCTTTTTCGCAATCCTCAGGGTTGCCCCCAGGATTTCTTTGTTGTCCCCAAGTTGCGGCGATGATGTCCACCAGTTGTCCACCTACCACCCACAAGGAGCGCGGCGGGTGGCGACGTCCAGATGGCCGTCGAACCCGTCGGCCGACGGACCCGCTCGCCCCAGCCGCAACGTCCAACTAGGTTCGAACCCATGATCGTCGACTCCCTGATCGTTCCCCGCGACGAGTTCGAGGCCGGCACCGGCTGGGTCTTCAAACCCGAGGGGGCCTGCCGAGGTGACCACTGCATCCCGCTCGTCGACCCTCCCGAGGGCGACACGGTCGACGTCGCCGCCATGGCCAGCCAGATGAACCTGCCGCTCGTGGCCGACGAGAGCCATGCGGTCTGGGCCGTCGGCCCCGCCTCCGTCGGCGGCCGGGCCCTCGTCGGGGCGGAGGCCCCGGACGTGACGCTCCCCGATGTCGACGGCAACCCCTTCACGCTGTCGTCGCTGCGAGGGCAGAAGATCCTGCTCGTGGCCTGGAGCCCCTATTGAGGCTGCTCGGCTGACCTGCCCGTGTGGCAGGCCTTCCGGGACCAGGTCAAGGGCGAGGGCCTCGAGGTCGTGACCGTGGCGCTGGAGACGGCGGGGGCAGACGCCTGCCGTCCGTTCATCGAGGCCGCCGCCCCGCAGCACCCGTCGCTGATCGACCGTCACCACAAGACCGCCGAGCTGTTCGGCTTCGTCAACATCCCCAACGCGGTCTGGATCGACGAGGAGGGGCTCATCGTCCGACCGGCCGAGCCGGCACCGGCCCCGGCGTCGATCGAGCGGCCGTCCGGCTCCGCCCTCGCCGGCTTCGAGCCACCGCAACGGCTGCTCGAGATCCTCGGCGAGGCGTCGAAGATCCAGACCTCGCCGGCCGAGTACGAGCGGGCGCTCCGGGACTGGGTGGCCAACGGCTCGATGAGCCGGTTCGTGTTGTCGCCCGAGGAGGTCGTGCACCGCAGCCAGCGCCGCGACCGCAACGGTGCGCTCGGCCAGGCTCACTTCGAGCTGGCCGCCCACCTCGAGACGATCGGCCACCACGACGATGCGGTCGACCACTATCGCCAGGCCCATCGGCTGATGCCGACCAACTTCGCCTACAAGCGCCAGGCCTGGTCGCTGGAGCCGAGCGGTGGTGATCTCGCGGGGCCGGTGGCCCGGTTCTGGCAGGGACCGCTCGACGGCGAGGAGGCCGACTGGCCCTACGAGGGCGACTGGCTCAGCGACGTCCGGGCCATGGGGGCCGAGCACTACTACCCCGAGTGGCGGCCCTGACCCGACCGTGTCGCCTCGCCGCCGCAGGCCCCACCGACCCCGATCTCCGCGTCCCCGATCCTGCCGCCCGATCTCACGTCGTCCGATCCCGACGCATCGTCCGATCACTCCCCCGATCGCGCCAGCGCAGTGGCGGGTGTCGATGACACCTCGGTGACGCTGCGGGTGACCGTCGTGCGACCGATGCTGGGTCGGGCTACCCAGTGACGACCGTCACCCTTGGGTGAAAAACCCCAACGGGTCGTCACGGGACCGACATCTCACGGCTAGCATGTCGTTTCGGTGACAAGCAATGGCTCCAGAGCGGTGGGGCCAGGAGGCGAAATCCGATGTCCCCGACTCGATCGGTTCCGGGGCGGCCGCGCTGGCGCGCTCCCCTCACGGCACTGGTTGCCGTCGTCGCCCTCGCGGCAACGGCGGCCACCATCCCGGCGGCCGAGGCGGCCTCCGGCTCGATCCGCGGTTGGGCCGCCCACGACAACCGTGGCGTCGCCGGCGTCACCGTCGATCTCTTCCGGGCCAACGCCGACGGGAGCCGCGGCGCCTACATCCGCGACACCCGAACCGACGGTGGCGGCGGCTACGGCTTCCGGGTCGACGACGGCTGCTACGTCGTCACGATGATCGCCCCAGACGGCAACACGTTCACCAACGGCAGCCGCTGGTACCAGGAGCCGGTGTGCGTCACGAACGGCCGGGCCCAGCGCAACGTCGACGGCATCCTGGCGAACGGGGGCGGGGGTGGGGGCGGCGGCAACCCGCCGCCCGAGCCGGACAACTGCAACACGCCGATCTGGAACCTCGAGCTCGAGGACCACTTCAACCAGAACGGGCGCTCCCTCGGCTCGGCCTGGCAGCCGTACTACAGCGCCGGCAACGCCGGCTACGGCCTGAGGCGCCCGTCGGCCATCTCGGTCTGGGGTGGGTCGCTCAACATCAAGGCGTCGATGGTCAACGGCACGCTGGTCTCCGGTGGCATGTCCCACGAACTGTCGCAGACCTACGGGCGCTACGAGTTCCGGGTCAGGACCGATCAGGACTGGTCGTCGGCCACCAGCGGCGTGGTGCTCACCTGGCCGCAGTCGAACGTCCATCCACGGGACGGCGAGAACAACATCTACGAGACGCTGGCCACCCCGGCCGACCGCCACGAGTTCTACAGCTTCATCCACGAGCCATACGGCACGGTCCACGACCAGGACTACACGGTCCACCCGGTCAGCGCGAACCAGTGGCACACGATGGAGATGGAGTGGCTCCCCGACCGGATCGTGCTGCGGCGCGACGGCCAGACGGTCAAGACCATCTGGGAGAACAGCCAGGACCTGATCCCGGACAACCCGCACTTCCTGGCCATCCAGCTCGACGCCTGGAAGCACTCGCTGCAGTCGCCGGTCTGGATGCAGGTCGACTACGTGAAGGTCTGGAGCTACGGGGGCATGCGCTCCTGCTGACCAAGCGGATCGGGCCGGGCCAGGGCCGGATCGACCCTTCTCCACGATCTCTCCAGATTCGCTCCAAGCTCTGACGGGGCTCCGAATCGTACGTTCACCGAAGAACGAACGAACCAGGAGTCACGCCATGAGCGCCCCAACCCCCAACTCGACCGACTCGAGCGCCACCCCGAACCCGACCGCCAACATCCGGGTCGGCAACCTGCCGATGACGCTGCGGCGCCCGCTCCCCCAGCGCCTGCTCGGCGTCTGGGCCCACCCGGACGACGAGGCCTACCTCTCGGCCGGCCTGATGGCCCGGGTCGTCGCCGCCGGGGGCCGGGTCACCGTGCTCACCGCCACCCGAGGCGAGAAGGGCACCGACGAGCCGGACCGCTACGACTCCGACGCCTTCGGCGCCCTCCGGGAGGGCGAGCTGCGAGCCAGCCTGGCCGTGCTCGGCGTGACCGACGTCCGCTTCCTGGGCCGTCGCGACGGCGAGTGCGAGGTCGGGCCGGACGAGCCGATGGTCGACGCCATCGCCGCGGTGATGGACGAGCTCGATCCCGACGCCATCGTCACCTTCGGCCCGGACGGCATGACCAACCACGCCGACCACCAGGCCGTGTGCCGGTGGACGACCGAGGCCTGGGCCCGCCGCTGGGACGGCGACGCCGGCACGGTGATCAGCGGCCCGACCTCGGCCGGCGACCTGCTGTACGCCACGGTCACCAACGACTTCGCCGTCCGGAACCGCGAGCTGCACGACCGACTCGGAGTCTTCGGCGACTTCCCGACCGGCCAGCCCTGCTCGGTGACCCGGGACCGGGTCGCCCTCGGCTGCGCCCTGACCGACGACGAGCTGGACCGCAAGCGGGCTGCCCTGGCCGAGCACGCCAGCCAGACCGCCGGCCTGGCGGCGCTCATGGGCGAGAATGTGTATCGGACCTGGTACCGGGACGAGACGTTCCGTCGCCCGACCGCCATCGAGCTGGCACGAGCCGCAGCGACGGCCGAGGCGACCACGCCGGCCACCGACCGCGGCCCGACCGGGCCGAGCGCACCGATGCTGGAGCTGGCGGCATGACCGGCACGCTGACCTCGCCGGCCGGGGCCGAACCGACCCCGGCCACCGTCGCCGATGCGACCGGCGATCGTCGTCGGCTCCGGATGGCGGCCCGAGAGGGACTGCGGGACATCACGCCGATGGTGATCGGCGTCGCCCCGTTCGGCCTGGCGATCGGCGCAACGATGGCCACGACGTCGGTCCCGGCGGCCGCCGGGCTGTTCTCCGGCCCGGCGATCCTGGCCGGGGCGGCCCAGCTGATGACGATCACGATGCTCGACGAGGGCGCAGCGCCGTTGATGATCGTCCTGTCCGCACTGATCGTGAACGCCAGGATCCTGCTCTACAGCGCCTCGATGGCGCCGTGGTTCCGGGACGAGCCGCTGCGACGGCGGCTGCTGCTGGCCATCCCGGTCATCGACCAGATGCACTTCACGTGTGTGCCCCGCTTCCAGCAGGGCGACCTCGACCGGCGCCAGCGGATCGCCTACTACGGCGCGGCCGGGACGTTCCTCATCTTCGGGTTCGTCTCGACCCAGGTCCTGGCCCTGGTGGCCGGGGCCAGGCTGCCGGAGTGGACCGGGATCGGGGTGGCCGCTCCCCTTGCACTGACCGGCCTGCTGGCCAAGGCGACCACCGACCGCACCGCCACCCGGGTGGCGGCGGCCGCCGGCGTCGTCGCCGTCGTCGGAGCGGGCCTCCCGTTCCAGAGCTCGATCCTCGTGGCCATCGCCGCCGGCCTGCTGGCCGGCACGATCCGCCCTCGCACGACCCGGACCGACACCGACACCGACACCGGCACCGGCACCCGCACCCGCACCCGAGAGGACTCCCCGTCATGACCGCCTGGCTTGTCATCGGTGCCGTCGCCATCGGCACCTACGCCCTCCGGGCCTCGATGTTCCTGGTCCTCGGCAGCCGCGAGCTACCGGCCTGGAGCGAACGCCCGATGGCCCTCATCGGGCCGGCTGCGGTGGCGGCCCTCGTCGCCTCGCTGGTCCTGACCAGCGACGGCCGGGCCGCCCTGCCCGGGGCACCGACCGCCGCGGCCATCGTGGTCGGCTTCCTGGCCGCCCGCCGCAGCGGCAATGTCGTGCACGCCTTCGCCGCCGGTCTGCCCGCCTTCTGGCTGCTCACCGCCGTCTGGTCGGCCATCGGCTGACGGTCCCGGAGCCGTGCGACCACTACGCTCGACGGGCATGACCCGCCCCCGGTGGCGGCGACGGTCGGCCGCCGCCGTCCTCCCGCTCGCACTGCTGGCCCTGGCCCTGGTCGCTGCGGCCTGCGGCGAGAACGGCGATGCCACCAGCGCCGGTGCCGGCGACGGCTCGGAGTCGCCGGCCGTTCCGGAGGGCGATGGTCTGGCCCTGGCGGTGACCGGCACGATCGTCAACGGCTCGATCTGCCCCTGGGGCGAGCGACCCTGCCTCCCCCTCGCCGGAGAGTCCAGGCCAGACACCGACGACCAGGTCCGCCTGGTCGGGCTCCTCGATGGCGGCGAGTTCACCGCCACCGCGGAGCTGGAGCCGGCGATCGCCGACCGGGACCTCAGCGACCGCTGCGACGGGCTCACCCCGGCCGGTCGAGGCGGCGACGACCCGATCGACCTCGCCCTCGTCGAGTACCAGCAGACGATCCCCCAGTCGCTTGCCATCGTGTGGGTGTCGCCGTCGAACGTGTTCCACCTCGGCGTGGTCGACGACCCCGGGCCCCACCGACAGGCGCTCGACGACCGGGGCATCGGCGACAGCGTGTGCGTGGTCGGCGGCTTCGCCAGGACCGAGGCCGAGCTCCAGGCGGTCAGCGAACGCATCCGACCCGTCGTCGAACGGTGGCAGGCCGACGGCTTCGGTGACTCGTTCGGCTGGTCGGCGGACCCCTTTGCCGGCAACGTCGGCCTCGACCTCTACCGCATCGGGGCCGACCAGCGGGCCGACCTGGAGGCTCTCGGCGACGAGATCGAGATCCGGGCCGGCATCGAGGTGCTCGACGGCACGCTCGACGACCTCGACGCCGCGCTCGACGAGCTGGTCGCCTCTGGCCCGGCGCCGGCCATCGAGCTGACCTGCGGTCCGGTCCGCTTCGACGGCGACCCTGCCCGCGTCGACGACGCCATCGCGAACCTGGCGCCTCTCGACGAGGAGGCCGTCGCCGCCCTCGAGGCCATGGCCGATGGCCCGGCCGGGGCCGAGGGTGGGTCGCTGATCGACGGGAATGAGTGGTCGATCGCCTCCCGGACCGACGACGAGCTGGTGCTGTTCGGCCGGTCGAACGGCGGCGGACCGGCGTGGAGCGAATCGGGCTTCGCCTACATCACCTTCACCCCGAACGGCGGCGACGGCTGGGGACCGAGTGGCTTCGGCGGCTGCGACCTGTCCGTCGAGGCCCCCGGCCTCGGTCCGGCATCGGTCAGCCTCGACCCCGACCGGGAGCCAGACCCCGACTCGACCGAGCTGCCGATCCTCATCAACGAACGAGCGTGCGCCAGCGGCCAGGCCCCCGTCGACCGGGAGATCGTGCCTGTGGTGACCGAGACCGCCACCACCATCGAGGTGGTCGTGCTGGTTGCGCCGGTCAAGGGCGGAGCGGAGTGCCCCGGCAATCCGTGGCATCCGATCACGGTCACGCTCGACGCCCCGGTCGGCGACCGCACCGTGCTCGACGGGTCGGTGCAACCTCCGGAGGCCCGCGAGTGGCCACCGGGCGAGACCGACCTGGACGGCTGACGGCTGACGGCTGCAACGGTCATCGTGCTCGCTGGGGCTGGGGCGCGGTTCACGGGCCTCCGCAACCGGACGACCGCCACGGGCGCCCGCTCACCCCCAGGCCCGGGCCAGCGCCCGGGGCAGCTCCTCGGCCCACTGGATGAGGTCGTGGCCGGCGACCCGCTCGGTGAAGTGGTGGGGCGCCCCCTGCAGGTGGAGGTAGCCGGCCCATGCCGCCGTCGCCTGATGGAACCCGCCCTCGAGCGTGCCGGCGCACAGGTGGACCGTCGGGTGGGTGTCGGCCCCCCAACCGCCGTCGCCGGCCAGCGCCGCCAGCACATCGGGATCGGGCGGCATGCCGGTGGAGTAGGCGAAGGTGTTGGCGTAGGCCCTCGGGTTGAGCAGCGAGGTGGTCAGGGCGTGGCCGGCGCCGTCGCTGCAGCCGAAGATCCCCCGCCTGGCCGGGTCGGTGGCGACGCCGAGCTCGGTCTCGGCCCAGGCGACGAGCTCGACGGTGAAGAACCGCTGGTGGGCGACGAAGCGGGCGTCGTCGAAGCCCTGCAGGTATTCGAGGGCACGGATGTTGCCCTCGATCGGGTTCATCGGGGCCGCGTGGGCTGCGACCACGACAACCGGTGGGCAGGTTCCGGCCTCGATGGCGGCGTCGAGCCGGCGGGCGTAGGGGGCGAACATGTTGCCGTCGGTGGCGTAGAGCACGGGGACGTCGTCGCCGGCCCGATGGTCTGGCGGGCGGTAGACGGTCACCGTCCGGGGCACACCGAGGGCCGGCGATTCGACCGCATGGTCGAAGGTGGTCCCGACGAGCGGGTCGTTCGACGGCAGCTCGACGGGGGCCGAGCGACCCCGGAACCGACCATCATGGGAGCCCCGCCGGAAGCTCCGGGGGGTGAGGCCGAGGCCCGGGTCGGCCACCGGCGTGAACGTGTAGGTGATGATCGCCTCGTCGAGCCGCTCGACCAGGACCTGCAGCACCTGGAGCCCGTCGCCGACCGACCAGGTCTCGATCGGGAACACCGGTGTGACCGTCACCGGACCGTCCGATTCGGCCACGAACGTGAGCACGTCACCGTCGGCCCACGCCGAGGCCCCCTCGGCGGCCAGCCGGGCCCGGAGCTCGACCGGCTCGGGGTCGGTCCACACCCGGGCGAACCGCTGGCCCGGTGGCAGCGAGCCGGTGGCGGCCCGCTCGCCGGCCAGCCGGCGGGAGGCGTCGACCATCCGTCGCTGCATCTCGACCAGGGAGGGGAGCCCGAGGGCCGACCGCTGCTCGTCGGTGGTCCGCGGGTCGACCGGGGGCTGCACGATCTCGCCCTGGTGCTCCACCATCACCGTGCCGTAGGGCTGGGGGCGGTTCTGGAACAGGTGCAGCTTGTCGACGGCCTCGGCGTGGATCGGGCCGGCCTCGGCGACGCCGTCGTCGTTTGCCCGTCCGGCCAGGGCGGCGACGGCCGGCAGGTCGTTCGGGTCACCCGAGCGAGCCAGGAGCCGGGCGGCCCGGTAGCCGGTGACGGCCACCTGGTCGAGGAGCGACCGGTGGGTCCGCAGGGCGTCGACCGCCTCGTGCCAGGCCACCCCACCGTCTGGCGACTCGGGTGACAGGGCCTCGGCCCGGTCGAGCAGCGAGGTGATCTCCGCAGCCACCGCTTGAGGCGGTTCCCGGCTCGCCTCCGGCGGGGTGTCCCGCCCGTCCTCGGTCGAGCCGGGCGGGTTGTCGTCCACCAACGGACCCTACCGAGCGGACGGTGGCCGCCGCCAGGAGAGCGGCCGCCCGGCCCGACGGGTCAGGAGCGCTCGGGGACGGATCGGTCGATGGCGGCGGGGAACCGGTGGTCACGGGCCACCATGGCGCCGAGCTCGGTCAACGGCACCGCCGGCGAGTACACGAACCCCTGGGCCGTCGTGACGCCGTACTCGGCCAGGATCCGGGTCTGGTCGTGCGACTCGACCCCCTCGGCGATCAGCTCTCGCCCCTGCCGCTCGGCGATGACCGCAACGCCGGCCAGCACGGCCCTGGCATCGGGACACGTCGACAGCTCGGCCACGAACAGCCGGTCGAGCTTGTAGCCGTCGACCGCGAGCCGGGCCGCCCGGGCCAGCGACGAGAAGCCGACGCCGAAGTCGTCGAGGAGCACCATGGCCCCGTTGGCGTGAGCCCGGCCGATGAGCCGGTTGACGGCCGTCACGCTCTCGACGAAGCGGGCCTGCTCGGTGATCTCCAGCTTCAGTCCGGCGAGCACACCCGTGCCCTCGTAGCGGTCGATCAGCCCGTCGAGCTGATCGGGGGCGACGTTGATGCTGATGGGGAGCTGCGTGATCGCGGGGTTGAGCATCCGGGCCTCGGTCAACGTGTCGAGCAGGCGGTCGGTCAGCTCGTCGACCAGGCGGAGGTCCTCGACCACGTCGATGAAGCTGCCGGCCGACCGGATGCCGTCCGGGTGGATCCAACGGACGAGCGCCTCGGCGCCGACGATGGCACCGGTCTGCACGTCGACAAACGGCTGCAGGAACGGCACCAGCTGACCGTCTCCGAGCGCCGCCGCCAGCTCGTCCTCCAACTGGCGACGCTCCCGCAAGGCCCGGTGCAGCTCGGCGTCGAACACCTCGACCTGGTTCCCGCCCTGGCGCTTGCCCCGGTAGAGGGCGGCGTCGGCGAACCGGAGCAGGTCGCCGGGCTGGTCGGCCGACGAGCTGTCGGCCACCCCGATGCTGGCGCCGACGTCGAGCCGACGGTCCTCGATGACAAACGGGTCGTCGAACGCCATGGCCAGCCGACGGCCGAGGTCGGCGGCCCCGGACTCGGGGTCGGCGGTCGGGCTGAGCACGACCAACTCGTCGCCGCCGAACCGGGCGAGGACCTCGTCGTCGACCAGCCGGTGGCGCAGGCGCTCCCCGACGGCGACCAGGAGCAGATCGCCGACCCGGTGCCCGAGCGAGTCGTTGATCGCCTTGAACCGGTCGAGGTCGATCATGGCGACCGCCACCACCGTGACCGGAGCCGAGCCGGTGACCTGATCGGCCAGCGCCGCGTCGAGCCGGCGGTCGAAGTCGAACCGGTTCGAGAGGGCGGTCAGCGGATCGGTCGACGCCTGGGCCGCCAGCTGCTGGTTCGCCTCGGTCAGGGCCTGACTCTTGGCGGTCAGGCCGACGGCCAGACGGCTCGATCGGACCGAGAAGGTGCTGGCCGACAGCGCCGTGAGGTGGTGGATCTCCGACAGTCCGGCGGCGAAGATCCCGGCGTAGGCCAGGAGCGCCGCCCCCCAGCGGCCGACCCCGTCGCTGTGCAGCAGGAACCCGGTCAGCGACAGGAGCAGGTTGGGGATGTGGAACGAGTAGAAGAGCCGCCGGATCTGGGCTGCGAACAGCACCGACGACGCCTGGACCCCCATCCCGAACGCGGCCATGAAGAGCTGCCAACGCTCGTCGCCCGGCATGGCCACGACGGGGAGTGACCCCCAGACGACGCCGCCGTAGATCTGGATGGCGGCGGCGAGCCGGATCCAGGCGAGGTCGACCGGCAGCCGCAAGGCCCACAGCCAGGTGCCGAGCGTCGTGAGCGAAGCGGCCACCCACAGCAGGACGCCGGGGTCGGGCGAGACCAGCCACATGAGGGCGCCGACGCAGATGGCGGTGGGAATCGTGCCGAGGGTGGCGAACAGGATCGTCTGACGGAACCGGCGCTGCAGCTCGGTCACGACGGCCGGGTTCCTGGCCTCCTCGTCGGAGATGGCATCGCGGAAGCCGGCGAACGGGTTGAGGGCGCGTCCGTTGCGCCGGCCGCCTGGCCGGAGCGAGTCATCGGGGCGCGCCGCGGTCACGCTCGCGTTATCGGCCCGCCACACCCGCCCCTGAAACGGCGACCGCCGAGCGGCTACGGACGGGACGGCCGGGGCCAACCCGCCGTATGTTGTTGCCATGACGAGTGACGGCGGCCCCGGGGCCGGCACCAACCTCGGCGGCATCCGGGTCCTCGACCTCACCCAGTACCTGAGCGGTCCGGCCTGCACGCTGTTGCTTGCCGGGCTCGGCGCCGACGTCATCAAGATCGAGCCGGCCCCCGGCGGCGACGCCGCCCGCCAGTTGCCGATCGTCGACGGGGTCCGCTCGTCGTACTACGTGCAGCAGAACCGGGGGAAGCGGAGCGTGTGCGTCGACTTCACCAGACCGGAGGGGCACCGGCTGATCGCCGACCTGGCCGCCGAGTGCCACGTGATCGTGGAGAACTTCTCGGCCGGCGTGCTGGAGCGTCGCGGCCTCGACGCCGCCACGCTCCTGGCCCGCCACCCTCACCTCGTCTACGCCTCGATCTCCGCCTACGGCCGGACCGGGTCCCGAGCTGGGCTGGCCGGCTACGACCTCATCGGTCAGGCGGTCGGCGGCGCGGTTGCCCTGGCCGGCGAGCCCGATGGGGCGCCACTGGCGGCCGGGGCCCCGATCGCCGATGTCAGCGCCGGGATGATGGCCTTCGGGGCCATCGCCGCGGCGTTGTTCCACCAGCAGCGGACCGGCGAGGGCCAGTTCCTCGACCTCTCGCTGGTCGAGCCGGTGTTCAACCTGCACCCGTTCCAGATCCAGGGGCCGAGCGTGACCGACGGCAAGGCCCGGCTCCGGCGGACCGGGCGCCACTTCGGGGCCGTGCCCCCGGCCGGCACCTACCGGGGGCCGGAGGGATGGCTGGTGCTCCAGGTGCTGGAGCCGCAGTGGCCGCGGCTGTGTGAGGCGGCGGCGGCGATCGACCTGGCCGGCGATGAACGGTTCGCCGACCCGGCCGGGCGAGCCGAGCATCGTCACGAGCTGGTCGACGTGCTGGAGACGTGGATGCAGGGCTTCCCGTCCGACCGGGCGCTGCTCGACCACTTCGAGGCCCATCGTGTGCCGGCGGCGCCGGTGGTGGACCCCGCCGACGCCCACGAGGACCCGTGGTTCTGGGAACGGGGCGCGCTCACGACGGTCGACGATCCGATCCACGGGGAGGTCCGGGTCCCCGGCTTCCCGATACGGGGGTCGAACGTGCCCAGGCGGGAGGTCGAGCCGCCGGCCCCGTTCCTCGGCGAGCACAACGGCGAGGTGCTCACCGAACTGCTCGGGCTCGACGCCGACGAGGTCGGCCGTCTCGCCGACGCCGGGGTCATCCGTTCGAGCACCGAGGGCTGACGGACTGCGCCTCGGGGCGGAGGGCCGTCGGCGTCCGACGGTCGACACCGGTGCCGGTGTCGGTGTCGGTGTCGGTCGGACGGTGGTGGGGCGTCACGTGGTGGTGTCGACCAGTGGCCCGTCGGCGGTCGGTACCTCGGCCGTCGGTTGGCGCCGGCGGGCGACCTGGGCCAGGACGGGCAGGCCCTCGTTGACCACGTAGCCCCGTCCGGGTGGGGCGA
>JBCCVL010000042.1:0-36559 GCA_039195375.1 Actinomycetota bacterium
CGACAGCAACCGGGGCCTGATGGCCCTCGAACCGATGGCGCAGGTGGCCGAGGCGGCGCTGTGGGACCGCACCGGTCCGGCCTGGCGGTCGCAGCGCCCGACCGTCGAACGCATCTGGCCGGCCGACGATGCCGTCGACGCCGCGACCTTCGACGTCCGCTGGCCGGCCGCCGGCCTGGCGCGGATCGAGGTGCGGCGCTCCGGCTCGGTGCCGACGCCGGCCTGCGGTGCCCCGATCGCCGAGGCGACGAAGTCGAGCCCGACCTACGAGGTCGTCTCGATCGTCTGACCGCGGCGTTCCCGGTGGGCGAGCGTCAGTCCGCCTGCAGGTCCGAGGTGGTGACCCGTGCGACGACGTCGACCGTGCCGGCGCCCCCGTCGACCCGGACCGTGTCGCCGTCGTTGATGGCGCCGGTGGCGCCGGCGACGTTGGTGACCGCCGGCAGGCCGAGTTCGCGCACGAGGATCGAGCCGTGGGACAGGTCGCCACCGATCTCGACGACGACGGCCGATGAGTGGGCGAGCGTGGTCACCCACCCGGCGTCGATCGACCGGGCCACCAGCACCACCGGACCGGCAGCGCCGTCATCGAGTCCGTCGGTGCCGAGCGTTGGGCACGCCGCCGGCTCGTCGAGTACACGGGCGACCCCGGTGACCGTCCCGGCGGTCAGGGGCAGACCCCGCATCCCGCAGGCACGGTGGCCGCCGCCGGCGAGCGGCAGCGGGTCGTGGAGCCCGATCACGTGGGGGACGTCCAGGCTGGCCAACTCGCTACGGAGCTGTTCCCGCTCGGTCCAGAACGCAAGGTCTGGCCGCCACCCGTCGTCGAGCGACCTGACCTCGTCTGCGGTCAACAGCCACAGATCATCGACCGAGCGCAGCCGACCATCGACCACCGCCCGTTCGGCCAGCGCCACCGCGGCACGGCGGACGGCGGCGAAGGCCCGCATGGCGTCGTGGCGGAACCACTCCCTGGCCGCCAGCGGCCTGGCGGCCAGTAACCACAGCGGCCAGGTCAGGGCGCCAATCAACGTCCGATCGGGAACCGACCTCGCCACCGCGGTCGGCCCGCCGCCGCCGAGCACACCGGGGTCGTCGGCATACCGGGGCCGGGCGATGTCGCTCTCGTAGACGCCGCGGTGGCCGAACTCGGCCAGGAAGGTGTCGAGCGAGGCCGGTCCGTCGATGGTGCCGAGTCGATCGGCCAACTCGGTGGTGATCGTGCGGTGACGACCGGCGTGCTCGTACAACGTGCCCGCGGCCCGGAGGACCCCGAGCGGCGGCCCGATGGCCGACGACAGGGGGAACATGCCGGTCACGAGAGCAACGTAGGCCCGGTGCAGGTCGTCGACCATCCCCGTGAAGGTCTCGGCCGGTCGGCTGCCGATGGCCGCCACCCGTCGACGGTTCGCTCCCGACCGGACCACGGCCACGATCTGGGCGACGCCGAGCCGGAGCAGCGACGGGCTCTGGCTGACCAGTCGACCAGGCGCCGCCGGTTCGCTCCGGCCCGAGCCGCCGCCGATCGAGCCGGCGACGAGCGCCGTCGGCAGCCCGAGATGGCGGAGCATGTCCTCGAGCAATGACAGGTTGATCATCGGCCGCCCGGCCTTGACGTGCAGGAAGTCCCGGTCGGCGGGGAGCCCGGGTACCCGACGGCGATACCACTCGAACAGGTCGGGGCCGGCCTCGGCGATCACGCTGGTCATGAGGTGCGACGGCAGCGCCGGCAGGATCTCGGCGTGATTTGCCGCCGTGAGGGTCTCGTTGCGCAGGAGTGGGGCCGTGATCGGCCGGACCTGGAGCAGCCAGCAGGTCGAGCCATCGTCGGCCCACTCGACGTCCAAGGGTTCGTCGCCGAACTCCCGCCGCAGGGCCGCCAGCAGACGCTGCAGGCGACGCTGCCACCCACCGTCGACCCGCCCGAGCCGATCGAGCTCGAACCGCTGGCCCGGGACGAGGCCGGCGACCAGCCGCTCGGCCGTCCCCGGCGTGACGTTGATGAGATCGTCGTAGGTGCCCGGCTCGGAGAAGGCGACGCCCGACAGCCGAGCCTCGACCATCGACATCACCAGGACGTCGCGCCGGAAGCGGGCAGGCCCGTCGCCCGCATCGTGGCGCTCGGCCGAGGCCCGCACCCGGTCGACGGCCTCCGGCACGTCGGCGGGGGCGACATCGAGGAGCGAGTCGAACCAGCCGGCCAGGCTGGCCTCGGCGGCGTCCTCGGCGCCGAACGCGGAGCGGACGGCGACTCGGCCGACGCCGATGCGGGCCGCCCACGCCACCAGCGATGCGACGTCGGGCGTCGGCTCGCCATCGGGGATC
The DNA here is from genome assembly GCA_039195375.1 of Actinomycetota bacterium. GTDB lineage: Bacteria > Actinomycetota > Acidimicrobiia > Acidimicrobiales > SZUA-35 > JAHELU01. Next base: position 2,326 of record JBCCVL010000042.1, read on the forward strand.
GTGAACCCGACCGGGACCGGCAGACCGGCCATCGTCGCCCGGTCGAGCAGCGCCGCCTTCGGCCCGATGCCAACCGGCGCAAGGGTGCCGGACCCGAGGGCCAGGGCCGATCCGGGGGCGATCGGCGCCCTAGCGATCGACCGCCGCCAGCCCGGTCGCCAGGTCGGCCACCACACGGGCGTACTCCTCGGGTTGCTCCAGCATCGGGAAGTGGTCCCAGCCCGGCTGGATGACGGTGCGGGCGTCTGGGGCCTTGGCCGTGATGGCGTCGGCCTGACCGGAGCGGAGGACCCGATCGTTCTCGCCCCAGAGCAGCACGGTTGGAACGGCCTCGACGGGGGCGAGGCCGTCGAACCACTCGACGTCGATGATCTCGAACATGCGACCGAACGCCTCGCAGGTCCGGTAGCCCTCGAAGAAGGTGTCGAGGTCGGCCGCCGGGGCACCGATCGGGAAGAAGGCCCGTCGCCAGATCGGCCGCAGCGGCCGGGCGGCGATGAGTCGGCGGACGGCGGCCCGGACCGGGACGGTCGACATCAAGCGGGGGAAGAGCCGCTGGTCGAGGTGGGCGCCGACCGGGGCGTGCAGCAGCAGGCCACCGACGGTCTGTGGTCGGCGGCTGGCCAGGTCGAGGGCGATCGAGCCACCGATGCCGTGGCCGAGGAGCACCGGTCTCGTGGCGTCGCGGTCGCCGTGGGGGGTTCGCTCCGCGGCGTCGGCATCCCGGCCGCCGCTGCCGGCGATGTCGTCGAGCAGGTCAGCCAGGTGGTCGGCGTAGGCTGCGACCGAGCGGAGCGATGGATCGTCCGGCACACCGTTGAACCCCGGGAGGTCGATGGCGTGGAAGTCGACGCCGTCTGGCAGGTGATCGGGCACGCGGGCGAAGCGAGTGCTGCCGCCGCCGTTGCCGTGAACGGCGACGACGGTCACCACCTCATCGGTCATGGCCGCACCGCCCGATCGTCGGCGCCGCCGGCCGCCGCCGCCAGCGCAGCCGGGATGGCCTCGACGTCGGGATGGTCACCGGCATGGGTGCCCCGGTGCTCCCAGACCACCGCTCGGTCGACGATGCCGAGCACGAGCGGGAGGGTCCACGGGTCGCCGATCTTGCGGCCGATCCGGTGCCCCTGCAACGTCGCCCGGATCCCGGCGATCCACGACCGCAGGCCGAACATCTCCCGCCAGCCACCTCGCTCGACCCCGACGGCCCGGTAGAGCTCGGCGTCCGGGTCGGCGATCGCCACCGCCTCGGGGTCGAGCCGGCCGAAGAACTGTGGGCCCTGGTCGACGGTGCCCTGGTACACGAACACGACCGCGGGATACTGCGGGTTGCGGTTGCGGGCGCCGGCGAACTCGCCGACGAGTTGGCGGTAGAACAGTCAACCGTGGTGCCTCAGGAACACCAGGACGGTCGGCCCGCCCCGTGCGTCGAGCAGCGAACCGAGCGTCGTGGCCTCGACGCCGAGGTTGCGACCCTCGACGGGGTGGTCGGCGACGGTGCTCGGGAGGGGGCGGCGGTGGTGTGGCATGGCAGTTGGTTCTTCGTCGGTCACCGCGGCGCAGATGCGAGCGTTCGCCGCCACAGCCGTCGCGACGACCGTCGGGGATCGTCGAAGGGGACGCCGTCACCGCCGGGTCGAGCCGACGCGGAGCAGCGCCTCGAGTGGGCCAGAGCGGAAGTAGCGCTTCCAGACCATCGCCGCCACCAGGAAACCGCCGTAGAGCGAAGCGACCGTGGCCCACTCCTGGGACAGCGGGGTGGTCGACGGGCGGGGCACGATCTCCGTGGTCAGCACCTGGAAGACGTAGAAGCTGAGGGCGACGGTGCCGAGGGTCGCCACCGGACGGGTCAGCGCCGGCCAGCGTCTGGCGGCCAGCAGCGACAGCCCGATCACCGCCGCCGACGTGCCCGCGGCGCTGATCACCCACGCCGGCATCGCCGAGTGCCCGTCGGCGTTGAGCAGCCGGGCGGCCCGGAAGGTGCCGTCGCCGAACCCGGCCTGGCCGGCGACCGGGTCGACACCGAACCAGTTGGCCAGGTCGTCGGCCAGCCAGAGTGCACCGAGACCGACGGCGGTGCCGATGCCGGCGAGCTGACGGGCCACCCGATCGCTGCGGAGGTCGAGTCGGGCGAGCAGTAGGCCGATGGCGAAGAAGGCGAAGACCGGGAAGAACGGGTAGTAGCCGTCGAACAGCAGCGACCGGAGGCCGGGCCAGCCATCGCTGACGGCGTCGATCGACGTCCGCTGCGGGGCGCTTCCGACGACCTGGTAGGTCCACCCGCCGACCGCCACCGTGGCGACGGCGAGTGCGGCCAGGATCCGGGGCGGGAGCCGCCGGAACAGTGGCGCAACCACGAACAGCAGCCCGTAGAACTGCAGGACGATGGCGATCCAGGTGTCGAGGCTGTCGAGCAGCAGACCGAGCACGAACAGGATGGCGCCGCGGATGATCAGGCCACGATCGGGGGTGGCCGAGCGTTGGGACACGAGCACGACACCGATGCCCCCGAGCATCATGAACAGCGGCATGGCCCGCCCATCCATCGCCCTGGCCAGGGCCGCCGCCGGACCGGTGTCGTCGGCGGCCCAGACGTAGTGGACGATCACCATGCCGAGCATGGCCAGACCCCGGGCCAGGTCGATCCCGTCAATCCGCCCGGTCCGGACCCTCGTCGGCTCGGCGATGCGGGCCACATCCATGTCCACACCCTAGGTGTCGACAGCGAAAGCGGGGTTCAAAGGGCCGCGGTGCCAGAACAGCGCCGTCTCCGGTTCCGCCAAGGCCCCGCTGGAGTCGGCCCCGATCGGTCGTCAGCCGCCGATCGTCCGCCGGAAGCCGGCCAGACGCCGCAGCACGTCGTACCAGAACGGTCCGCCCTGAGCGATGGCTGCCCCGGCGATCAGCCAACCGATCGGCGACCAGGCATCGGGGCTGCGGTCCCACCACACCGGCAGGTCGAGTGCGTTGGCGGTGGCACTCACCTGGTCGCGACAGGCCTCGGTGATGGCGCCGGTGGCGTCGGGTTCGCACGTTGGTGAGGCGGCGAGCGCCTCCGCCTCGGCCACCACCAGCGCCCGGGTCACCTCGTCGCGGTAGAACTCGTTCGTCACGTCGAGGGCGTCGACGTTGAAGGCGACCGCAACGGCGAGGCCGATGGCGAACAGCCACCACCGGGTCCGGCTGCGATAGGACCGGGTCAGCGCGTCCATGCGATCGTCGAACCAGCCGGACAGGTCGGTCCTGAGCTCCTCGATCGTGTCGCCCGCATGCCTGGCAACCGACTCCAGCTCCTGGCGCAACGCCACCGGGAGGTGGCCGATCGCCCGGCGGAACTCGGCGGTGTCCTCCAGCCGTCGCCCACCGGACACCACATCGACCAGGGCCCTGCTGAACAACCCGGCGTCGATGTGATCGATGCGGGTCCTGGTCCCCGAGCCGCCCGTGCCGTCGAGCCCGTTGACGAGCGGGTGGGCGAACAGCTGGTCCTTCAGCGATGGCTCGCCCTCGATCACCGCATCGCGGGCCGGGCGCCGGTCGTTGCCACCGTTGAGCCCGAAGGCCACCTGGGCGGCCCGCCCGGGGTTCGAGGCGGGGCCGGCCTCACCGTCGAGCAGGCGTCCGATCGCCCGCCACAGTTGCTTCGAGCGGGTGGCGAGGGCCCAGGTCACCAACTCGTGCACCCCGGACGCCACGACGCTGAACACGAACACCACGAAGACAACGCCGATGACGACGTCGAGGATCGTCGACACACCCATCCCGCCTGCACCCCCTGCTCCGCCGGCGCCCACTGCCCGCCGACGCTGCGACTCGTACTCCGAGAGCTCCGAGTATCCATCGGTCGTCCGCCGCACCGGGGGATGGTCGGCTCGATCCGCCGGTGCGGCGTAGGCTGCCGACCATGGACGCCGTCGTCGACGAGGAGGGCAGGCCCGAGCCGCCGGACCAGGGCGACGAGTTGGCCACAACGCTCGGCTACCTCGAGTTCCTCCGGGCCACGATCGCCTGGAAGTGCGACGGCATCGACGCCGCCGGCATGCGGGCAACCGTCGGTCCGTCGACGATGACACTCGGCGGCCTCCTCAAGCACCTGGCATGGGTCGAGGACTACTGGTTCTCGTACCGGCTGCACGGCAACCCGCCGGACGACCGGTGGGCCGACGTCGACTGGCGTGCGGACCCCGACTGGGAGTGGACGTCGGCCGCCGACGACCGCCCCGACGAGCTGCTGGCCCTGTGGTCCGGTGTGGTCCAGCGGTCACGGCACCTCGTCGACGAAGCGCTGGCGAGCGGCGGCGGGCTCGACCAGCTGGCCGCCGGCTTCCCCGACGACGCCGATCGGGTGCCGAGCCTCCGCTGGATCCTGCAGCACATGAACGAGGAGTACGCCCGTCACGCCGGTCACGCCGACCTCCTGCGGGAGTCGGTCGACGGTTCGACCGGCGAGTAGCGGGATCGGGGACGGATCGGTGGAGCTGCCGCTGTTCGAGGAGGTCGGGGAGGCCGTCCGCTCGATGGCGCCAGACGAGGTCGGGACCGTGCGGTTCCGGGCCAACCGGCGTGGGGTGAAGGTGTGGTGCATCCCGCCGGGTGGCGACGACGGGCCGGGGGCGAAGGCCCCCCGAGAGCACTACGAGGCCCAGGTGCTCGGCCGGCGTCACGTCGACGGGACCGATGGGGTGGCGCTCGAGATCGGCTATCACGCCGAGCATCGTGACCCGGCCCGCAACGCCGCCGCCGTCGAGACGATCGCCTCGACCGAGACGACCTGGCGGGCGATCCTCGGCGACGAGGCCGAGGCCGGCGAGTTCTTCGCCATGCCCGACTGGCGGCGGGTGTCGGAGGTGTGGCTCGAACCCGACCTCGACGACCCGGAGCTGCCCGTCGAGGTGGCCAGCCGGCTGGTCGACTACCTGGAGGCCATCGAGCCGGCCCGTCGGGGCTGAACCCCGTTCGGCCGCAGGCCCCGGCCAACCGCTCGACCGCGAGCGGCGACAGCCGCACCGCCAGCGCACCGGGCGGCGTCCAGGTGCCAGAATGCCCCATGGCCTCCCACTTCCGATTCGGCCGGTTCGACCTCGAACCCGCCGTGCGCGAGCTCCGCGCCGACGGCGAGGCGGTGCACCTGGAGCAGCAGGTGTTCGACGTGCTCGTTCACCTCGTACGCCATCGGGATCGCGTCGTCACACGAGAAGAGCTGCTCGACGAGGTGTGGGGAGACCGCTTCGTCTCCGACTCGGCGCTGAGCAGCCGGATCAAGAGTGCCAGGCAGGCCGTCGACGACGACGGTGACCGCCAGGGCGCGATCCGTACGATCCGGGGAGTCGGATTCCGGTTCGTCGCCGAGGTGACCGAGGTCGTCGGTGCCGACGACCGGTCGGCCGTGGCCGACCCCGACGACCGGTCGGCGGTGGCCGACCCCGACGACGCCGTCGACGACCCCGTGGCCGGCACGGCGACGGCCGACCTCGAACCCCGAATCCACTTCGTTCCCGTTCGCGGCGACCGCTCACTCGCGGTCGGGCAGACCGGCACCGGGCCCTGTCTCATCAAGACGGCGACCTGGCTCACCAAGGTCGACAGCGACGACGGGACGAACCCGATCTGGGGGCACTGGGTTCGAGCGCTCAGCCGTCGGTTCCACTACGTCCGCTACGACCCGAGGGGCTGCGGTCTGTCCGACCGTGACCTCGATGGCCAGGACCTGACCGACCTCGATCTCTGGGTCGACGACCTCCATCGCATCGTCGAGTCGGTGGGCCGCCAGCCGGTCGCCCTCCTCGGGGTGTCGCAGGGTGGCCCCGTCGCCATCGCCTATGCGGCCCGCTACCCGGAGCGGGTCTCCCATCTCGTGTTGTACGGCACCTACGCCCTTGGCATGAACCGTCGTGGCGATCAGGCCCAGGCGGAGCAGGCGTCGCTCCAGGTCGACCTGGCCAGGACCGCATGGGCCACCGACAGCGCCCTGTTCCGTGAGGTCTTCGCCCGCATGTTCGTCCCCGGTGCACAGCTGGAGGAGATCGACTGGTTCAACGAACAGCTGCGGGTCACGACGACGGCCGACAGCGCTCCCCTCCTGGAGCAGGCGTTCCACGACCTCGACGTCAGCGACCTCGCCAGGAGCCTCCGGGTACCGACCCTGGTGCTGCACGCCGACGACGACCGTGCGGTCCCCTTCGTCGAGGGGCGCCGGGTGGCCGGACTGATCCCCGGGGCGCGGTTGGTCCCGCTCCGGAGCCGCAACCACATCCTCCTGCAGCGCGATGCGGCGTTCACCCGGTTCGTCGACGAGGTGGCCACCTTCATCGGGGACGCAGCTCCCGGCGGGCGGTGAGTGACGGGGCGTCCGACCCGACCCGGGTGATCGCCGCCAACCGGCCGGCTCAACCGCTGGTCGACCCCGCCATCTCGGCCACCAGCCGATCGGTGCGGGCGTTGAAGATCTCGTACTGGTCCAGGCGGTCGACGGGGGCCATCGTCGGCCGGTGGTCGAAGAACATCCACCGCGGGTCCCCCTGGTCGAAGGGGGACCAGACCGGCCGATCACCGACGGTCGACGCATCGGGCCCATTCGGGTCGCCGGTCCGGGCGAAGCCGGTCCAGTAGCCCATCATCGTGGCCGACAGCGCCTTGTCGGCCGCCGTCATCGGGAAGATCGGAACCCGACTGCCGTGCACGAACGGGATCTCGGCGGCATGGAACGCCCCCGCGGTCTGGCGGGGGCTCTTCGGCGTGCGGGCGAACAGATAGAGGTGGGTCGGGTGGCCGGCGGCGTGATGGTGGCGGGCGTAGTGGTAGGCCCTGGCCCCGAACAGGTGATCGCCGAGGAAGTCGATCTCGGCCGCGGTGTCGGCCCGGTCGAGGCCGGGGTAGATCGCGAGCAGCCGATCGAGGTCGGTGCCGAACGCCTCGGCGATCTCGGGCTGCAGCCGGCCGGCCGGAACGGGCCGGTGCTGGTAATCGACCATGGGCGCACCCATGACGCCACGCAACAGGGTGCCCTCATCCGCGTTCGACCCGATGACCATCGGGACCGGGGCCTGGCGACCACCGGCGAAGGCGGCGAGCGGCGACTCGGGCAGAACCTCGCCGTCGATGACGGCGTAGTGGGCGCCGATCTCCCGCTCGGCCCTGGCCACCTCGTAGAGCCGATCGGCGCTCATGGCTCGGAGCCGGGGCAGCTGATCGTCACCGGTGACGCCGAGCGCCTCGGCGTAGGCCACGGCGAGGTCGGTGCCGCTCCGACGGGCGTCGAAGGGACGATCGAGGTGGATCATCTGGCCACCGCTGCCCGCGCTCTGGGGGATGGCCCGATGGAACAGGCCACGGGCCCGTGGCGAGGTCATGAGATGCAGCACCGACTCGCCACCGGCCGACTCGCCGAAGATCGTGACGTTGTCGGGGTCGCCGCCGAAACCGGCGATGTTGTCCCGCACCCACTCCAGGGCCGCGACCTGGTCGAGCAGCCCGTAGTTGCCGGCCACGCCGTCGGGTGATTCGTCCAGCAGCTCGGGGTGGGCCAGGAACCCCAGCACGCCGAGCCGGTAGTTGATCGACACGGTGACGACGCCACGAGCCGGCAGCGCGTTGGCCGCGTAGTAGACGTCGGTGCCGCTGCCGTCCTGGTGGTCGCCGCCGTGGATCCAGACCATCACCGGCAGCTTGGCTGCGGGGTCGAGGCTCGGGGAGCGAACCGTCAGATAGAGGCAGTCCTCGCTCTGGGCCGGTTGGGGCAGGCGGGTCAGCAGGCGCTGGAGGACGGCGGCCCGGGGCCGGCGCCAGCCCTGACCGTCGAGGAGGCCGCCGAGGAACTCCTCGATACCGGTGGCCATCTGGATCGCCATCGGGCCGTCTTTGGTCGCCTGGCGAGCGCCCGACCACGGCTCGGCCGGGGCCGGGGGTCGCCAGCGGCGGTCACCGACCGGCGGTGCGGCGAAGGGGACGCCACGGAACACGGCGACGGGCTCGGCCGACCGGCGACCGGGCAGCGACCGGGGCCGCCACCGTCCGACCAGCCGGCCCTGCTCGACGTCGACCTCGGGATGGGTGCGCTCGGCCATCGTGATCCCCCGTCTCGCATCGGTGCCGGCGGTCGGCGCCGAGTCGGTCGAACCGACGGTACGCGCCGGAGCCGACGCCCGGCAATCGGGGCGTCGGCTCCGCGCGGGTGTCGGACGGCTCGGTTGGCTTGCGGCGGAGCCGACCGGTGGCTCACGCGTCGGGTTCGGTGTCACTCCCGGCACCGGTCGTGGCACCGGTCGGGCCGGGGCCGCCGCCGACGGTCGCCTCGGCCGGCGGGTCGGTCGATGGTGGGGGCGGCGGCGCCACCGGAGGCGGCGGAGGCGGGGTGGAGGAGCCGCCCGGCCGATTCCGGCGGACCGTCTGCACGCCCTTCCACGCCAACCACACGAACGGCAGCAGCACCAGCAGCGGGATGAGGAACCCGATGAGGACGATCAGCGCCGTCCAGAGGCCCCGCAGGATGTCGACCGCAACACCGAAGCCGTCGCCGAAGCCGGGCGGGTCTTCGGAGGCGAAGGTCCGGATCTCGGCCTCACCTTCGGCCTGGACGGCGGGACCCCGCTCGCCGCCGACCCCGTCGGTCGGCACCGCCGCAACCCGGGTCCGGAGGCGCTGGGTCCGCTCGACCCCGGTCTCGTAGGCCACGAGGGCCGACTGGCCCGGCGCCAGCTCGGCGAGGTCGCCGAAGACCGGGAGCAACTCGGTGTCACCGTCGATCTCCAGCACGGTGTCGGTGAGGGCGATGTCGACGAGGGTCTGATCGCCGACGTTGGTGACCTCGAAGCAGACGGTGACGTCGGTGCCCTCCTCGACCGACCGGCTGGACTGACCGGGGCAGAGGCGGCCGCCGTCGTGGCCCTCGTAGCTGGTGACGTCGACGACGACCCCGTTCTCGACCCGCTCCTGGCTGAGCACCAGGGTGATCGTGGCCAGGTCGATGCGGTCCTGCAGGGTGCGGAGCTGGCCCCGCATCACCTCGAGGTCGCTCTCGCGTCCGAGGAGGAGCCGCTCGATCTCCGCGTAGTCCTCCAGGCTCTCCGAGCCCTCCAGGGCGGCCCGCAGGCGGGCGACCCCGAGCTCGGCCACCTCGATCCGGCTCTCGAGGTCGACGACCCGTTCGGTGACGTCGTCGGTGGTGACCGTCTGGTTCCGCAGCTCACCGACCGCGCCGAGCCGTTCGAGGGCCAGGTTGAAGTCGTCGGGGAGGACCTTGAAGATCAGCTCGGAGCGGGCGTTCGGTCCACCCTCGGTGCTCTGGCCGAACAGGAAGCCGCCGAGGCCCTCGATGACCGAGGTGGCCTCGGCGCTGGCGACGGCGACGTCGTCGACGCCGACGGTCAGGAAGGCGGTGAAGATCAGCTTGCGCCCGAGGTCGGCCGCGGTCGGCGTGACCTGGGTGCCGCCGGCTCCGAGCGGCGAGGCGGCGTCGCCCTCGGAGAGCGCACGGTCGCCCTCGTCCTCGAACTCCTCGTCGGCCGCCTCCTCCTCCATGGCGTCGCCCTCGAACTCGGCCTCGCCGTCGGACTCGACCTCGAACCCGCTGTCGTCGCTCTCGTCGCCGGCGTCGCCGTCCTCGCCCGACGTCTCGAACTCGGCCTCTTCCATGCTGGCGTCGCTGGCCTCGGTGTCGTCGTCATCGCTGCCACAGGACGCCAGCAGCAGTGCAAGCGCCACCAGGGCGCCGAGCAGCGCCCATCGTCGACGCCGGTGTGTGGTCGGTTCCGATCGCTCGCTGCGGTCGCTGGTCATGAGTGCCCCTCCCCCGGGTGCTGATGGTCGCTCCTGAGACGGCTCCATCGCCCACCCGGTTCCGTCAAGGATGAGCCGTCACGGGATCGCAAGGCGCCCGCAACGGTCGACCCGCCCGCGCCCGATCACCCTACTCAGCGAGGTGATCTCGGGGCTGGGCAATCTCCCGAGCGCTCAGGCCCTGGCCGGGAGGCGGATGACCATGGCAACCGAGCCGAGGACCACCAGGCCGCCGAGCGCCTGCACGATCGTGACCGGCTCGTCGTGGACCGGCCAGGCCAGCCCGACGGCGACGATGTTCATGGCCAGCAGGTAGAGCGACGAGCGGGCGGCCTCGATGTAGCCGTGGACCCAGCTCATCAACACGTGGCCGAACACGCCGGTCACGTAGGCCAGGACCACCAGCCAGAACAGGTCGGCCAGGTCGACCTCCCCCAACTCGGTTCGTCCGACGAGGAACGGCGCCGGCACCAGGGCCGCGGCCAGCGACCAGAGGTTGATGCCGGCCATCCAGTGGACGGGGTCGACGTCGGAGGTCGAGCGGGCCAGGCGGGTCAACACGAAATAGGTGGTGAAGGTGAGCAGCGCCGAGCCGGCGTAGAGCAGCCCGAGGGGCGAGGCCCGCAGCTCACCCCCGGCGCCGAGGATCACGGTGGCCGCACCGCACACCCCGAGCAGCGTCCAACCGACGTGGCGGAGCGTCGGGCGCTCGCCGAACAGCGGCCCGGCCACGAACAGCAGGAGCGTCGGCTGCAGCGCCACCGATACCGACAGGACGGCGACCGTGGCCTCCTGAAGGGTGAAGAACACGAAGATGAGGTTGATGCCGAAGGCGATACCCGGCAGGGCGGTCCGCCGCAGCACCGCTCGGTCGAGGCGCTGGCCGCGGGCGGCGAGGAGGCCGAGCAGCAGCGGCACCGACAGGGCGAAGCGGATGATCACGCCGACGACGGGGTGGGCGGTGATGAGCTTCGTGATGACCGGTCCGGCACCCCAGCTCAGGATGACGAGACCGAGCACGAGCAACGGGAGCCGGTCTGGCTCCACCCGGGCCCGGGCGCCGGCGTCTGCGGTGGTCACCGTTCCCCCACCCGAGCCGAGGGTAGGGCCGGGGTGGTCGCCGGGCCAGTTCCCGCTGGCATACTCAGCCGGGATGGACGAGCAGCAGATCACCATCTACGAGGCGGTCGGCGGGCACCGCTTCTTCGAGGAGCTGGTCGATCGGTTCTACGCCGGCGTCGCCGACGATCCGATCCTGCTGCCGCTGTACCCCGAGCAGGAGGACCTGACCGGAGCCAAGGAGCGGCTGACGTTGTTCCTGTGCCAGTACTGGGGCGGGCCGACGACCTACTCCGACACCCGGGGCCACCCCCGGCTGCGGATGCGACACCATCCCTTCACGATCGGCACCGCCGAGCGGGATGCCTGGCTGGCCCACATGACCGTTGCCGTCGACGAGGCCGAGGACCTGCACCCCGAGGTGGCGGCCCGCTTCCACCAGTACTTCGCCATGGCCGCCGACCACCTGATCAACGCCCCCGGCTGAACGCCCGGTCGAACCGAGCCGACATCGTTTCGGGTCCACCCGCTCAGGCGAGCGAGGATCCGTCCGATGGGCACGGATGTCACGTTCAGACCGATCGGGCCTGCTGGTGCTGGCCGCCGTCGGCTTCCCGCTGCTCGGTTTGCTGTTCGTGACGGCCCGGGGCTGGGACGACCTGGCCACGGCCGTGGCCACCGCCGGCCTGGCCGGGGGGCTCGTCGCCGGCCTCCGGGTGCGGAACGCGCTGGCCGCAGCGGCGGCCGCCGCCGTCCCGACCCGCATCGCCTTCGTCGACCCCGAGCCGTCACCGACCGGCGAGCGCGCCGCAGCTCCGACGACGGACCCGACTGCCGCCGACGATGAACGGCGAGACGCGCCGGCCGGCGCCGATGAGGCGGACGCGACGGTGGCCGGCGACACCGACCGGCCGGACGACGGTGCGGTCCGCTCGAGCGCAGACGAACGGGCCCTCGTGGCGGACCGCGAGCCGGCCGAAATCGGTGACGGCATCAACCGGGGCGAGCTCGTCGACCTGGTCGACGGCGGGCCGTCGTCGTCCGGCCCGTTGCCGTTCGACGTGATGATCGAGCGGTGCAGCGATGTGTTCGTCGTCGTCGACCGGGAGCTGACGATCGTCGCCATCAGCCCAAGCGTCGAACGGGTCATGGGCTACCGGCCCGAGCAACTCGTCGGCACGTCGATGCGCGACCTGCTCGACACCGCATCCGCCCAGATGGTGCGCCAACTGGTGCGACGACCGGCGACGGAGCTCGACGGCACCGTGCTCGACGTCGACGTCGACACGATGCCGGGGCGTCCCCTCCTGGCCGAGCTGACGATGGCCCATGTCGATGGCGGCTCGATGCTCCTGGTGTTGCGGGACGTGACGGTCCTGCGCCGGCTGGAGGAGAGCCTCCGCAGCCGGGCCGTGCTCGACCAGCCGACCGGGCTCCTCAATCGCTCGTCGTTCGAGTACGAGCTGCAGGCCACGCTGCGCCGGCTGCCGCCAGACCACCTTGCGGCCGTCGTCACGCTGGTCCTTGCCGACTTCGGCGAGTTCCACGATGCCGTCGGCACCGTCGGTGGCAACCACCTCCTCAAGGAGGTGGCCGACCGGCTCCGGGAGGCCCTGCGAGGGGTCGACGTGCTCGCTCGGACGAGCGAGGTCGAGTTCGCCGTGGTCGCCATCGGACCGTCCGAGCGGTCGCTGCGGCGGTTCGCCGACCGGCTGGCCTGGGTGTTCGAGGAGCCCTTCGAGATCGACGGTCGGGCCCACCACCTGCGGGTGGCGGTGGGCATGGCCACGACCAGGGACCGCTGGGCCGAGGTCGATCGGCTCATGCAGGCCGCCTCGGTCGCGCTGCACCAGGCCGAGCAGCGTGGTGGCGACGAGGTGGTCGTCTACGACCAGACGCTGCAGGACCAGATCGACCAGCGGTTCGAGTTGAGCAGCGCCCTCCGGCCGGCCCTCGACCGGGGTGAGTTCCGGCTCGTGTACCAACCCCTGCTGTCGCTGGAGACCGGCGACATCGTCAGTTTCGAGGCGCTGCTGCGCTGGAACCACCCGACGCTCGGCCCGATCTCCCCCGCCACCTTCATCCCGCTGGCCGAGCGGAGCGGGTTGATCGTCGAGCTCGGCCGTTGGGTGGTCGAGGAGGCCTGCCGGCAGCTGGTCGACTGGCGAGTCCGGCTCGACGGGTTCGACCGGCTCACGATGGGTGTGAACCTGTCGGCCCGCCAACTCGAGCGCCACGGTGAGCTCGACGCCCTCATCTACCTGGTCGAAGGGGCAGGGCTCGACCCCCAATCGCTGGTGGTGGAGCTGACCGAGTCGGCGATGATCGACGACGCCGGTTGGATCCGATCACAGCTCCAGCACCTCCGCGAGCTGGGCAGCCACATCGCCATCGACGACTTCGGCACCGGGGTCGCCGGGCTCAGTCACCTGCGGGAGCTGCCCTACGACGTGGTCAAGATCGACAAGTCCTACGTCGACCGGGTCGGCGTCGATGCGACCGGCGAGAACCTGGTGGCCCAGATCATCGACCTGGCTCGTGGTCTCGGTGCGTCGTCGGTGGCCGAGGGCATCGAGACCGAGGAACAGGCGAGGCGCCTGACCGAGATGGGCTGCGACATCGGCCAGGGCTTCCACCTGGCCCGCCCGATGGAGGTCACCGCGGTGGAGCAGTGGATGGTCGAGCACGGCGTCGGCTCGACCGGCGGCCGCTAGCGGATCGTCATCGCCACGACGGCGGCAACCGACAGGTCGTCGACGTCGACCTGACCGCCGCGGTCGAGCAGCCACACGGCGATGGCCGCGACCACGAGCAGGACGAGCACGACCGCCAGCCCGATGACCAGCGCGCTCGACCGGACCGCGGGCTCCTGGTCGGCGTCGGCCATCGCCGGCCGATCCCGGCGCCGGTTGCGGTCGGGGCCGCGGATCGCCATCGACGGATCGGGGGCGAGGGCAGACGGGTCGGCCGGTCTCGGGGCGCCGCGGATGGTGGCTCCCTCGATGTCGGGGATCGGCGCCGGACCCAACCGGTCGGAGCCGGCGGCGCCGTTCCGGCGGTCGGACCGGGTCGACGCCGCATCGTTGGCCGTCGGGTCGGCGGTGGTTCGGAGGTCGATCATCGCCTGGCCGGACGGGTCGGTCCCCCCGAGACTCCCGTCCGGATCGGGAGCGTCCGGATCGGCGGGCTGGTCGTCGCCCTCGGGCTCCGCCTCACGATCGTCCTCGGCGTCGAGCACCACCCGCAGCGAGCGCAGGTCGACGGCGCGTCGATCGGGCGGGCCAGGAGGATCCGGGGGGTCCGGCGCATGACCGTTGGTCGTCGGGAAGCCGGGAGGCTCGGGTTCGAGCCGATCGAGACGACGTCTGACCTCGGCCGCCGAGACCCAGGCGACGGCGGCGAGGAGGCCGGGGCCGGCCGCCTGGTGCACGTCGACGTCGTTTGCTTCGCGAGCCAGTTGGCGGCGGGTGCGACGCTCGGCCATCAGGTGACGGAGCAGGCGGGAGCCCGTGGCCTCGTGACCACCGACCGCGAACGTGGCCTCGGCGTCGCGCAGGCCGCGGGGATCGACCGAGGCGACCAGGCCGGCGAGCTCGTCGGCCGCATCGGGGTCGACCGACCGCCGGCGGAGGGCGTCGACCACGATCGGAACCGCCCGCTCGGCGATCCTGGTCACGCCGTCTGGCGAGGCGATCGAGTAGCGCTCGGCCAGCGCCGAGGCCGCGCCCGACTCACGGAACGGTGTGCTGCACGCGTCAGCGAGCTCGGTCATGCCTCGGCTCATCGGTCACCCAAAACGTTCCACTCCGGTGGTAGCCCCTCGCCCGGGCCCTACCGCAGACGCCGTAAAAACATGATGTGCGCGGCCACCCCGAAGGCGCAAGTCACGTGGACCGATGTCACCTCACCGGGCGCGTCGATGCCGTTCTGCGCCGTCATCCTGTCGACGAGCTGGGAGCGGTTTCATGCGGTCGCACCTCGCCGCAGGCCCCTCCCTGTCAAGGCGCATACCTCATTTTGATGAACGTCAGGGAGCACATCTGAGGTTGCCCAACCCTGCGTCACGGTGTTGACACACCTTCGGGACGTCGTAGTAGGGTGCCCAGTGTCGTAGGACAGACGACACCCTCACCCGCCGACGAGGAGGCCCTTCCGCCAACTATCGCCGTCAACGCCGAGTGTGTGTCCGGACGCTGTGACAGCCTGATGAGCAGCGACCGCATACCTACCACTGGCGTCGATCCTCCCCCATTCTCTCAACCGCCAGCGTCCGATGGGCGCCGTCGAGAATGCTGTGAGAGCCGAGAGACGCCATGCCGTGGACCTGAGGCCCGGGAGACCGGGGTTCAGGTCCACGGCACGTTTTCGGCCCAGATGGGGGCGGGCTCTATGGTTGGACCCCATGTCGAGACCGCCAAGCTGGTTCACCGGTGCCATCGCCTCCCGGCCCGAGTTCCACGCCGTCGACGTCGACGGCGGCCGGATCAACTACCTGTGCTGGGGTGACCCGGACGACCCCGGCCTGATCCTCCTGCACGGCGGGGCGGCCCACGCGCACTGGTGGTCGTTCATCGCCCCCCAGTTCACGTCGACCCGGTCCCACCGGTACTTCGTCGTCGCCCCCGACCTGTCGGGCCACGGCGACAGCGGCCGCCGGGAGCACTACTCGATGGAGACGTGGGCCGACGAGATCATGGCCGTCGCCCGCCACGCCAGGGTGCAGGGTCGCCCGATCGTCGTCGGGCACTCGATGGGGGGCCACGTCGCCATCGCCGCCGCAGCCCGCCACGGCGACGAGCTCGACGGCGCGATCATCGTCGACGCACCCGTCCGCCAGCCCGATCCGGAGTCGGAGGAGGGGGAGCGGGGACGGATGTTCCGCAATCCCAAGACGTACCCCGACCTGGAGACGGCGCTCGAGCACTTCCACCTCCAGCCGCCCCAGCCGGTGACCAACGACTACGTGGTCGAGCACATCGCCCGCCACTCGCTCCGCGAGGTCGAGGGTGGTTGGACCTGGAAGTTCGACCCGGCGGTGTTCGTGCGCGAGCGGTACCAGACCAACGACTACCTGCGGCAGACCCGGTGCCGGCTGGCCCTCATGCACGGGCAGCTCAGCGACCTGGTGACCATGGAGGTCCAGTCGTACATGGAGGAGCTGACCGGTCGGAACGCCCCGATGGTCGAGATCCCCCAGGCCTACCACCACATCCCACTGGATCAGCCGCTGGCCCTGATCAGCGCCATCCGGGCGATCCTGGCCGACTGGCAGCACTCGATCGACAAGAAGCGCCTCCGCGACCTGACCGCGTAGGGACCGGGTCCACCTCCGGGGTCAGTCGTGCTCGCGGCGGTGCAGGGTGCGGAGCCGCTCCAGGTCGCCGCGGTCGAACGCTTCGACCGTCGCCTCGACGAACTTGACCGGCGTCAGCGCCCGCACCGTCGCCGTGCGGCGGCCGTCCTCGAGGAACGCCCGCTCACCGATCACACACCCGGGGCCGCACTCGGCCACGACCCGGCCGCCGACGTCGATCTCGACCATCCCGTCGATCAGCAACCCGAGCGAGTCCGCCGGCGCTCCCTCGACCATCAGGTCGTCACCGGGTTCGAACCGCCGGATCGACGGTCGGCGGGTGCCCCGCATGATGGCGGTCGACAGCTCCCGCTCCAGCTCGCTCTCGGGCGTCGAGGCCAGCAGGGTTCGCTCGCGGTCGCCCCATGGCGTGTCCTCGTCGTGCAGGCCACCGGTCCACTCGCCGAAATCGATCGTGGCCGACTTGCCGACGAGGGCGCCGTCGGCGTCGTAGAACCAGTGCCGGGGAAAGGCGCTCGCCCCCCGACCCTCGCCGGACCCCGTACCGTCGGCCCGGAGCGTGACCGCCAGGGTGGTCCACGCCGTCGGTGACCGGAGCCGGGGCCGGCCGGCCGACCCGGTCCGCCGGGGCAGCGGTGCCCCGGTCCGACCGCCAGCGGTCTGCACCAGGGTGACCGAGCCGTCGCCCTCCTCGGTCGAGCGGATCTCGGGGAAGGCGATCGCCGGCACCTTGAGGGTCAGGGCCCGGAGGTCGACCTCGGTCGGGGCCACCAAGCCACCGCCGGTCATGCCGCAGTCGACGAGCCCGCCGTGATCATCGAACTCGGCCCAGGCGGTGACGTGGTTGGCGAACCGGCACCGCCCGGCGGCCACGAAGGCCTCGAGGTCGTCGTCGAGGCGATCCGGCGGCGGCTCGTCGTAGCGGCCGATGCCGGCGTCCATCGGCAGCCGCATGAGACCGGTCATCGCCTCGGACGGGATCCAGCTGATCGACGTGAACGCGGTCTCGACCCGGCTCACCGGACCACCACCGACACCGGCATCGGCACCACCATCGACACCGGCATCGGCATCGGCCGGCGCCGACCGCGGGCCGTCACTGACCCAGGCTCCGACCCCGGCCACCGTCGTCACCCGGAGCCGTGTCCTCGTCGTCGAACACCCGATCGTCATCACCGGTCGTCGCCGGCGAGAACTCCCACGACGCTCCCGGGGGCGAGACCAGCAGGATCGATCGTCCGGGGGCCAGGTCGGCGATGTGTCGGCTGGTTCCCCCAAGCGTCATCGTGACCGCGATCGGGCCGTCGGTCGCCGGGTTGGTCAGCTCGACCACCACCACGTCAGCTGCGCTTGTCATCTGCCTCTCCTTTTCTCGTAGATCTCCAGCCGCGGGATCTGCTGGCCCTCGATGCGGGCCTTCGGCCGCTGCTTGACGTGTTCCCAGCCTCGGCGGCTGGTCCACTGGTCGAGCGCGTCCTGGACGCCGCCGATGAGGGTGAGCAGCGACAGCGACTCGCCGGTGCGGTCGACGGCGTCGACCTTCCTGAGGATGGCGTGGGTGAAGAAGCCGTGACCGACCCGGGTCCGGGGCCGGCCGGTCCGCTCGTACGGCACGAGCAGCTCGTGCTCCCACGCCTTCTCGTCGCTGGTGGTGGCGCTGACGATGTAGAGGGTTCGATCCCGTGCCAGCTGGAGCTGTTTGGCCAGCTCGACCGGGTTGCTCCGCTCGTACAGGCCGGGGAGGGCGGCACCCGAGTGGCAGGCGTCGATCAGCACGATCACCTCGGCGTTGAGCCCGGAGAGGGTTCGCCCGATGAAGTCGAAGTCGACGCCGGTGTCGGGCACCCGGTCGTCGTCGTGGTCGTGGGCGACCATGTAGAACCGGTCGCCGGTGCCGTTGTCGCCGCGATGGGTGATGCCGTGGCCGGCGAAGAAGAACAGGACGACATCCCGGGAGCGGACGTTGCGGGCCGCCTTGTCGACGGTCCTGGCCCGTACTGCGTCCTCCAGTTCGGTCAGCGCAGCCTCGATGCCGGTCTTGGTGGCGGCGCCGTCGACCAACACCCGGCGCCAGACGTTGGCGAACGCGCCGCTCCGGCCGGCCGAGAAGCGGCTGCCGAGCTCGAGGGCGTCGTCGGCGGCGTAGCGGAGGTCAGCCAACGGCCCCTGGTCGTTGACCAGGTCGGACACCCCGATCGAGAGCAGGAAGAGATGCGGGTCCTCCTCGGTCGGTCGGGGCGGGCGACCGGTCGGACCGGCGCCACCGGCGGCTCGGGCGGTCATCGGATCGGTGGCCAGCGCGGCCGATCCGCCATGGCCGGGCGGACCGGCCTGGAGTGCGCCCATCCGCTGCGGACCGCCCGTGCCGGACCGGACCGTGTGCTCGACTGGTGGGTGGTCCTCGTCGTCGAACGGGTCGGCCGTCTCGATCGTCTCGGGCGTGGTGGCCCGACCCTGGCCGGGATCGGCAGCCGGCGGGGCGGGGGCCGGCTCGTCGAACCCGGGCGTGATCCCGTCACCCGGCTGGCGTGGGCCGACCGTCAGCCGGGTCTCGGCCACCGACCACGTGCCGGAGTCGTCGGTCGCATCGACGCGGAGCACGTTCTCGCCGTCGACGACCGGGAGGTCGAGCGCCAGCTCGACCCGGGCCGGGGCAACGACCGTGGCCCGCCAGAGGTCGACCCCGTTGCCGGCGGCCACCAACTCGGTGTCGGACTCACCGGTGGTGGCGAGGTCGAAGCGGACCGAACCGGTCCTGACCTCGACCGGCGGCGGCGCCGCCAGCTCGACCGAAGCCGCGATCAGGGGCTCCTCCTCGTCCTCCCAGTTCGGCTCGCCCCACACCTCGACCGCCTCGTCGGGTACCGGATCGACCCACTCCCCGACGTCGGGGGCGGTATCGGTCTCCGTGTCGGTGTCGGTGTCGTACTCGACCCCGACCTCGACGAGGGCCTCCTCGTACGTCGGGGTCGAGACGGCCCACGGACGCCGGCGGGCGAAGCCGGGCGGGCGATCGCCGGCGGGCGCCGGCTCGTCGTCGCTCCCCGGTCGACGCAACGACTCGACCTGGGGGGTGGCCTTGGCCACCTCGTTCTCGGCCACGATCCGGATCTCGTTGGCCCCGGGGTCGAGCCAGACCCAGGCCTCGTACTCGTCGTCGTCATGGCCGCCCGGGCTGGCCTCCCAGACCGGCATACCGTTGTGCACGATGGCAACCCTGGTCGCCGGCGGGCCCCCGACGTCGACCACCCGGAACCGGACGTTGGCCGCGTCGTCGTCCTCGGCGATCTCGACGTCGTCGATGACCGGCGGCAGGTTGTCGGCCGGGTCGAAGTCGGGCACGTCGCCCGTGGCGAGCGCCTCGGCTTCGCTCCCGGTCGCGACGATCTCCCGGATGACGGCCGGCCGGTAGAAGTGGCGGGAGAACCGGTCGGCGGCGAACCCGAGCGGCACCTCGGTCTCGCCTCGATCGAGGTGGAAGACGAGGTGGCGGTCACCGGTGGTGCTGGCCGTGTAGTAGCCACCTGGGCTCCACAGCACCCACTCCCCGTCGGTGGTCACGAACAGGCTGAGGGTGGGCGGGACGATGCCGGCCGGGTCGTCGGGGTCGCCGTCGAGGTCGTCGAGCCCGAGGTGGTCGAGCGACCACAGACGCACGGTCTGGTCGTCACCGCCGACCACGAGCCAGCGGTCGTCGACGGCGACGTCGAGCACCCGACCGCCGACGGCCAACAGGCGGCCGACGATCTCCCCGTCCGCCGTCTCCCGGAGCAGCCGGAGATGGCCGTCGCGTTCGGCCACCACGATCGCCCGGTCGCCGACGAAGCTCCAGGCGGTCGGGGTGCTCGTCCGGTAGCGACCGTGGCCGGTCAGTCGGAGCCCGGCCGGGCTGAGCACGAGGTGCGGGTCGCCGTCGTCCTCCTCGACGGTCAGGAGGTCGACCCGGGTGCCGTCGGCCGTGGCCACGTCTCGCTCGTGCCGCCGGCGGCTGGCCCGACCCCAGCCCGTCTCGTCCCCGATGGCGTCGCCGTGCTCGGGGCCGCCGTGCTCCGAGCCGGTTGCGGGGTCGACCGAGCGGCCGATGCTCGGGTCGACGAGATCCGGCACGGCGAGGTCGAACCAGTCGACCCCGGCCGGCGAGCCGTTGCCGACCCGTTCGAACTCGTCGTCGAACTGGTCGAAGAACTCGGCGACACCCTCGTCGAGCGGGTGCTCGAAGCCGATCCTGGTCCCGTCGATGCCGACGGCGGTGACCGAGCGACCGACACCGGCGATCGTGGCGTCGGCCGCCTCGGCGTCGAGGCGGGGGTCCTCGGGGAACGTCCACGCCGCCCACTCGTCGATCCACTGGCCGGTGCCGCCGGCCGAGACGACGGTACCCCGGTCGAGGAACCCGACGGCGTCAGCCTCGGCGTCGTACAACCGGCCACCGATCGGGGCGAACAGCACCGACTCGTCGCCGTCGGCCCCCTCGTCGTCCCGCCGGTCGCCGTCCCACTGGTCGCCGACCTGCCCGCCATTCTCATCGCCTCCGGTCGGGTCGTCTTCACCCGCCGACGTGATGTCGTGCACCGTGACCACCGAGAGACCTCGGATGCGGGACCCGACGACCAGCCGGTCGCCCTGGTCGGCGAAGGCAAGGCTGCCGCCACGGCCGCCGCCGGCGTCGGTCACCGCCCGCATCGAGCCGCCGTCGAGATCGCCGATCACCACCGGCCCGCGGCGGCCGGCGAGCGCCAGCCGGGGACCCCGGACGGCCAGGCGATCGATCGGGCCGAGGTCGGGGACGGCGGGGGCTTCGGCATCGGCTCGGAGCTCGAACCCGGCGGGTTCCAGGTGCCCGTCGACGAGGTCGAAGGCCCGCACGCCGCCGACGAGCGACGTCACGAATGCCCGGGGAGCCCCGTCACAGGCCCCGACGACGAGGTCGACCGGCTCGTGCTCGAGCTCGACCCGGGCCGCGGCCTCCGACGGCCAGGCGACGGCGTCGGGCCCGGCGGCCGGATCGTCGGCGTCGAGGGCCAGGAGTCGACGCTCGCCGGCCACCAACAACCACGCACCGGTCGGGTCGTAGGCAACGGCCCGGATCGGCTCGGGCCACCGGTAGGTCCGGACGACCGGTCTGGAGCTCGACCGGTCGCTGTCGTCGGCCGCCGCCTGGGCGTTGCGGCGCGTCGACCCGGCCGACAGGTCGGGGCCGAGCCTGGCGTCGAGGTCACAGATCCACAGGAGGCTCGACCAATCCTGGCCGCCACCGCCGGTCGGGTCCTGTGCGGCCCGGTCGTCGGCGGTGCGGTCGTCGACGGCGATGGCCAGCAGCGGGCGAGCGGGATGGAGTGCGGCGGCGGGCCGACCGGTCCGACCGCGACCCGGGCGACCGACGACCGTCCAGCGTGGCGTCGGCCGGCCCGGCTCCCACACCCGGACCCGCCGGTCACAACCGACGGTCACGAAGAACCCGCCGTCGCCTGGCACGAGGATCGACGTCACGGCACCCCGGTGGGTGCCGGGGTCGATGGCCGGCTCGAGTTCCGCTCGCATGGTGGGAGCAGTCTTGTGGGTCGGCCAGACGGTGGCAACCGCAGACCTGCCCACCGGCAGGTCACTGCGCCCAGGCCCGGTCGGCCGGTGGTGGGCACAGCCCGAATCGGTGGCCGGCCGGCGCGGGTTCAGCGGGGCAACGGGATCACCGGGAGCGCCTCGACGCCGAGGCGGCCGAGCACCTCCTGGGCCTCGCCTCGGGTCCGACGGGCCGATCGGCCCCGACCGAGATCGTCCTCGGCCTCGGCTCGGCCGACGAGGGCCCTGGCGTGGCCGAAGAGATAGACGCCGTCGGTCTCGGCCACCGCGGTGGCCAGCTCGTCGGCCGCCTCGTCCGGCCTGGCCTGCTGCAGCAGCGCGTAGCCACGGAGCAGCGCCGGCCGGCCGAGCAGACGAGGCGGGACGTCGTCGATCGGCTCGAGACGATCGGCGCCATCGAGCACGTCGCCCGATCGCCCGTCGCCGAGGTCGGCGGCCATCCACAGCAGCGCCATCTCGTAGTGGTCGGTCCGGCTCCCGGCGACGGCGAAGCGGTCGGCGGCCGACGACAGCCAGCGCCGACCGTCCTCGATCCGGCCGGCATGGACCTCGAGCCGTCCGAGCTCCAACTCGATCCAGGCCACCACGACGCCGCCCCCGCCGTAGCTGGCCTGGCGCCGCAACTCGTCGAGCAGCGGACGGGCCTCGTCCCACCGTCCCTGGTCGCCGAGCAGCACCGCCCGGTTGACCGCCAGATACCGCCGTCGCTGATCGTCGCCGATCCGATCGGCGAGCTGCATCCCCCGCTCGTAGTGACGGATCGCCTCGTCCCACCGGCCGCCGTCCTGGAGGTCGAGCCCGATGTTGTTGTGTCCGCTGATGAGGACCCGGGTGTCGCCGGCTGCGGTGGCGACGTCGATCAGCTCCTCGGCCGCGGCCTCCCGCTCCGGACTCACCCGATCGGCCAGGACGACGTGACGGGTGAGCAGCGCCGGCGCCTCGGGGCCGGGCTCGCCGGCGGCGTTGGCGTCGGCGATCGCGCGGTCGGCCGCGGCCAGGGCGCGGTCGGCCGAGGCGTTGCGCCAGTGGAGGCTGGCCAGCCCGGCCGCCACCCAGGCCCGGGCCTCGGACCGGCGTCGTTCGTCGTCGAACGGCGCGGCGTCGAGCCGCTCGAGCTCGTCGACCAGCCAGTCGATCCCGGCCTCGAACGAGCCGTCGTGCTCGCCGCGGACGTAGGCGTAGCGAAAGGCGAAGCGGGCCCGATCGACGGAGGGTTCGAGGCGGTCGACGACCCGTTGCCCGACCGCGACCGCCTCGGCCTCCTCACCGGCCGCCACCAGCGCCCCGAACAGCTCGACCATGGCGTCGGTGATGGCCGACTCGTCGACGACGGACGGGCCGGCCCGCTCCCCCGCCGCCACCGCCCTCGTCAGGTGGCGGGCCACCTCGGCCATCAGCCCGAGCTCCCTGGCCCGTTCGGCCGCCCGATGGCTGATATCCCAGCACCGATGATCGTTGCCGGCCTGCTCGTGGTGCCACGCCAGCTCCCCCGGGTCGGCCTCCTCCCGGCCGAGCAGTTCGGCAACCAGCCGGTGGAGCTGGCGGCGTCGCTCGGTCGACAGGCCGTCGTAGGCCACCTGGTGGATCACGCCGGAGCGGAACGTGTACCAGCCGTCGCCCTCGTCGTCGACCAGGCGGTCGAGCCGGTTGGGGAACGTCGAGAGGCCGTCGATCAGGTCCGGTCCGGCCCCGTCGCCGGCGAGGACCGATCGCAGCAGTGGCAGCGAGAAGCGACGGCCGAGCACCGCTGCGGTGCGGAGCAGCAGGCGTGGTTCGTGGCCGAGCCGGTCGATGCGGCCGGTGATCAGGGCCTCGATCGAGTGCAGATCGGCGGACGAGGAACCGGCGGTTGGACCGGAGCCTCCCGGTGCCGCCCGGTCGGCCTGGACCAGCTCGATGGCAAACCGAGGGTTGCCACCGGAGAGCTCGGCCAGCGCCTGCTGTCTGGCCGCCGGCAGATCGCCGAGCTCGTCGACGAGGGTCCGGGCGGCGTCGATCGGTAGCGGGCCGAGGGTCAACGTCTCGCCGCCAGCGATGCCGGGGCGATCCGGTCGGGTCGAGGTCAGCAGCAGCCACGGCTGCTCGGGGCAACGATCGGCGATGGCCTGACACAGCGCGAGCGAGGCCGGGTCGGCGTGATGGAGGTCCTCGGCCACCAGGCCGGTCGGGCCGGTCAACGTCGAGCCGAGCGCGGTCGCCAGTTCCTCGATCGCCCGGGCCTGGCGGAACTCGTCGCTGATGGCGGCCGTCGCCTCGGTGTCCTCGGCGTCGATCCCGAAGGCCGGCGCGACGAGCGGCAACCACGGCACGACGTCGGGCGCCACCCGCTCCAACCACTGGGCGAGGGCGTCGACCCCATCGCGGCCGTCGCCGTCGACCGCGGCCAGGGCCCGCAGGGCCGGAGCCACGGCAGCGTAGGGTGCGGGCCCCGCCAGCCGCCGGATCAGGTCGAGCCGTAACACACCGACGGGCAGGTCGTCGGCGACCTCGGCGATCAGCCGTGATGCTCCGACCCCGGACTCGCCGACGAGGCCGATGGCGGCGCCTTGGCCCCGCCTGGCCTCGTCGAGCGCACCCCGCAGCCGGGCCAACTCGTCGTTGCGGCCGACGAACTCGGGGTCGACCGGTGAGCTCCGCAGCTCGACCGCCTGGCCGAGCAGACGATGCACGGTGACCGGCGCCAGCCGGCCACGGACCAGGATCGGGGACAGCTCGCCGGTCGGGTACCGACCGCGGGCCCCGTCGAGCACCGGTTGGGAGACGGCGATCGTGCCGGGTTCGGCCTTGCTCTGGAGTCGGGCCGCCAGGTTGGTCGGGTCGCCCATCACGGTGAAGGTCCGGCGACGATCGGAGCCGAGGAAGCCGGCATAGACGAGACCACGGTTGACCCCGGCCCGCATCGGCGGTGACCCGGGATCGAGCACGAGCTCGGTGAGCGCGCCGAGCAGGGCGTCGACGTCGGCGTCCCCTGCGGTCGGGGCGCCGGCGGCCAGGAACAGCTTCGTGCCGCCGGTGGTCACGTCGGTGCCGAGCAGGGTGACACCGTGGCGGCGGCTGATCTCGTCTGACCGCCGGACGGTGGCCTCGACGGTCGCGGGGTCGAGGTCGGCGGTCGGCAGGTCGACGAAGGCGACGGCCACCATCCTGACCTCACCGAGGGCGCCGGCGAAGGCCCCGGTCGCTGCGGCCAGGTCCGGCCCGACGACTCGGGTGACGGCGTCGACGTCGAGCTCGGTCTCCGACCCGGCGGCCTTGCTGGCCCTGCCGGCCTTGCCGGTCCCGCCGGCGGTGGTGGCCTGCGTCGGCGCTGGTGGGGCCTCGCCTGCGCCCGGCCCGACGAGCACCAGTACGTCGGGATCGTCGGTGTCGACCCAACTGGAGGGGATCGAGCCGGCCGTTGCTGCCGAGACCAACACCTCGCCCGGTTCGGCCTCGCCTTCGAGCCGCAGACACTCGTCGACCGTCGGGCCGTGGACCACCAGCTCCCGCCGGTCGGTCCCGGCGAGGACCAGCTCGACCGGCCCCGTCGCCACCCCGACGGTCATCGACAGCTCGGTATCGATTCCGAGGTCGACCTCGGCGAGCAGCTCCTGGAGGCGGTTGGCCGCGACCGCGGCCTGGATCGCATGGTCGGCGCCCGGTCGGGCGACCTCAGGGGCGCGCTGCTCGACGGGCTCGACGGGATCGATGTGCTCGGCGGGCTCGACGGCGGTGGGGATGCCAGGGGCCGACCCGGCTGATGCCTCGAACAGTACGAAGATGGCGTCACCACCGAACTTCAGCACGTCGCCACCGCGGGCCAGGACCTCGTCGATCATCGGCTCGAAGCAGCGGTTGATGGTCCGGTTGAGCGTCTCCGCTGCGACCCTCGGTCCGTCGTCGGCCAGATGCTCGGCCAGACGGGTGAAGCCGGAGATGTCGGCCGAGACGACGGTGCCGGTCACCGTCCGGGCAGACGGGAGCTCGGGGTCGGCCGCCCAACGCAGGACCAGCGCCGGCTTCAGGCTGGCCAGCAACGCACCCTCGGACATGGCAGTCCACTGTGCCCGAGCCCCGGGACGGTCGCCAGCCTCCAGGTGACGGCCGTCGCCGTCGCGCCGCGGCGCCGTCGTGGCGCTGCCCGCGGTCACTCGCGGCGAGCGGGGCCCGTCCATACTGGGAGCGTGACCGCCGTTCACGACCTCAACGATCCCCGCTACCCGGAGCACGGACCCTTCGTCGTCCGACGGCCGACCATGCGGATGGTCTGGGACCAGCTCACGATGCTCCACTGGCGCTACCCGGTCGAGGAGGTCCAACGGCTGATCCCCGACCGCCTCCGGGTCGAGTCGTTCGACGGCTCGGCGTGGGTCGGCCTGATCCCGTTCCGGATGCGGATCGACCTGCCGTTCCTTCCGGCGATGCCCCGGATCCTGCACTTCCCCGAGACGAACGTGCGGACCTACGTCGTCGATCGACGGGGCCGGCCCGGTGTGTGGTTCTTCTCGCTTGAGGCGTCGTCGTTGCCGGCGGTCGTCACCGCTCGCACCACCTATCGGGTGCCGTACTTCTGGGCCGACATGGACATCGAGGAGCCGGACGGTCCGGGAGCCCGGTTGATCTACCGGTCGCGGCGACGGTGGCCCGGGCCACGGGGTGCCTCGTCACTGGTCGACGTCGACGTCGGTGAGGTCGTCGGGCCCGGTCGCTCCGAGCCGCTCGACCGATTCCTCACCGCCCGCTGGGCGCTGTACGGCACGCTGGGCCCGCTGACCGTTCGGGCCGAGATGTTCCACGAACCGTGGCCGCTGCACCGGGGCGAGGTGCGGGCGTTGGACGACGAGCTGGTCGCCGCGGCCGGGCTGCGCCAGCCGACCGACGAGCCGGTCGTGCACGTCTCCCCCGGTGTGCACGTGCGCTGCGGCTGGCCGACCAGGGCCTAGCGGCGGTGGCGCCCGCCGCGTCGCCTCGCCGCCGCCCCACTGGCGAACGCCGCGCTAGTCACCCTCGACGAAGAACCGCCAGACCCCGTCGGCGTCGATGCCGGTCCGGTAGCCGCCGTAGCCGCCGATGGCCCGGCAACCCTCGGCTGCCAGCGCCGGGTCGTACCCCAGGGCGGCGAGCACCCGACGCTGGGCCGGCGTGTAGTCGCAGCTCGTCTCGAGATGCAGCGACGGCCACACCGACAGCGCCGGGTCGACCTCGGCGTCGATCCCGAATGGCTGGCGCACCAACACCCGCAGGAACCACATGGGTGAACGGCCGGCGGCCTCCTGCTCCTGCCAGAAGGGGATGACCTGCCCGCCACCGAAGCTGGCGACGAAGCCGTCGGCGGCCAACTCGCCGAGGACATCCCAGTCGCAGGTGGTTGCCGCATCGTCGACGGCGAGCAGCGTGGCGGCCACCGCGGGGGCGATGCCATCGGCGAGCAACGTCTCGCCGGACAGCGGCGTGAGCTCGACCCGTCCCGAGCACCGGGCCGGTGCCGCAACCGGATCCGGCAGGTCACCGAAGGTGAGGACGCTGCTGCGCAGGCTCCGGTCCCGGGAGACGACGGCCAGCCGCCGCCCGTCCGCCCCGAACGCCAACCCGGTGGTGGCGCCGTTGACGAAGCGCTGGTGCTCGCCGGTCCACGGTGACCAGAGCACCACCGAGTCGTCGGCCCCGAGCGCGACGGCCTGCCCGTCGGGCGACCAGACGGCCCGGCTGACGGTGACGTCAGCCACCTCGGCAGGTACGGCACGAACGGTGCCGTCGGCGACCGGCTGTCCGGCTCCGTCGAGTTCAACGACGGTGGCGGCGCCCGATTCGATGGCGACGCCGTGGCGACCGTCTGGTGCCGGCGTGAGATCGAAGCGGTCGTCGCCGAACGGATCGGGCTCACCGGCCGGAAGTGCTTCGACCCGGGTGATCGTCCCGTCGGCGGACAGCACGCCACGGTGGACGGCTCCCGGTACCCCGTCACACCAGTCGAGCCAGTAGACGGGGCGGGTGGCGACCTCGGGCGGGATGGCGTCGAACGGGGCGATCGCCAGCTCGATGCCGCCGGTCTCGACGACCATCGGTGGCTCGCCGGGGCCGACCTCGATCGCCGGTCGACGTTCGCCGGTGGCCAGGCTCTGGGTGTAGAGCATCAGGTGCTCGGCCCCCTCGCAGCCGAGCGACGGTCCGGGGGCGTCATCGACGACGAGCGCGGCCGAGCCGTCCGGGCTGAAGCCGACGACCTCACCGGGACCGATGCTCCTGACGGTGGCATCACCATCGAAGTAGCCGACCGGGCCGGCGACCGGCTCGGCCGAGGCGGCCGCAGCCGTGGTGGTCGACGGCTCGACCGACGTCGTCGTCGAGGAGGCGGGGGCCTCGGTTGTCGTCGTCGACTCGACGACGGTCGTGGTCGACGGCTCGGTGGTCACCGTTGGGGTCGGCTCGGGGGTCGCCGACTCGACCACCGAAGACGGTCGGGCCCGGTCGACGAGCACGGCACCCCCGACGGCGACGACGAGGGCCGCGGCGGCTGCGGCCAGCCAGCGGCCAGTGGACCGGCGCCGGTCGACGCTCGCCGGGCGACCGACCAGCTCGAGCGGCGAGGTCGAGGGGTCGAGCAGGTCGACGTCGTCATCGCCATCACGACGGTCATCGCCCTCACCGTCGCCGCCGGCGGCGAGGCCGACGGGGCCATCGAAGCGCTGACCGACCCCGAGCTTCGCCTCGAGATCGGTCCAGAACCCGGGCTGATGTCCGGGCACCGAGTCGGTGGCGAAGCGGCTGGTCAGCTCGGGGTCGCGGTACTCGGCCACCGGAGGCGGATCGTCGGGAAGGAGATCGTCGGTCATCTGGTCTCCTCGTCATCGGGCCGGCGGAGCCGATCGCGGAGCTGGGCCCTGGCCCGGTTGAGGCGGCTGGCCAAGGTACCTCGTTCGACGCCCAACGCCTCGGCCGCCTCGGCGTAGGACAGCCCCTCACCGTCGACCAGCACTACGGCGGCCCGGAAGTCGGGGGTGAGCGTGGCCAACGCCTCCTGGAGCTGGGTGCCGAGCGCCAGACGGTCTTCCATGGACGTCGGGGCGACCGGCTCGGGGACGGCGTCGAGCGACACCTCGGCCGTCCGCCCGATCGTGCGGAGGTGGTCGTAGGCGGCGTTGACCACGATCCGGTGCAGCCAGGTGCCGAAGTCGGCCTCGGACCGGAACCCGGGCAGGGCCCGGTGGGCCTTGAGGTACGCGACCTGGAGCACGTCGTCCATCGCCGTGTCGGAGCCGACCAGGCGATAGGCAACCGCCCGCATCCGGTCGTCGTGCTCGCGCAGGAGCTTGGCGAACGCGTCGACGTCACCGTCGACCGCCTGCCGGACGAGGGACGGGTCGGTCACGTCGACCATCATGGCCGCCATCGAGGCCCGCCGTGGTTCAGGTCGGTGCGTCCCACATCACCTTGGACGAAGGGGGTGGCCGAAAACTTCCGGACGGAACCGGATTCTTCCCGCTGGCGGCCGGATGACCGTCGCCGGGCGGCCGATCAGGTGCGCTTGCGGGCCTGGAGGGTGAACATCAGGGGGATCGAGTGGCGCAACGACTCGGGGAGGCGGTACCAGCCCTCCCGATCCGGCACCGGCTCCATCCACGGCAGGAACGGCCAGGCCAGCTCGCGATGCTCCTCCAGCCGGTCGATGATGAGGCCGGCGTCGATCAAGGCCTGCACGATGGCCCCGAGGTTGTGGGCCCACTCGAACGACTCCGGCGATTCGATCGTGCCCGAACCGATGTAGCTGGCCGAGTCCTCGAAGCGCATGGCCGGGCGGCCCTCGAAGTAGGGGTAGTCGATGCGGAGGTGCTCCGGGGTGGCGTCGTCAGCGAAGACGAGCGCCATCGGGTGGCCCTCGGTCATGTGGAAGCGCCCGCCCGGCCGCAACATCTCGGCCACCACCGAGGCCCAGGCCTGGATGTCGGGGAGCCAGGGGATGGCCCCGACGCCGGTGTAGACGAGGTCGAACGTGCGCGCGACCAGGCTGGGGGCCCGGTAGAGATCAGCGAGGACGAACTCGGCCTTCACCCCGCACCGCTCGGCCAGGTCGGCGGCCGCATCGATGGCCGCCTCGGAGAAGTCGAGGCCGGTGACCGTTGCGCCGAGCCTGGCCAGGGAGATCGTGTCGGTCCCGATGTGGCACTGGAGGTGCAGGGCGTCCTGACCGGTCAGGTCGCCGAGGTAGCGACGGTCGAAGTCGACCACGTCGGACAGCGCCATGGGGTCGTCGACCAACCGATCGAGCCGGTACCCGTCCGGCCCGACGTGGACCGGGACCCGGCTGTTCCAGTTGGCCCGGTTGGCGGTCAGCGCCGCCCGGATCTCCGATCCGAATTGATCCATCCGAAAACACTACCGAGTCGGCCGATGGCCTCGGAGGACATTCGGGTTCACGGATCGAGATGGTGGGCGTGGCGACCATCGTTGTCGCTGCACGACCGCTACGCTGTGGCCTCGCTTGGTGCTGAGAACCGCCGCCAGATCACCGTGCCGGAGCCGCCGGCACCGGCCGATGGCGTCGGCGAACGATCAGCCGCGGCCGCCGACGGCCCGCTGTGCGCCTAGCGGCAGCATGCCCGGTGGACCTAGGGTGGTGGCAGTGTCTTGGCGATCAATCGACGGGGAGCGCCCGACCGGACACCGGTCGAGCCTGGACGCCCTCGTGGCCCAGCTCGCCAAGGGATCACCGAAGGCCGAGGCCCGGCTGATCGCCCTCTACGCCAACGGCGATGACGCCGAGGCCAATCAGGTCCTCAACCTCCTGGCCCTGTCGGCCGCCGAGGGCTCACCCTACGCACTCGAGCTGCTGCTCGGCCTGGTCACCGACTATCGCCTGGCCACCCCGGCCATCGCCCGCCACGTGCGCGATGCCGTCCTGGCCGAGGAGGTCGAACAGGAGGTGCTGATCGCCGTCGCCCGGTCGATCCACCGGTACCGGGGCGACTCGAAGTTCACCACCTGGCTGTGGTCACTCGCCCGCAACACGGCGGTGTCCGAGTTGCGTCGGCAGCGGTCGTCGACCGAGCTCGACGACGAGGCCGGCGACTGGACCCAACGTCGGGTCAGCTCGCTCGTGGCCGAGCGCAACCTGGTGCGGGAGGCGGTCTACTCGCTGCCGCCCGTCTTCCGGGAGACCGTCCTGCTGCGAGACGTCGAGCGGCTGAGCTATTCGGAGATCGCCGAGCGCCAGGGCCTGGCCATCAACACCGTGCGCTCGAGGCTGAGCCGAGGCCGGGCCCTGCTCGCGGCCCGGCTGCCCGAGCTCCCCTCGACGTGAGGCCATGACCCGGACCAAGCACCACATCGGTCGCTACCGGATCATCGCCCCGATCGGTGCCGGCGGGTTCTCCACCGTCTACCGGGGGCTCGACGAGGAACGCCATCGCGAGGTCGCCATCAAGGTCCTGGCCGAGAACCACAGCCTGGTGCCCGACACCCGGCGCCGGTTCATGGACGAGTACAAGCTGCGGGCCACGGTCACCAGCCCGTACATCGCCAGGATCTACGAGGTCGGCGAGACCGAGACCGGCCAGCCGTTCATGGTGCTGGAGCTGGCCGATCGCGGTGACCTCCGCCGGCGGGTCGAGGAGATCCGCCAGGCCCACCAGGTCCTGACCCGGGACGACCTGGTCACCCTGGCCCAGCACCTGACCGAATCGCTGACCGCGCTGCACGACGCCGACATCGTCCACCGGGACGTGTCACCCGGCAACATCCTCATCCGCAGCCGCCCGTCGTCGCGGGCCCGCAACGGCGCGCCGAGCCAGGGCCCGGTCCATCTGCTCGAGCCGGGTGAGCGCCTGCTGCTGGCCGACCTCGGGCACGCCAAGGACCTGGTCAAGGCGTCGGGGTTCACCGCCGGCGGAGGAACCCAGGGCTTCGCCGCTCCCGAGCAACGGGACGATGTGACCGTCGTCGACCACCGGGCCGACATCTTCTCGGCGACGGCGATCATCGAGTGGGCGGCCCACGACGGCTTCTACGCCGAGGGTCTCGAACCGTTCTTCGACATCGGCCTCGCCGCCGAGCCGGACGAGCGGTACCCGAACATGGCCGACTGGTACGAGTCGATCGGTGCAGCGCTCGATGCGGTCGACGGTGAGGGCAGCCGTAAACGGTTCCGCCGACCGCGGGGCCGAGGTCGGGCCGTCGCCAAGCCGGCCGTTCCCGCCCCCGGCCCGGCCCCGATCCTCGACGAGGCGCCCGAGCCTCCGGTGCGGTCGAAGCGCTGGGCCGTGATCACCGCCGCCATGGCCGCCATCACCGCGGTGGTGCTGGTCGGGCTGACCGCACTCGACCTCGGCCTGGCCGACGACACCGAGGCGACCGAGACCGCACCGTCGACGACCGAGGTCACCGTCGCCGGGACCGCGAGCACCGAGGCCCCGACCTCGACCGGCCCGCTCGTCGTCCAGGCGCCCGGCGAGGACGGCGCACTCCCCTATGCGGCGATCGACGAGCCGATGGAGGGCGACGTGGTCGACGGCGACCTCGTGATCACCGGCGGCGTCTTCCACGACGGCGGCGTCGAGCGGGTCGAGCTCACCGTGCTGCATCTCGGGACGGACACCTACTGGACGCCGGACGACCCGGCGGCGCGGGAGGCCGAGCGGTTCGACGCCGAGCTGTCGATCACCGACGACGACCCGACGTCGGGGACCTACCGGATCGAGCTCCCCGACGCCGACCTCGAGGCGGGTGACTACCTCATCCAGGTCTGGGCCAGGGGGCCGGACGGGGAGAGCCCGGCCGAGCCGACCAGCCGGCAGATCACCATCAGCTGACCGACGGCGCTCGTCGGCACGGTCGTCGATGCGCTGGTCGATGCGGACCATCGCCGTCGCCGCCGTTCAGAGGCCGCTGCCCCGGAACGACTCGGACCGGACCTGCCCGTCAACCAGGATGCAGTTGACGGTTCGGTCGCCGAGCGGCCACGTCTCGGCGGTCGGCACGCTACTGATCGACCGGATCGTGGAGCTGGCGTAGTCGCGACCGACGAAGTCCTCGAACGCCTGGCCGAAGCACAGGTCGTCGGTGGCGTTGGTGAGGACCAGGTCACCGGGATAGGTCTCGTCGGGGAACCGTTGGGCCACGAAGACCTCCGCCTCGTGCGGTTGACCGCAGTCGACCAGTTCGAACCACGTGTCGGTCTCGTCGAAGCTGGCGAGGCAGTCGCCGGCGCCGAGGCCGAACAGCGAGACCCGACCGAAGCTGCGAACGGGGTCGAGGTCGGCGAGACGCTCGGTGGTCGGATCGGGGAAGACCACGTAGCAGGTGACGGTCCGCTCGCCGTCGGCCCACGTGGCCTCGCTCGGCCGCAGGACCGAGCGGTCGATCACCGTGGCCAGCGACAGATCGACGCCGGTGAGCTCGTCGAACTCGGCCCCGCAGGCGTCGATGGCGGCGTCGAGCCCCTGGAACGGCGCGCCGGGACCGCCGGGAAGGTCGACCGAGGCGTAGACCTCGATCGTGTGTGGTCGGAGGCAGTCGACCGGCTCGGCCGTCGCCTCCGCGCCACCGCTCGGTTCACCGTCGGCGACGGGCGGTCGGTAGCAGGTCCCGGCCGGATAGTCGATGGCCGGATCGGGCGACAGCTCGGGATCGGGGTCGCTCGACTCCGGGGCCGGCTCGACGGCCGTCGAGCCGTCGAGCTCGTCCACCCCGTCGCCGTCGTCGGTGTCGGCGGTGACGCCGTCCGACGATCCGGCCACGGCGTCCTGCTCGTCGGCCCCGCGCTCGTCGACGGCGGCCAGTTCGTCGGCTGGCACGGTGTCGGAGCCGATGGCCGAGCCGGCGGCCCCCGTGTCGGCGTCGGACCCGTCGAGCGCGGCGCAGCCGGCGGCGACGGCCACCGCCAGGGCCAGTCCGGTGATCGTGGCGATGAGCCGGACGGTCGCTCGGGCCGCGATGGACCGAGCCGATGCGGCGGGTTTCGGCACCAGGCAAGCCTAGTGCCGCGCCCGGGTGGTCGAGGCCGCGGACCTGCGTGCGGCTAGGCGGGGGCGGCCCCGGGGGCCCGCTCCTCGAAGCCGATGACCTGCTCGGCGGCTGCCATCGCCGCCAGTACCTCACCCTCGGCGAAGTGGCGGCCGATCAGCTGGAGTCCGATCGGCGTTCCGGCCTCGGTCAGGCCGGTGCAGACGGTGCCGGCCGGGTTGCGGGTCATGTTGATGCCGTAGGTGAACCGGACCCAGCCCACCTCGGCCTCACCGTCGATCTCGCCGTCCTGGCCGAGCAGCGGCGGCTGACCGGCGTTGGTCGGGGTCAGGATCAGGGGCGCCTGCTCGAACACCTCTTCCAGCCGCCAGTTGAGCTCGTAGCAGGCATCGTGGGCCCTGGCGTAGTCGACGCCGGAGACCGTGGCGCCGTAGGTGATCTGGGGCTGGATCGACGGGCTCAGCCGATCCCAGTCATCGGTGCCGATCAGGTGCCCCTGGGCCTTGAACCGGGCGACGCCCCACAGCACCAGCCAGGCCGTGACCGGATCCTCGGGGAAGATCGTCTCGA
>JBCCVL010000043.1:0-36368 GCA_039195375.1 Actinomycetota bacterium
CGGCCTTCAGGGCGAGGTCGAGGGTCTCGTCGAAGTGGACGATGCCGGCGTTGTCGACGAAGGCCGACTCGACCCAGGGGGCGTCGATGCGCTCGGTCGCGCCGCGGATGAACGTGTCGAGCAGGCCGGCGATCTCCCCGTCCGGGGAGGTGATCGTCGCCCGGAACGTCTTGTGGGAGCAGTGCTCGCTCCACGTCTGGGCCAGGGTCTCCAGCTCACCGTCGGTCGGCTGGCGACCCTCGGCGGCGAAGTACTTCTGGATCGTCTCCATCTCGGCACCGGTCAGGCCGAGCCGCCGAGCCTTGCTGACCGCGACGAGCTGATCGTGATCGAGGTCGACGATGTCGACGGTCACCGTCGGCGGGGCGACCGCCTCACGGTCGGTGTGGGCCGGGGCCAGCTCGTCGACCGCCCACCGCTCGATGACCCCGTTGTGCAGGACCCGCTCGGCCAGCTGCTCGAGCTGTTCGCCGAACAGGTCGCCGAAGACGAACCAGCGACGGGCCGACGCTGCGGCCTCGAGGGGGATGCCGATCGCAGCGGCTGAGCGGACGAGCTCGACCCCCTCCCGATCGGTGACACCGGGCCGGAGCCCGGTCTCGACCACCGCCACCCGACCGTGCCCGGTCGGCGGCTCGTGCTCCTCGTGTCGCATCCACCACTGACCGACCCGGTCGGTCAGCAGTTCGTCTGCGATCCGCTCGGTCGCCTCGGCGTCGAGCCCGGCGCCACGCAGGTGGTAGAGCCGGTACTCGACGATCCGGTCGACCCCGAGGCCGAACAGCGCAGCCTTGGCCGCTGGACCGTCGGGACCGATGTCGGTCGTGCCCGGCCCGACGACGACGGCGACGTCGACCGATACAGCTCCCGATTCCTCTTCCGGCTCTCGACTCTTCGCGTCGTCAGCGCTCCCCACGGTCCTCCAGCATGCCCGAAACCCGCCTGCTTCTGGGTCACACCCAGCGACTGGGACCGACTCTAGTCCCTCCGCCAACACCTCGGCGGGGAGCCGGCGCAAGCAGCCGCCGGCGTCGCCGTTTCAGCCGAACGAGATCGACACCTTCCTGGCCCCGTCCGTGCGCTCGTGGGCCATGACCATCGCCTCCTCGATCCGCTCGATCGGCAGCGTGTGGCTGACCACCTGCGCCACGTCGATCTCGCCTCGGGCGATCATCCCGAGCGCGGTCTTGAACGACGACTGATCGCCCTCGTTCTGGGCACCGTAGGTCGACGAGGCCCGCAGCTTCTTGCGGAAGAAGTGGTTGAAGTCGATCGGGACCGGCTCGTTCGAATCCGGCAGGCCGAACCACAGCATCGAGGCCCCCACCCCGGCCAGCTCGGTCGTCTGCAGCAGGGCGTCACGGCGCCCGACGGCCTCGATCAGGTAGTC
Source organism: Actinomycetota bacterium (assembly GCA_039195375.1). Classification (GTDB taxonomy): domain Bacteria; phylum Actinomycetota; class Acidimicrobiia; order Acidimicrobiales; family SZUA-35; genus JAHELU01. The sequence goes on from JBCCVL010000043.1 coordinate 1,391, forward strand.
GGCCCCCCGACCGTCGGTCTCGGCCGCAACCGCCTCCTCGACATCGACAACGCTGGCGTCGATGACCACGTCGGCACCCATCGCCGTCGCCACCTCGAGTCGGGTGGCGACCGGGTCGATCGTGATGACCTTCTCGGCCCCCATCCGCTTCATCATGTAGGTGTGGAACTGCCCGGCCGAGCCCGACCCGAGCACGACCACGTTCTTGCCGGTGACGTCGACCGGATCCTGGCGGAGGGCGAAGATCACCGTGCCGAGTTGCTGGGCCATCAGCAGCTCGGCCGCCGACACGTCGGTGTCCGGCAGCTTGTGGCAGTGGCGGGCCGGGAGGGCCTGGATCTCGGCGAAGCACTGAGCCACCGACATGTCGGGGGCGCACAGGACCCGGTCGCCGGGCTTGAAGTCCGGGTGGTGGCTCTCGATGACCTCGCCGATGCCCTCGTGCCCCGGGTAGCCAGGCCAGGCCGAGGTGCGAGAGCCGGCCATGATCGCCTGGCGCCCGCCGGCGTCCGAGCCGACCGGCGGCAACCCGCCGACCCCGTCCATCACGATGTGGAGGTCGCTCCCGCAGATGCTCGCCAGCTCGGTGCGGACGACGAGGTCGCCATCGACAGGCGTCGGCTCGGGCTGATCGAGGCAGACAACCCGCCCCAGTTCGACGAAGGTTCCAGCGCGCATCGCACCATCCTGGCCGCCGGTCCCGGCACCCACAAACGAGCGCCGCCCCCGGTCGAGGCGTCACCGGGGCGGACGGCTCCGGCCGCTACCGTGGGGTCGGTGGCTGCGGGATTCGTGCTCGGTGTTGACCTCGACGGGGTGTGTGCCGACTACAACCGCGGTTTCCGGGAGATCGTCGCCGCCGACCGGGGGGTCGAGCCGGCGACGTTGGCGATGCCGACGGAGTGGGGGTTCGCAGCCTGGGGCCTCGACGATGCCGAGTACGCCCGGCTGCACCGGTTGGCGGTGAGCGACAAGCGGATGTTGCGCCACCTGCCCCCGATCGACGGCTCGACCGAGAGCCTGTGGCGGTTGTCCGACATGGGCGTCTGGATCCGGATCATCACCCACCGGCTGTACGTCAACTGGGGCCATGCCGCCGCGGTGAGCGACACGGTGTCGTGGCTCGACGACCACCGGATCCCCTACCGCGACATCTGCTTCCTCGGGGCCAAGCCCCAGGTCGAGGCCGATGCCTACATCGACGACGCCCCGCACAACATCGAGGCGCTGTCGGCCACCGGCAACACGGTGATCATCTTCGACCAGCCCTACAACCGCGGGCTCGACGGCCTGCGGGCCCGCGGCTGGGTCGAGGTCGAGGAGATCGTGGCCGACCTGGCCTCACGCCAGGGTGCGGTGCAGCCCCAACTGCCCGGGATCGACGCCGGGGCCGAACGGCTCGACCGCAGGCGCGGCGACGGAGCGCCGGCTGAGTGATCACCGCCGACCTGCCCACGCCGGCGTCGGGAGATCAGCGGGCCTGGCGCAGGCGGCTGCAGGTCAGGACGTCGGCAGGGCCGACACGGCGAGCTCGAGCTCGTCGAGCGCTCGGCCGAGCCACTCGTTCTCGACCGTCGTGAGGCCGGGCAGATCGCCGAGCAGGCGGTCGACTTCCGACACGACGGCGGGATGGTCGGACATCTCCAGGCGGATGTCGAGCAGGTGGTCCATCACCCGCCGGCGGTCGCTGAGCTGGCCGTGCATCTCGGACCGAATCTGCTGGATCAACTGCTGGGTCAAGGTTGCCACCACGACGCCATGTTGCCATCACCTTCGGGCGAAGGGAAGAACCGGGCGGCGGGTTGCCCATCGCTGACGGTGTCGATCCGGGCCGATCGGCCCCATCGGTGAGGGCGATGCAGACGACGAGAGGCGGTCATTCGGTCGATAGCGTCGGTGGCGGTGGACGACCTGCTCCCGACTCCGGTTGCCCTCGTCGCCGCCCTGATCCTGGCGGCCGTGTTCGTGGTCGCCGGCGTGGCCAAGCTGCGTCGACCGGCGGCGACCGCAGACGACTTCGCCGAGCTCGGGCTGCCCCTGGCCGCCCCGCTCGCGGTCATCGTCCCGATCGCCGAGCTGGCCTGCGCCGGCCTGCTCGTGCTGCTACCCGGCTGGGGTGGGGTGGCTGCCTTCGGCCTGCTCGCGGTGTTCACCGCCAACCTGGCGGTCGTGGTCCGGTCCGGCCGCGTGGTCAACTGCGCCTGCTTCGGCGCCGCCAGCCGCCACCCGGTGTCGGTCCGGCACCTGGTCCGCAACGTCGGCCTGGCCGCCCTGGCCCTGGCGGCGGCCACCATCGCCGACCCCCTCTGGCGGCTCGATCTCCTCTAGCGCCCGGCGGCCGCCCGCGCCGCCGACGTCACGATGACGTCGACTGGCAGCCCCACTGGGGCCGGGGGCGGGCGTGGGCTAACGTGCCAGCCATGAGCGCCACGGCCGACCGGAACTGGGGCTTCCGCACCCGTGCCCTGCACGCCGGCGGCCAACCCGACTCGGCCACCGGGGCCAGGGCCGTCCCGATCTACCAGTCGACCAGCTTCGTGTTCGAGGACACCGACGACGCCGCCGATCTGTTCGCCCTCCAGAAGTTCGGCACGATCTACTCCCGGATCTCCAACCCGACCACCTCGGCCTTCGAGGAGCGGATGGCCTCGCTCGAGGGCGGCATCGGTTCGGTGGCGACCTCGTCCGGTCAGGCGGCGGAGTTCCTGACGATCACGACGCTGGCCGGCGCCGGCGACCACGTCGTCGCCGCCGCAGGCCTGTACGGCGGGACCTACACGCTGCTGGCAACGACCCTGGCCCGACTCGGCATCGAGACGACGTTCGTGGCCAACGATCGGCCCGAGGCGTTCGCCGCCGCCATCCGCCCCGAGACCAAGCTCGTGTACACCGAGGTGATCGGCAATCCGTCCGGCACCGTCGCCGACCTCGAGGCCTTGGCCGCCGTTGCCCACGACAACGGGCTCCCGTTGGTGGTCGATGCCACGTTCGCAACGCCCTACCTGTGCAGACCGATCGAGTTCGGGGCCGACATCGTCCTGCACTCGGCCACCAAGTTCATCGGCGGTCACGGCACGTCGATCGGTGGCGTGGTGACCGAGGCCGGCACGTTCGACTGGGGCGCGTCCGGGCGCTTCGACCGCCTCGTCGAGCCGGTCGGGACCTACAACGACCTGCGGTGGTGGGACAACTTCGGCGAGTACGCCTTCTGTACGGCGCTGCGCTCCGAGCAACTGCGCGACGTCGGCGCCTGCCTCTCGCCGTTCAACGCCTTCCTCCTGCTCCAGGGGCTGGAGACGCTCCCCCAGCGGATGGAGGCCCACGTGGCCAACGCCAGGGCGGTGGCCACCTGGCTCGATGCCGACCCCCGGGTCTCGTGGGTGGCCAACGCCGACCTGCCCGACTCGCCGAACCGGTCGCTGGCCGAGAAGTACCTGCCGAACGGGGCCGGGGCCATCTTCACGTTCGGGGTGACCGGGGGCCGGAAGGCGGGGCAGCGCTTCATCGAGGAACTGGTCATGATCAGCCACCTGGCCAACGTCGGCGACGCCAGGACCCTGGTCATCCACCCGGCGTCGACCACCCACCAGCAGCTGACCGACGAGCAGTTGGAGGCGGCCGGCGTCGGGGCCGACATGGTCAGGCTGTCGGTCGGGCTCGAAGACCTCGACGACATCCTGTGGGATCTCGACCAGGCGCTGACGGCCGCCCAGGAGGCGTCGTGAGCGACCGGGCGGGCAGGAGCGGGGGCTGGAGCCCACCGGGAGCCAACGAACGCAAGCGGATCCTCGACGAGACCAGGACGATCGCCCTCGTCGGGGCCTCGTCGAACCCGGCCAGGGCATCGAACTTCGTCATGACGTACCTGAAGTCGTCGGTCTGCGACTTCGAGCTCTACCCGGTCAACCCCAGGGAGACCGAGATCCTCGGCCACCGGTGCTACCCAACGCTCGCCGAGCTGCCGGTCGTCCCCGACCTGGTCGATGTGTTCCGCCGGGCCGACGACTGCCCGACCATCGCCCGGGAGGCGGTGGAGGTCGGTGCGAGCACGCTCTGGTTGCAGCTCGGCATCTGGAGCGACGAGGCGGCAACCATCGCCAGCGAGGCCGGCCTGCACGTGGTGATGGACCGGTGCACGAAGATCGAGCACGCCCGTTTCGCCGGCGGGTTGCACCTCGCCGGCTTCGATACCGGCGTGATCAGCAGCCGCCGTCGCTGAGCGGCGGCCGCCACCAACGACACGGACCGGACGACAAAGGGAGACACGACGATGGATCTCGGCCTGCAGGGCAAGCGAGCGGTGGTGGCCGGAGCCTCCGCCGGACTGGGCCTCGGCTGCGCCAGGGCGCTGGCCGCCGAAGGGGCCAAGGTGGTGATCGGCAGCCGGTCGGAGGAGCGGATCTCGGCCGCCGCGGCCACGATCGACGGCGCCGTCGGCCTCGTCGGCGACGTCAGCACCGTCGACGGTTCGGTCGACTTCGTCACCCGGGGCATGGAGGCCCTCGAAGGGATCGACATCCTCATCGCCAACGCCGGCGGTCCCCGACCGGGCAACTTCGCCAGTACCGACCTGGAGGCCTACGAGGGTGCCCTCCACCTGAACCTGCTGTCGACCGTGGCGATGGTCCACACCGCCGTTCCGGCCATGCAGGAGCAGGGCTGGGGACGAATCGTGGCCATCACATCGCTCTCGGTCCGCCAACCGATGGCCAACCTGATCCTGTCGAACACCGCCAGGGCCGGCGTCACCGGTTTCCTCAAGACGGTGTCGACCGAGGTGGCGAAGCACGGGATCACGATCAACTCGCTCCAACCCGGGGTGCACGCCACCGACCGGCTGCTCGGCATGGGGGCCGACGTCGACCAGATCGCCGCCGGCGTACCGGCCCGACAGGTCGGGACCGCAGACGACTTCGGGCAGGTGGCGGCGTTCCTGTGCTCCGACGCGGCCAAGTTCATCACCGGAGCGGCCCTGCCACTCGACGGTGGGGCCTACGGCGGGCTGCAGTAGCTCCGGCGCCGCCGGCGGGCACATCGTCCCGGAACCGCCGACGGCGTGCCGGCCGGGCCGCCATCGACCGCCCGCTGGTACCGTGGTCCGCTCGCCATCGAGCCGAACGGGAGGCCTCACCGGTGGATGTGGCCAAGCGGACCCAGCGAGCCGAGCCGCCTGGCGCAACCGGGTCGATCGCCATCGACGACGTCCACCACCGCTACGACGCCGACGACGTGCTCGTGGGCGTCGACCTGGCGGTCGACGCCGGCACCAGCCTCGCCCTCCTCGGCCCGTCCGGTTGCGGGAAGACCACCCTGCTCCGGGCCATCGCCGGCCTGGAGCGGCCTCGGCTCGGCACGATCGCCATCGACGGTGAGACGGTCGCCGGTCCCTCGACCTGGGTGCCGCCCGAGCGGCGCCGGGCCGGGCTCGTGTTCCAGGACTGGGCGCTGTTCCCCCATCGCTCGGTCGCCCGCAACGTCGGCTACGGGCTGCCCCGGTCCGGCCGGCGGCAGCGAGTGGCCGATGCGCTCGAACGGGTCGGCCTGACCGGCCTCGACGACCGCATGCCGGCCACGCTGAGCGGCGGCCAGCAACAACGGGTGGCCCTCGCCCGGGCGTTGGCCCCCGAGCCTCGGATCCTGCTGCTCGACGAGCCCTTCTCGAACCTCGACGCCTCGCGCCGGATCGAGGTCAGGAGCGAGGTCAGGGCGCTCCTCGGTGGGATCGGGACGACGGCGATCTTCGTCACCCACGACCAGGAGGAGGCGTTCGTGCTCGGCGACCGGGTGGCGTTGATGCACCAGGGGCGGGTGGTCCAGGTCGACACGCCGCAGGGCCTGTACGAGCGGCCGGCGTCCCGGTGGGCCGCCTCGTTCGTCGGCGATGCGCTGTTCGTCGAGGGTCGGGCCAACGGCGAGGTCGCCTCGACCGTCCTCGGTCCGGTCCCCCTCGACCGGGCAGTGGCCGGACCGGTCGACGTGCTGATCCGGCCGGAGCAGTTGCGGCTGACGGGCACCGCGGGAGACGGGCACCGCTCTTCGGGCGACGCCACCATGCGGGCGCCGGCCGTCGGGGTCATCCGCTCGATCGAGTACCACGGCCACGACGCCATGGTCCACCTCCTCGTCGGCGACCTCCCGGTGCGGGTCCGGACCGGTCCGAACCCACCCGGCGCCCCCGGCGAGTCGATCGGGGTGCTGTTCGCCGGTCGTCGGGCGACCGCGTTCGAGGGCGCGGTTGGCGGGGGTGGGCCGACCCCGGCCCGTGCGTAGGATCGGCCGTCATGGCGAAGCGAACCTGCTCGACGCTTGCGGCGGCCGTCGCCTGCGTGGTCACCGCTGCGGCCTGTGGCGGCGCCACGAGCCTTGACGAACCGGCCGCCTCGATCTTCGGCGGCGACTGCGTCGAGGCTGCGGACCGGAGCGTCACGATCTACTCGGGGCGGACGCAAAACCTGATCGAGCCGGTGCTCGACGCCTTCAGCTGCGAGACCGGGATCGACGTGGCGGTTCGCTGGGGTGATTCGGTCGATCTCGCCCTGCTGCTCAGCGAGGAGGGCGAGCGCAGCCGGGCCGACGTGTTCCTGTCCCGTTCGCCCGGGCCGGTCGGCTTCCTCGAGGGTGAGGGCCTGCTGGCGCCGCTGGCCCCCGAGGTGCTCGATCTCGTCGGGGCCGAGAACCGGTCGGGTCAGGGGACGTGGATCGGGTTCTCGGGGCGGAAGCGGGTCCTGGTCCGCAACGTCGACCTCGTCGGCGACGACGAGCTCCCCGGCTCGGTGTTCGACCTGACCGATCCCCGCTACGAGGGCCAGGTCGCGATCCCGGCGACCAACGGCTCGTTCGTCGACTGGTTCACCGTGTTCCGGGACCAGTACGGCGACGACGTGGCCACCGAGTGGCTCGACGCCATGGTGACAAACGGCGCCCGCCCGTACGCCAACAACCGCTCGATCGTCGATGCCGTCAACCGGGGCGAGATCGAGATGGGGCTGGTCAACCACTACTACACGTTCCAGGAGGCGGCGGCGTCGGCCGACGGGCTGCGGGCGGCCAACCACGAGCTGGCCGACGACGACATCGGCTCGCTCCTGATCATCACCGCAGCCAGCGTCACGTCGATGAGTGAGCGACCGGAGGAGGCCAACGAGCTGATCGCGTACCTCCTCAGCGAACCCGTTCAGCGCTACTTCAGCAACGAGACGTTCGAGTACCCGCTGGCCGCCGGCGTCGAGCCACTCGACATCCTGCCCCCGCTGACCGCGCTCGAGATCGGCAGCGTCGACTTCGACAACCTCGGCGGCGGCTTCACCGTCACCAACGAGATCATCGAGGCGAGTGGCATCCTCGACGGCTGAGCTGACGGCCGGACCGGCGGGCCGCACCTCCGGCGCACCGACCCCGCCGCTCGGGCTCCTGGCCGCCGGCCTGGTCCTCGGTGCGGTGTTCGCCGCCCCGGCCGTCTACCTGATCTGGCAGACGTTCACCGCAGACGCCGACCCCGCCGGTCTGCTGACCAACCGCCGGACACTCGACCCGCTCGGCCGCACGCTGCAGCTGGCTGGCCTCGTCTCGCTGACGGCGATGCTGGTCGGGACGGCGCTGGCGTGGCTGACGACCAGGACCGACCTGCCCGGCGCCCGGTTGTGGCGCGTCCTGCTGCCCCTGCCCCTGGTCGTCCCGACCTTCGTCGGGGCCGCGGCCATGATCCGGACCGTCAACCCGGGCGGCCTGCTCGACGACCTCCTCTCCGCCGTCGGGGTCGGGGCCACCCCGGAGCTGCGGGGCCTGACCGGGGCGTGGCTGGTGCTGACGCTCTTCACCTACCCCTACGTCTACCTGCCGGCGGCGGCCCGGTTCCGCCAGCTGCCGGGCGCCCTCGAGGACACGGCCAGGGTGCTCGGCGACGGCCCGTGGCGGACCTTCCGGCGCGTCTGCCTGCCCCAGGCGGCGCCGGCCATCGGGGCCGGGACCGTACTCGTGTTCCTGTATGCCGTCAGCGACTTCGGCGCCGTCATCCTGCTCCGCTACGACACGCTCACCCGAGCCATCAACACCAGCTACCTGGCCGATCGGGCCGCCGCCCTGGCCCTGAGCTTCGTGCTGTTGACCCTGGCCATCGTCGTCGTCGTGGTCGAGCGCTGGCTGTCGGCCCGTGGCGGTCACGAGCCCGTCGCCCGCTCGTCCCCGCCGAGCGTGTACCCGCTCGGCCGGTGGCGGCTGCCGGCGCTCGGGCTCGTCGTCGGCTGGGTGGTCGTTGCCCTCGGTGGGCCGATCGCCTCGCTCGTCGACTGGTCGGTCGGCGGTCTGGTCAGCAGCCGCCGCGGCGGTCGGGGCCTGACGATCGATGGCGTCGACGTGGCCGAGGCGACGTGGGGCAGCCTGCAGGTCGGCGTCCTGGCGGCCATCGTCGCCATCGTCGCCGTGCTCCCCATCGCCTACCTGAACGCCCGGCACCGGTCCATGATCGGGGCGACGGCCTCCGCCCTGGTCATCAGCACCTTCGCCGTCCCCGGCCTGCTGATCGCCCTGTCGGTCCGGTTCTGGACCCTGCCGACCTGGGCCGACGCCCTCGTCGGCGACACGATGGCGCTGCTGGTCTTCGCCTACGTGGTTCGCTTCGGTTCGCTGGCGATGGGGGTGACCCTGGTGGCCGTCCGCTCGGTGCCGCCGAGGCTCGGCGACGCCGCCGCCACCCTGGGCGCCGGTCGCTGGCGCCGGTTGCGCACGATCGATCTCCCGATCGTGGTGCCCGGACTGAGCGCCGGCGCCGGGCTGGTGCTGCTGTCGGTGATGAAGGAGCTCCCGATCTCGCTGCTCGTCTCCCCGCTCGGCTACTCGAACCTGGCCACCCGGATCTTCCTGTCGTTCCAGGACGCCTTCGTGGCCGAGGCGGGGATCCTGGCGCTCGTGCTGGTGGCGCTGTCGTTCGTGCTCTCGTGGTTCCTGGTCCTCCGCCGGGCCGACCATCTGTAGGGGCGGACCGGCAACTGGACCGGCTGGTCAAGTTCTCGGTAGCCTGCGCTGGAGCGCGGCCGTGAACGGCCGGCCCCCAAAGCCCGAAGTCAACCCCAGCCAAACGGAGGCAGTTCCCCATGGCCGAGCCCGTCATCGTCGCCACCGCCCGCAGCCCGATCGGGCGAGCCTTCAAGGGCTCGCTCAAGGAGGAGCGGCCGGACGACATCACCTCCCAGATCGTGACCGCCGCCCTCGACAAGGTCCCCGAGCTCGACCGGGCTGAGATCGACGACCTCATGCTCGGCGTCGGCTCGCCCGCCGGCGAGCAGGGCTTCAACGCCGCCCGGGTCGTTGCCCTGCTGTCCGGGCTCGACGACGTTCCCGGCGTCACCGTCAACCGGTACTGCTCGTCGTCACTCCAGACGATCCGGATGGCCGCCCACGCCATCAAGGCCGGCGAGGGTGACGCCTTCGTCGCAGCCGGCACCGAGTTCGTCAGCCGCTACGGCAGCGGTGCGGCCGACCCGGCGTCGGCCCAGAACGTCAAGTTCGACGACGCCAAGGCCCGCACCGAGGAGCGCTCGGGTGGCGGGGCCGACGCCTGGACCGCCCCCGAGGGCCTGCCCGACATCTACATCGCCATGGGCCAGACGGCCGAGAACGTGGCCCAGAAGTTCGGCGTGAGTCGCGAGCGCCAGGACGAGTGGGGTGTGCGAAGCCAGAACCGGGCCGAGGACGCCATCAATCGCGGCTTCTTCGAGAACGACATCACCCCGGTCACCCTGGCCGACGGCTCGAGCCTGGCCAACGACGACGGCCCCCGGGCCGGCACCACCCTGGAGGCCGTCAGCCAGCTCAAGCCGGTGTTCCGGCCGGACGGCACCGTCACCGCCGGCAACGCCTGCCCGCTCAACGACGGCTCGGCCGCGGTGGTGGTCATGAGCGACACCCGGGCCGCCGAGCTCGGCATCACCCCTTTGGCCAGGATCATCGCCTCCGGCGTGACCGGCCTCAACCCCGAGATCATGGGCGTCGGGCCGATCGAGGCGGTCCGCCAGGCCCTCGGCCGGGCCGGGATGACGATGGACGACATCGACCTGGTCGAGATCAACGAGGCCTTCGCCTCCCAGGTGCTGGCCTCGGCCGACGAGCTCGGCATCGATCATGACAAGCTCAACGTCAACGGTGGCGCCATCGCCCTCGGTCACCCGTTCGGGATGACCGGGGCCCGGATCATGACCACGCTGATCAACGGTCTCGAGGACGCCGACAAGACCATCGGCCTGGAGACGATGTGTGTCGGCGGTGGTCAGGGCATGGCCATGATCATCGAGCGCCTGTAGTTCGACCGCAGCAGCGGCGCCGGCGAGCGCCGTTCGACGAGTGCAGCCAAGGGGGTCGGCGAAGGCCGGCCCCCTTGGTCGCGTCCGGACCGGCGACCGGGCGACCGGGGACAGGAAGACCGGAGGCCGCCGACCCCGTGGCCGATGGTTCGGCCGCCGGACCCGCCGGTCTACTCGAACTCGACGGCGACGATCTCGCAGGTCACCTCGGGGTCGCCGAGGGCCCGCAGGTTCCAGAACACCTGGCTCTCCTCGGCCCGAACCGTCTGGCCGGGACCGATGCCGTAGACCGACATGCCGGCCCAGTCCTCGTCGACCCGGACGCCGTCGGCGTCGACGACGGCGACGTAGACCTCGGCGTCGACCTGACGGTCCCCGTTGTTGGTGACGTTGGCAGCCACCGAGTGCCATCCGCCGTCTGGGGTGCAATCGGTCACCTCCGCGTCGGCGATGGCGGCGATCGATGCGGGATCGGTTGCGGTGACCAGGAACGTCTCGACCTCGCAGGCGACGACGCCCTCCTCGAGCGGAGGCACGCCGGCGCTCACGACCGCACCGGGGGCGACGCCCTTGACCAGCGCGACCTGCTCGCCGATCCGGACACCCTCGGCGTCGAGATGGTGGACGTGGATCCGGTAGTCACGGTGGCCGGCATCGGGGTTGGTCAGCACGACCTGCTCGGTGACACCCGTCTCGCACGGCATGGCCGCGACGTGGGCCGCCGGCGGCGAGACCGGGTCGGAGGGGTCGGGCGAGCCGCTGGAGTCGCCATCTGAGCCGATCTCGACCCCGTCGCCGATCTCGACCCCGTCGCCGATCTGGACCCCGCCGTCGGTGCCGTCGGCGTCGACGTCGGCGTCGCCGTCGGCGAAGGTGTCCGGTTCGGAGCCGGCGCTGACGAGCACGTCGTCGGTGGCCGGGGCATCGTCGCCACGACCGAGCAGCAACCAGCCGCCGGCCAGGACCGGGACGAGCACGGCAGCGGCCACCGCCAACGGCAGCCAGCCCGGCAGTCCGGAGCCGGACGGGCCCGGAGCCGGGGGCGTCGCAGCGGACGGCGACGGGACCGATGGGGTCCCGGGTGGCGGCGACCCACCAGCCGGACCGGAGGGATCGGTCGGGCCCGTCGGTGCGGCCACCGGACGGTCGACGGTGCGGGTCGCCGCGTGATCGACCGGTCGGCCCTCGATTCCGGGGACCCGGGGGGCATCGGGGTCCGGCCGGTCCGATGCTGGCGCTGCCGGAGCGCCCACCGGTGGCGGCCACGCCACCGGTCGATCGGTGACCAGCGTGGTGTCCGACGGCGAGCCGGTCCCGGTGGTCGTCGGCGCATCGCCGAGGTGGCGGAGTTCGTCCCGCAGCTGCCGGGCGGTCGGGCGCTGATCCGGATCGGCCCGCAACGCCGCCGCGATCCAGCCGGCCCACGGCGCCGAGACCCTCGTATCGAGGTCGGGCGGTGACGACGTCACGGCATGGACCAACGCCAGGCCGCTGCCGCCGTGCACGGTCCGCCCCGTCAGCAGCAGGTGGGTGAGCACCCCGATGGCGTAGACGTCGCCGGCTGCGGTGGCCCGGCCGGTGGTGAACAGCTCGGGCGCCATGAACCGGGGGGTACCGACGACCTGGTCGTCGCGGTGGTACGAGCCGGTGGCGGTGACCTCCCGCATCAGACCGAAGTCGGCCAGCTTCCACGCCCCATCGCCCCACAGGACGTTGGCCGGCTTGAGATCGCGGTGGACGAGCTGACGCTCGTGGAGATGGACCAGCCCGTCGAGCACGTCGCCGAGCACGGCGACCGCCTCGGGCCCGCCGAGGGGCCGGGCCACCGGCTCGCCTCCGTCGACCAGCGCTGCGTCTGCGCTGAGATGATCGTCGAGCGATCGGTCGCAGCGCTCGGTCACGAGGAACGGATGCACGTCGTCGCCAACGGTGTGCAGCCCCGAGTCGAGGTAGCCGACGAGGTTCTGGTGGCGCAGCTGCGCCATCTGTTTCACCTCGCGGAGGAACTCGCTCCGTTCGAGCGGCGTCGTGTTGGCGTGCAGGAGCTTGACTGCGGCGTCGCCGATGGCGATGTCGGACTCGTCGTGGCAGGCGAACACCTGCCCGAATCCACCGCGGCCGATCAACTCGGTCACGCGCCAACGGTCGCCGATCACCGTTCCGACGATGGATCCTGCAGTCACTCGCTCGCCTCCGGCTCCGCACCCTACTGGTCCGCCGGGCCGTTGATCGACCGGACTGGCCCGGCCGGCGGGACCCGAAATCGGTCGATCCGGTCCGTCGGAGACCCCAACGGTCCGACATTTGGTCAAAATTGCCTGTAACCAGCGACGTGATTTGGGTGTCTAATCGAATGGAATACTCTCCCCATGGAACCCCGGGCCGCTCATGCGGTTCGGGGTTCTGTCGGTAGCGGCCCCGTTCGGCGGCAACATGGGGGGATGGATCTCGCCCGCCACCTCCGATCCTGGTCGGCCTCCGAGCTCGGCCGGCTGCTGGAGCTCCGCCCCGACCTGCTGCCGGCGACCGATCGTGGCATCGACGCCGTCGCCCGCAAGGCCGGGACCACGACGTCGCTCGGGCGGGCGCTGGTGGCGGCCGACGTCGGGATGCTCGTGGTCGCCGAGGCCCTCGTCGCCGTCGAGCCGGCCACCGTCGACGAGCTCGACGAGCTGCTCGGCACCGGCGACCCGCTCGCCGTGGTCGACGCTGTCGAACGGTTGCGGCACCGGGGGCTCGTCCTCGTCGAAGGTGGTGTCGTGCGGGCCGTCGGCGCGCTGCCCGACCTCCTCCACCGACCGCTCGGTCTCGGACCGTCCTTCGCCGAGCTCGCCGATCACCTTCCCTCCGGCGCCCTCGAACGCCTGGCCTCCGACACCAGGGCCGAGGGCGGCCGCCGCTCCCCCACCATCCGGGCGGTCGCCCGTCGACTCCGGGATCCGGCGGTGATCCACGACCTCCTGGCCGACGCCCCGGCCGGGGTCGTCGACCTGCTCGACGAGCTGACCGCCCGCCGCTCGCCGGCCGTCCCCCTCGATCCCGGGCACTCGTATCGCAGCCTCGACCTCGACGACCCCCTCGGCTGGCTGCTGCACCGCGGCTTCGTCGTCGCCGTGAGCGATCGAGGCGCCGAGCTCGTGCGAGAGGTGGCGGTTGCGGCCCACCCGTCCGGATTGGCACCGGGGGCGGCGCTCCGACCGATCGGGGTCGATGCCGGACCCGGTATCGACCCCGCCCTCACCGCCGGGCGGGCTGCCGACCGGGCCAACCGGACCCTCGATGGCGCCGAGGGTCTCCTACGGTCCGCGGCCAGGGGCGAGATCTCCGTCAGGCGGGCCGGCGGCGTCGGGCCACGGGAGCTGAAGCGGCTGGCCAGGTCGGCCGGACTCGACGAGACCGAGGTCGTCCGCCTGCTCGAGCTGCTGCTCGCGGCCCGGCTGATCACCGTCGACCGCAGCACCGTCCGGGCGAGCGAGCTGGCCGATCGCTGGTGGCGGCTGTCCCGCCCCCGCCGGTACCTCGCACTGGTTCGGGCCTGGGTCGGTGCCGACCACTTCCTGTCCCGAGGTCTCGAACCCGATGCCGACGAGGGCGGCGGCGTGGCTGCGCTCGGGGCGAGCGAGCCGGTCGCCGCCACCGCCGCGGCCAGGGCAACGACGCTCGACACGTTGGCCGAGGTCCCGTCCGGGCAGTCCTGGGAGGCCGATCAGGTGGCGGCGGCGATCGTCTGGCAGGCACCGAACCTGTGGGGTCCTGGCCAACCCCCGCCGGAGCAGCTCGTCGGCTGGACGATCGCCGAGGCCGCGCTGCTCGGTCTCGTGGCCGACGAGGCGCCGACTCCGCTGCTCCGGGCCCTGCGCTCGGGCGACGAGGGTGACCTCGGGGTGGCGGCGGCCGCCGCCGTCACCGACGACCAGACCACGATCGTGCTCCAGGGCGACCTGACCGCCCTGACCCTCGGACCGCTCGCACCGGCGGTGGCCGATCCGCTCGCCCAGATGACCGACCGGGAGCCGGGGGGCGACGGCCATGCGACCGCATTCCGGTTCAGCGAGGCGTCGGTCAGGCGAGCCTACGACGCCGGCTGGACGGCCGAGACGATCACCGCCTTCCTCGGCGAGCACGCCCTGGCCGGCATCCCCCAACCCCTCGACTACCTGCTGGCCGACGTCGCCCGTCGCTACGGAACGGTCACCGTGCTCGCCGCTGCGTCGGTGGTGGTGACCGACGACGACGTCGGCGCAGTCGAGATCGCCAGCCATCGGCGGGCGGGTGCCCTCGGCCTCCGGCTGATCGCCCCGACCGTGCTGCTCTCACCGCTCGACCCGGTGACGGTCACCGAGGGCCTGCGGGCCGCCGGGTTCCTGCCGGTGCTCCGGGGCGAGACGGTCGAGGTCGGTCGAGCCGACGGGACGAGCTGGCCAGGCGACGACGATCGACCGATCGGGGATCTGCCGGCCGACTGGACCGGGCCGCCGCTCCCACTGACGCCGTTTCCCGACGAGGTGGCCGACGCCGTGTCGGCCCTGCTCGACGAGGGCACGGACGACCGCACGACGGCGGATGCGGCCGACGGTACCGTCGCCGCCGACCTCGCCAGGGCGTGGGGCCGACCGGCCCGCCTCGTCGTCACCGCCGCCTCGGGGCCGCCGGAGCTGTCCGGCACGATCGTCGGCGTCGGCCCCGTCGTGTCGGTGCTGACGCCGGCTGGCGTCGTGGAGCTGCCGGCGGCATCGGTGCGGTCTGTCGAGCGCCTGGACGAGCCCTAGCCGACGATGACCGACCGACGCCCGGGTCCGCTCGTCGCCGCCGGCGGCGACACGCTCCTGCTGCAGCTCGACCATCCCGCCGCCGACGATGCCAGGCGTTCGCTGACCCGCTTCGCCCATCTCGAGCGGGCCCCCGGCCTGGTCGACACCTACCGCCTGACCGATCTCGGGCTGTGGAACGCCAAGGCGGCCGGGCTCGACGCCGGCACGGTCATCGACACGATCGAGGGCCACACCGGTGCGCCGGTTCCCCGGGTGATGGTGGACCGCATCACCGAGTCGATGGGTCGCTTCGGCCCGGTCCGCCTCGACGACGGCGGGCGAGACGACGGCCCGGGCTCCCTGCGGTTGTCGACCGAGACCGAGGACCTCCTGGACGAGCTGCTCGCCGATCCCGACGTCGCCGAACGGACCGGCACCCGACTCGACCGGAACACCGCCGTCGTCGACCCGATCGACCGCGGCCCGCTGAAGCTCGCGCTGACCCGGCTGCGCTGGCCGGCCGACGACCGGGCCGGCCTCCGTCCCGGACGCCCCATCGAACTCGACCTCCGACCCGAGACCGAGCTGCGCCCCTACCAGCGGCAGGCGGTCGAGGCGTGGCTCGGGGCCGGGACCGGGGTCATCGTGCTCCCCTGTGGCGCCGGCAAGACCGTGACGGCACTGGCCGCAGCGGCGGAGACCGGTACCAGCACGCTGATCCTGACCACCGGTGCGGCGTCGATGACCCAGTGGGAGCGTGAGCTGGCTCGGTTCACGACCGTGGCCGGTGATGACGTCGGCCGCTACGGCGGCGGCCAGCGGCGGGTCCGCCCGGTCACCCTCGCCACCTACCAGATGCTGGCAACCAGGCGGAACGGCGAGTTCCGCAACCTGGCCCTGATCGACGACCACGACTGGGGTCTCGTCGTCTACGACGAGGTCCACCTGCTCCCCTCGGCCGTGTTCGGGCTCACCGCCGGGATCCAGGCCAGGCGTCGGCTCGGGCTCACCGCGACCCTGGTGCGAGAGGACGGCCGGGAGGCCGACGTGTTCACCCTGATCGGCCCTCGCCGGTTCGACGTGCCGTGGACCGACCTCGAGCTGCAGGGCTGGATCGCGCCGGCACGCTGCACCGAGGTGCGGGTGGTGGCCGACGACGCCGAGCGGATGGCCCACGCCAGGGCGACGGCCACGGCCAGGGCCAGGGTGGCGGCGGGTGTGCGGGCCAAGCTCGACGTCGTCGAGACCCTCCTCGGACGACACGGAGACGAGCCGACGCTGATCATCGGCACCTACCTCGACGGCCTCGGCGAGATCGCGGCCCGCCACGACCTGCCACTGATCACCGGCGAGACCCCGGAGACGACCAGGGGGGAGCTGTTCGACGGCCTCCGGCGGGGCGACATCACCACGCTCGTGCTGTCCAAGGTCGGCAACTACAGCCTCGACCTGCCCGAGGTGTCGGTTGCCATCCAGGTGTCTGGCACGTTCGGGAGCCGGCAGGAGGAGGCCCAGCGCCTCGGGAGGCTCCTCCGCCCGAAGGCCGACGGCCGCCAGGCCAGCTTCTACACCCTCGTGGCCAGGGACACGGTCGAGCAGGAGCACAGCGCCCACCGTCAGCGGTTCCTGACCGAGCAGGGCTACCACTACGAGATCGTCGACGCTGCCGACCTCTGACCGCTACCCGGGCTCGCCGATCCCGTCGACGTGACCGCCGGCGTCGCCGGCGTCAGCGGTGTCGGGTCAGTTCGATGGGCCGACCTGCAGGCAACCGTCGACGGCCGAGTCGAAGAACTCGGTGAAGCCGGGGATCCCGTCCGGGCCGTCGAGGAACTCGATGTCGGGGGCCGCCGACAGCTTGCCGAGCGCGTCCTGGTCCTCGCCGTACTCGTCGAAGACGGCGGTGCTGATGCAGTCGGCCTCGTCGGCCGTCAGGTTGTCGCCACGCATCAGGATCTCGTTGAACTCCTCCTGGGTGCCGGGTCCGCCGCCGCAGGCGGTGGCCAGCAGGGCCAGGGCGCAGAAGGCGGCGACCGGGCCGGCCAGCCGGGCGCGGCGACGATCCGGGCGACCGTTGGCGGGCGGAGACGGGGCGACCGAGGTCATGGCCAACCTTTCTACACGGCTGGCTCCGCCATTCCTCGCCTGGCCCGGTGCGGCCCGGGCCGCCGACGAGCACCGATCGCCGCCGCGGCCACGGCGCCGACTAGGCCAGTTCCGAGGCCCACGGTGGGTCGGCGCCGAGGCGACCGACGGTGACCGCTGCGGCCCGGATGCCGAACTCGACGATCGGGCGCCAGCGCTCGACCGTGACCCCATCGAGCGCCGGTCGGGTGACGACGCCGTCGAGCAGGAGACGGGACAGGACCGCGCCGGAGAACGAGTCGCCGGCGCCGACCGTGTCGGCCACCTCGACGGTGGCCGCCGGGACCGACAGCGTCTCACCGTCGGCCAGGTGGACCTCGACGCCGTCCGGGCCGACGGTCCGCAGTACGACGCCGGCACCACGGGCCAGCAGCGACGCCGGGTCGGCGCCCATCCAGTCGAGGTCCTCGTCGCTCGCCTTGATCACGTCGGCCCGGTCGAGCCAGGGGTCGGCCACTGCGAGCCACTCCTCCCGGCTCGGGAACACCTGCGGGCGGATGTTGGGATCGAACGACACCAGCCCGTCGAAGGTGGGCAGCAGGCCGGCGAGGACCCCGGCCGTCGTACCCCGGAAGATTCCGAGGGTGCCGGCGTGCAGGATGTGGGGACCGGCACCGAGCGGCGAGAGGTCGACCGTGGTCATGCTGGCGTCGGCCGTGCCGTCGCCATCGAAGCGGAACGACTGGACCGGCACGGTGGTCACCACGGCCCGTGCGGTCGGCTCGGGCCCACGCTGGGCGGCGCGGAGATCGACACCCGAGTGCTCGAGGTGGGCCCAGATGCTGTCGCCGGCGGCGTCGGTCGAGACGCGCCCGACGAACGCGGTCGGCACCGCCAACCGGGCGGCCGCCACCGCGGCGTTCATCGGCCCCCCGCCGGGAACGGAGCGCTCCTCGCCGTCGACGGTGATCACGTCGACGAGGGACTCGCCGGCGCAGATGATCCGGGATTCGGCCGGCCCGTCGGTCACCAGACCCACCGGGTGGCCCGTTGCCCGAACTCGTCCGGGCGCTCGATGATGCCGAAGGCCCGCTCGGGGCGGACGAGGAACACGCTGACCCCGGCCAGGAACTCCCGCAGCTGCTCCTCGCTCGCCGCATGGTCCTGCTCGTCGGTCTCCTCGTCGGCCCCGTATTTGGCGGCCCAGGCCCCGACGATGTCGGGGTGGTCGTCTGCCCGTTCCTCGCTGGCCACGCCCTCGACCACCACCACCTCGACCGTGTCCTCTGCGGTGATCGTGACCCGGGGGTTGGCCCGCAGGTTCCTCGCCTTGCGTGCGTTCGGCCCACACGAGAAGGCGAAGCGCTCGGCCCCGGGCAACCAGGTCCCCCAGACGGGCATGGCGTGCGGCCTGGCGTCGGCCGAGGCCGTCACCACCCAGTAGTTGCGGCTGCGCTCGAGGCGCTCGGATGCCCACGCCCAGTCGAGGACGCCATCGAGCTCGTCCGGTACCCCGTAGTCGGCCATGTCGGGACGCTCTGCACGCGGCATGGCCGACACTGTACCGACCTAGGATGACGCCGTGCCCGGTGACCGAGAACCCCGGCCGGACCGCCGTCCCGACGTCGAAGCGGCAGCCGCCGATCCGGCGTCGTCGGCCACGCTCAGCCGCCGGACGGCGCTCGGGATCGGCGCCGCAGTGGTGGCCGGGGCCGCCCTCGGCCCGGTTCGACCGGCGACGGCGGCCGACCGGACGACGGCGGGGACGTCGGCGGTCGATGCCGCCGTGCTCGACCGTCTCCGCCCCGAGATCCTGACCCGTGACGCCTGGGGCGCCGACCTGCCGGTGGTCGACCCGATCCAGGTCGAGGACGACGTCCGGTTCCTGCTCGTCCATCACACGGCGTCGACCAACGCCTACGCCCCGGACGAGGTCGTCGATCAGATCCGCGGTTTCCACCGCTTCCACACCGGACCGGACAAGGGCTGGCCAGACGTCGCCTACAACTTCTTCGTCGACCGCTTCGGTGGGATCTGGGAGGCCAGGGCCGGCAGCATCGCCGGCGCGGTCCGAGGAGATGCGACCGGTGGGTCCCAGGGCTTCGCCCTCCTGTGCAGCCTGATCGGCAACCACGCCGAGGAGCCGCCGACCGAGGAGGCGGAGGTGTCGCTGACTGCGCTGCTGGCCTGGCTTGGCGAGCGCAACGGCGTCGACACCAAACCGGGGGCGACCGTGTCGTTCGAGTCACGCGGGTCGAACCGCTGGCCGGCCGGTGCCATCGTCGAGACGGCGACGATCGCCGGCCACCGGGACATGTCCCAGACGACCTGCCCAGGCGACTTCGGCTACCAGCTGGTGACCGATCGGCTCCCCCGGGCCGTCAGCGACCTCCGCCTCGCCGCCAGGGCCTCGGTCACCACGACCACCTCGGCGCCGGCGGCGACCCTGGTCACGCCGAGCACCGCCCCGCCGACGACCGGGGCCACGGACGAGTCGACCGACCCGAGGGGCGCCGACGGTACCGGAAGCGCAAACGGGACCGACGGTCAGGCGGCGCCGACGGTCGACCGCGAATCGGCAGATGACGACGCCATCGACCCGGCCACGACGATCGCCGCGGTCGCTGCGGTCGGTGTGGCCGCCGCCGGGACTGCGGCCGTCGCGGCCAGGCGGCGGTCGAACCATCGTCCGACCTGAGCCGACCGGACGAGCGCACGAACCGCTCGGCCAGGCCAGACCGCCGGCGGAGTCAGCGGGACGAGACGGCGGTGTGCCCGGCGTCGGCCAAGGTCTGGCGGAGCGACGCCAGGTTGGCGTCGAGCACCGCCGCATCCGGCGAGGTCTCCGCCTTCGCGAAGTCGAAGTCGGCCATCGTCTCGGCCGGGATCACGTGGAGATGGACGTGTGGCACCTCGAAGCCGGCGATCAACAGTCCGACCCTGGCCGGTCGGAAGACCGTCCGCTGCGCCTGCCCGACCGCCTGCCCGACCGTCATCAGGTGGGCGGCCAGGTCGGGTTCGAGGTCGGTCCAGTGGTCGACCTCGGCCCGTGGCACCACGAGGCAGTGGCCGTTGGCCAGCGGCCGGACGTCGAGGAAGGCGACACAGCGGTCGTCCTCCCAGACCATCCGGGACGGGATCTCGCCATCGATGATGCGGGTGAAGATCGTCGGCATGGCCGACAGCCTACGAGCCAGGTTGGACGCCGGCGATGCCCCCGATTGACCCTTGCCAAACGAACGGACGTTCGATACCGTGACGGGCGAGCTAGCTGCCCGGGTACCGGTCCGTGACTGCATCGAGAGCGGACCGGTACCCGAACCTCCTCGCCGGCGGCAGACTTGCCGACGTCCGGCTCCGAGGCACGAGCGACACCGTCGGGGGTCGACTCCGGGCCCGTTCGGCCGATGGGAACCGATGAGCCATGGGCAAACGGGCACCGCCGCCGTCACCGCTGAGGACCGGTTCGAGGCCGGCGTCCATCGAATCCGGGCTCGCGAGATCGAGGAGCAGGGCCGTCGTGCGCTCTGGCGCGCCCACCACTGGCCGTCCGACTACCCGACCCACTGCGTCCGCATCGGCGAGCGCCACTGGTGTCGGCGGTGCCTGGCCCTGTACCCGCTCGGCTTCCTCGTCGCCGCGCTCTCGGCTGCCGGTCTGCCCCCCTGGCCCACGTCGGCCGACCCGGCGGCCATCTGGCTGCTGTGCGTTCCCGGCACCGTCGCCTTCGTCGGCGAGGCCATTGGCGCCTTCGCCTACCGGACGCGCTGGCAGGTCGGGGCCACGCTGCTGACGGCGGTCGCCTTCGGGCGGGGGCTCGGCTACGAGCTCGACGAGCGCTGGAGCCCGGAGTTCTGGCAGCCGGTCGCCGTGTTCGGCGGGATCTGGTTCCTGGCCTCGGTGTTCCGGGTGCAGACGACCCGTCGGCGCTGATCGACACCGGGGCGAACCGGGGATGCGGTCACTCGCCCACCCGCGGCGCCGGCTAGGTTGACCGGGCCATGGACCTGACGGCCGCCGACGCATTGCTCTGCGAGTTCCCGCTGGTCGAGCCGTTCGCCGCCTCCCACGGGACCACGACCGCCAGGACGGTGACGATCGTCCGGCTCGTCGCCGGCGACGCCGAGGGGTGGGGCGAGTGCTCGGCCCTCCCGGCCGCCACCTACACCGCCGAGTCGGCGGCTGGCTGTTTCGAGTCGCTGACCGCCGAGCTGCTCCCGGCCCTGCTGTCCGACCACGCCGCGCCGGGCGCCGACGGGGCCGGCGCCGACGTCGGATCCGTCGGCGGCCCCCCGTCGCTGCGACGGGCCAGCCCCGACGCCCCCATGGCCCTGGCCGCGATCGAGATGGCGCTGCTCGACCTCCACCTCCGGATCGAGGGGCGGTCGCTCGGCGCCCACCTCGGCGCCACCCGAGCCCGGGTCCGGGCCGGGGTCAGCCTCGGGCTCGACACGCCGGACCGCGTCGTCGAACGGGCCCGCACCCTGGTCGCCGACGGCTACCGGCGGCTCAAGGTCAAGATCCAGCCAGGCCACGACGGTGCGGTGCTCGACGCCCTGCGATCGGATGCGATCGTCGAGCGATCGGGGGCCGAGATTCAGCTCGACGCCAACGGCGCCTACGGCCCGGACGACCTCGACGTGCTCGTCGACCTGGCGCGTGCCGGCGCCTCGGCCCTGGAGCAGCCGCTGGCCCCTGACCACGTCGACGCCGCAGCCGAGCTGGTCGGGCGCCTCGACGACCTGGCGACACCAACCGGGCGCCGCCCGGTCCCCGTGGTGGCCGACGAGGCGGTCACCACCCTCGACGACGCCGACACCCTGGCGGACCGTCGAGCGGCGACCGGCGTGTCGATCAAGCCGGCCCGCGTCGGCGGGCTGACCGTGGCCAGGGACCTGCACGACCTGTGCCGCCGGCGGGGACTGGCGGCGACGGCCGGCGGCATGCTCGAGACCGGGCTCGGTCGTCACGCCCTGGCCGCACTGGCCGGGCTCCCCGGCTTCGACCTGACCGGTGACCTCTCCCCCGCCGGCCGCTGGTTGGCGGTCGACGCCTGGGCCGACCTCGAACTGGTCGACGGTGAGATCGTCGTCCCGACCGGCCCCGGGGTGGCCCCACCGCCCGACCGGAACGTCCTCGACGCCAACACGATCGACCGGCGGGAGGCCCGCCGGTGACCCTGGCCAGCCGAACCCTCGCCCCGACCGATCCCGGCCGAACCGCCAGGCGGCTCGTGCTCGCCCACGGCTTCACCCAGAACGCCGACTGCTGGGGGCCGTTCGCTGAGCGGCTGGCCGCCGAGCACGAGGTGGTCCTCGTCGACGGGCCAGGGCACGGGCGGTCCGGCCACGACTCCGCGGACCTGTGGGAGGCAGCCGAGCTGTTGACCGAGGTCGGCGACCGGGCGATCTACGTCGGCTACTCGATGGGGGGTCGCACCGCCCTCCATGCAGCGCTGGCCCGCCCCGACCTCGTCGACGGCCTCGTCCTCATCGGCGCCACTCCCGGCTTGGGCACCGACGCCGAGCGACAGGCCAGGCGGGACGCCGACGGCGAGCTCGCCGACCGGCTCCTGTCGATCGGACTGCCCGCCTTCCTCGACCGCTGGCTGGCCCAGCCCCTGTTCGCCGGGCTCGACGAGGAGGCGGCCGCCAGACCGGCCCGCGAGCGGAACCGGGTCGACGGCCTGGCCGCCAGCCTCCGCCACTGCGGCACCGGCAATCAGGAGTCGCTGTGGGGACGGCTCGACGAGGTCCGGGCCCCCGTGCTGGCCGTGGTCGGCGATCGTGACCGCAAGTTCACCGACATCGCCGAACGAATGGTGGCGGCGCTGGCCGCGGCGCCACCGGAGGCCGTCACCGGAGGCTCCGGCGCCGACGGGCCGGACCGCTCCCCGGCCCGGCGCCCGACGTTGCGCTCGCTCCCCGGCACCCACGCCGTCCACCTCGAACGCCCCGTCGACACCGCAGCCGCCGTCCTCGATCACATCGCCGGCTGGTGAACGGACCGACGGTCGTCCCGGGTCCACCCTCGACGCAGCCGAACCGGTAGCTTGGCCCCGATGTCGACGACGGCCGCCACCTTCTGCGCCACCCTGGTCGACGAGTGGGTCCGGGCCGGCGTGACCGCGGCCTTCGTGGCCCCCGGATCCCGCTCGACCCCGGTTGCGCTCGCCCTCGATGCCCGGGCCAGGACCGAGCGGCGCTTCCGTCTCCACCTCTTCCACGACGAGCGGGCCGCGGCCTTCGCCGCCGTCGGCCACGGCCTTGCGACCGGCCAACCGGCCGTCCTGACCTGCACCAGTGGCACGGCGGGGGCCCACTTCCACGCCGCCGTCATCGAGGCCGACCTGTCGTCGGTCCCGCTGATCGCCTGCACCACCGACCGCCCACCGGAGCTGCTCGACGTCGGCGCTCCCCAGACGATCGACCAGAACCGGTTGTTCGGCCACTCGGTCCGGTTCTACGCCCAACCGGGCGTCCCGGACGAGTCGATGCGCAGCTCCTGGCGCTCGCTCGGATCGAGGCTGGTGGCCGAAGCCGTCGGTGACGGCGGACGACCCGGGCCCGTGCACGTCAACCTCGGGTTCCGGGATCCGCTCGACGCCGGTCCCGGTCCTCTGCCAGACGGTCGGCCGGACGGCGAGCCGTGGCACCGCGACCTGCGGGCCGGGGGCCGTCCGACCGTGAGCGAGACGCAGGTCGACGAGATCTGGGCGTCGGTGCGGGGCCTGAGCGGGGTGGTGGTCGCCGGACGCGGGACCACCGATCCGGCGTCGGTGCTGGCGCTGGCCAGACGGCTCGGCTGGCCGGTCATGGCCGACCACCGATCCGGGTGTCGGGCCGAGGATCAGGCGGTCAACCACTTCGACACACTCCTCCGGCTGCCGGAGCTCGCCACGCAGCCACCGGACGTCGCACTCCGCTTCGGCGAGCCGCTGGCCAGCAAGGTGCTCAACCAGTGGCTCGACGCCCCCGACACGTTCACCGTCGCCGCGCTGAGCCGGTCCCGCTGGATCGACCCCGACCGGCGGGCCGACCTCGTCGTCGAGCAGGAGGGGTTGGCCCGCGACCTCCTCGGGCGGGTCCCAACCGACTACCGACCGGCTTCGGACGCCGACCGCTGGCTCGACCTCGACCGGGCCGCCAAGCAGGCGATCGCCGACCACCTGGCGGCCCAGCCAGACGTCACCGAGCCCGGCGTGGCCAGGACCGTCGTCGGGTCGCTCCCCGCCGGGGCGACGTTGGTGGTGGCGTCGTCGATGCCGGTTCGCGACGTCGAGTGGTACGGCCCCAACCGGCGCGACATCCGGGTGCTCTCGAACCGGGGGGCCAACGGGATCGACGGGCTCGTGGCCACCGCGGCCGGCGTCGCCCTGACCGGGGCCCCGACCACGCTGCTGATCGGCGACGTCGCCTTCCTGCACGACTCGTCGTCCCTGGTCGCGCTGGCCGAGCGCCCGGTCGACCTGACGATCGTCGTGGTCGACAACGACGGCGGCGGCATCTTCTCGTTCCTCCCCCAGGCCACCTCGGTTGCCCCGGCGACGTTCGAGACACTGTTCGGCACGCCACACGGCACCGACCTGGCGGCGCTCTGCCGGGCCCACGGCATCACCGTGCGACCATGGGGCCCCGACGCCCTGGCGCCGGCCGAGGGTGGCGGGGGTGTCCGGGCGGTGATCGCCCGAACCGACCGCGCCCGCAACGTCGAGGTCCACCGCGGCCTGGAGGCGGCGGTGGCCGCCGCCGTCGCCTCGGCCGTGGGGTCATGACCGAGCGGGACCGGGCCAGCGGACCGTTGGCGACGGGCCAGTGGCGTGCGTTGGCGGGTCAGGGAACGATCAGTGCGCCGAGCATGGCCCGGAACTTGGCCCGCGTCTCGGCCAGCTCCGAGGCCGGATCGCTGTCGGCGACGACGCCGACGCCGGCCAGGAACGTGGCCCCGTCGTCGGTGAGCTCGGCGGAGCGGATCCCGACGGCGAACTCGCCGTTGCCGGCCGCGTCGACCCAGCCGACCGGACCGGCGTAGCGGCCGCGATCGGTGCCCTCGAGCTCGGCGATCAGGGCGAGCGCATCCTTCTGGGGGCTGCCGCCGACCGCCGGGGTCGGATGGAGGGCGGCCACCAGCTCGAGCACCGGGGCCGATGGCGCCGACAGCCGTCCCTCGACCAGGGTCCCGAGGTGGTGCACGTTGGCCAGGGTCACGATCGACGGCTCGGGCTCGGCATCGACATAGCTGCAGAACGGCAGCAGGTTGTCGAGCAGCCAGTCGATCGTGATCCGATGCTCCCACCGGTCCTTCGACGACCCGAGCAGCTCGGCCATCTGGCGCTGGTCGATCGCCGGGTCGCTCGATCGGGCGGCCGTGCCCGCCAGCGGGTGGGCCCGGACGACGTCACCCCGACGCGACACCAGCAGCTCGGGCGAGGCGCCGACGAACCCGTCGACCAGGAACAGGATGGCCTGGGGGAACGCCTGGTGGAGCCGCTCGACCACCGCTGCGGCGTCGACCGGTTGATCGGTCTCGAGCACCAGCTCACGAGCCAACACCGCCTTGTCGAGGTGCCCGTCGGCGATCCGGTCCCTGGCTGCGCCGACCACGTCGTCGCGCCAGGCCTCGGGCGCCATCGGCGAGCGGAGGGAGAAGTGGGACGGGTCTGGGGTCGTGTGGCCGCCGGCGGTCGTCGGTCCCGTCCCGGCGCCGACCGTCGGCGCGTCCCGCTCGATGGCGGCCAGCTCGGCCTCGGGATCGGGGTCGGCGTCGACGACGGTGAGCCAGCGGCGTCCGGCCCGATCGGCGCCGATCGAGACCCGCGGCACGAGCAGCGACCCCGGGCGGTCGGGGTCGAACGGCAGGGCGGCGAACGCCACCGGTCCCGGTGCCGGACCGGCGTCCGAGGCCGCATCCCGGTCACCGACGCTCGAGGCCGACGTGGCACCGTCGTCGCCGTCGCGGCCGGCGAGCGCAGCCAGGGCGGCAGCCGCTGCCGCGTGCCCGCCCGGGCGGTCGATCGGTAGCTCGGCGGCCCGACCGATGCCGGCCAGGGTCAGCCCGTCGCGTGACCACAACAACCCGGAGCGGCCGCCGATCCGACGGACCGGGAGGTCCCGATCGAGCCGGATGGTCCGGGACCGGAGATCGGCGGTGGCAGAGGCGGTGGCCATGCATCCGACGGTAGCGGACCACCGCGGGCCGGTCGGCAATCGGGCCGGCGCTCGGCGACGGTTCGGTCCTCCGGCCGGGGCGGCGGCCGGCTCGCCGCATCACCCCATCGGTGGGGCACACTGGCCTGGTGCAACGGACGTTCTCCGCCCAAACCGAGGCCGACCAGGAGTCGCTCTACGAGGTGATGGCCGACCTCGGCACGTACCCGTCGTGGCTCGACGTGGTCGACCGGGTCGAGTCGGCCAGCGACGGTGACGGCGACGGCGACGGCGACGGCGACGGGCCAGCGTGGATCATCACCCTCCGGGCCCGGATCGGCCCGCTGGCCCGGTCGAAGCGGCTCCGCATGGTGCGCACGGTGGCCGACGGCCATCAGGTCCGTTTCGAGCGCCGCGAGCTCGACGGGCGTGACCACTCCCGCTGGGTCCTGTCTGCCCTGGTGGAGTCGTTCGACGAGGAGCCGTGGCGAAGCCGGGTCGAACTCGACCTCGACTACGGCGGCTCGCTGTGGTCCGGTCTGCTCGACGGGGTCCTGCAGGCCGCCGCCGACGGTGCCACCCGCCGACTCCAGGAGCACGTCGCGGCCCGGGTCAGCCCGGGAGAAGGGGAGTCAGCCACTGGCCGCTGAGCGGGTGGCGGCCGCGGTAGAGGTCGTCGATCACGGCGGCCAGCTGCCGGGCGACCGCGCCGGGCCCGTCGTAGATCCGGTCGTCGAGTCTACCGACCGGCACGACCGGGTTGGTCGTCGAGCTGAGCAGCAGCTCGTCGGCGTCGAGCACCTCGCTCCAGGCAACGGGCCGGACCTCGATCGGCAGCCCGGCGTGCTGGGCTGCGTCGAGCACGACCCGACGGGTGATGCCGTCGAGCACCGTGTCGAGGGGCGGGACCACGATCCGGCCCCCGGCCACCACCAGCACGCTGAGCGTGGTCGACTCGGCAAGGTCACCGTCGACGGTGCGGAACACGGTGTGGTCGAAGCCCTCCGCCCGTGACCGCAGCTGCTCCCGCATGCCCGGCGTGTAGCTGGCCGCGACCTTGACCGACGGCGGGAGGATGTCTCCCGGGATCTTCGGCATGGTCGACGACCGCACCTTCGCCGGCGATCGCAGGACCTCCGGCACCCCGTCGCCCTCGGTCCCGCCGACGGTCGGCAGCGCCAGCACGTAGACCGACGGCCGGAGATCGGCCGGCATGAGCCCGACCGCCTCCTCGGTCCACGCCGCAACCAGCTTCACCAGGTAGGGGCCGGTGTGGGTGGCCCGCTGACTCACGGCGCTGGCGTTGGCGGTGACGGTCTGGGCCACCGCCCGCTCGAGCTCGCCGAGCTCACCGACGTCCTCCATGCCCATCAGCTCGGCCGACCGGAGGAAGCGCACCACATGGGGTCGGAGGCCGACGGCACAGTGGCCCCGGTCGGTCCTGGTCACCAGCAGCACGTCGAAGACCTGTGAACCACGGGCCGCCATGTGCGACAGCACGTGACACGTGGCGTCGGCGAATGGCACGAGTTGCCCGTTGCGCCACACGACGCCCTGATCCTGCACGGCACGGATGATAACCCGTCGACCGACACCGACGGTGGTGGCTGGGGACGGCGGGTGACGTGGGCGGCTTCGGGCCGGCCTACGCTGCCCGGCATGGGTCGTCTGGTGGCGCTCGCCATCCCCCCGGGTCCCGGCTGGATCGAGGCCATCGAGCGGATCTGGGCCGACGGCGATGCGGTGGCCCCGCTCGACGACCGGTTGCCCCCGGGTGAGCTCGATCGGGTCATCGAGGCGCTGCGTCCGGGAGCGGTGCTCGACGCCGACGGGACGATCACGACCCGCCCGGACGGCGAGCCGACCGACGACGGTGACGCCCTCGTCATCGCCACCAGTGGGACGTCCGGCCGGCCGAAGGCGGTGGTCCACACCCACGACACGATCGCCGCCTCGGCGAGGGCGACGTCGACCGCCCTCGGCGTCGACCCCGAGCGGGACCGGTGGCTGGCCTGCCTGCCGCTCGCCCACATCGGCGGGCTGGCGGTCGTGCTGCGGTCGATGGTGACCGGCACCGCGGTCGAGGTCCATCCACAGTTCGACCCGGCGGCCACGGTCGACGCCCTCGATCGTGGCGCCACGCTGGTGTCGCTGGTGACCCGGGCCCTCAACCAGGTCCCGGCCGAGCGGTTCCGGACCGTGCTGGTCGGTGGGGCCGCCCCACCGGCAACCCTCGACCGCAACGTGGTCGCGACCTACGGCATGACCGAGACCGGCTCCGGCGTCGTGTACGAGGGGCCCGGCCTCGGTCGCACGGGCCCGGTCCTGGTCGACGGGCTCGAGCTACGGATCGGCGGGACCGTCATCACCGCCGCGACCGGCGCCGCCGGCGGCCGGGGCGGCACCGAGACGAGCCCGGTCGACGGCGAGATCCACCTGCGGGGTCCCATGCTGCTGCGCCGCTACCGCAACGACCCCGATCCGTTCACCGCCGACGGCTGGTTCCCGACCGGCGACCTCGGCCGCCTGATCAACGGTCGCCTCGTGGTCGAGGGGCGGCGGGGTGACGTGATCGTGACCGGCGGGGAGAAGGTCTGGCCCGAACCGGTCGAGCGGCTGCTGGCCGCCCGGCCCGACGTGGCCGACGTCGCCGTCATCGGCCGACCCGACCCCGAGTGGGGTCACCGGGTGACCGCCGTCGTCGTGCCCGAGACCGGTCTGGCGGCTCCGTCGGTCGAGCAGCTCCGGGACACCGTCGTCGCCGAGCTGCCGGTGTGGGCTGCGCCGAAGGCAGTCGAGGAGATCGCCGACATCCCCCGCACGTCGCTCGGGAAGATCAGACGCTCCGAGCTCTGACCGGGCGGCCCGACCTCAGGCCCGCTGGGCCAGCGCCTGCTTGGCCGGCTCCAGGTCCTCGGGGTTGGTGACCCCGATCCAGCGCTCGGGTGACGAGACGACCTGGACGACCATCCGCCCGGCATCCATCAGCTCACCGACGACGGTCGGCAGCATCGCCTCGGCCTTGGCCTCGTTGCGGTTGACGGCCAGGAACGACTCCCAGCGCTCCCGGAAGTCGTGGTTGGCCGAGGGATGGAAGCACCAGAAGTTCATCGACACCGGGGTGTCGCCCGGCACCGCCACGCCGCCGGCGGAGAACGTGCCGTCCGGCAGGCGCTGACAGTCCTCGGTCTCGACGATCGCCGTCAGTCGACCGTCGGCGACCTTGGTCACGGCCCGGGTGACGGAGCCGGACGACGGCACGGTGTGGCCGAGCTGGAAGGCGACGTTGGCCGCAACGCCAGGGGTCAGGGCGACGACCTGCTCATGGCCGAGCCGGAACGTCTCCGGACCGTAGTAGTCGTCTGCGTTGATCACCGCAAAGGGGGTGTCGAGCGCCGCGGCCGCACTGAGCACCGCGTGCAGAGTGCCCCACGGCTTGGCCCGCTCGGGTCCGAGATCGTCCTGGCGGACGTAGCGGACCGGGAGGTCATCGCCGTGCTGGTCGGCGATGTGTTCCCGCACGTCGGCCTCGATGTCGGACCGGACGATCAGCACGATCTCGCCGAAACCGGCCGTGCGGGCGTCGGCGATCGAGAGGTCGAGGAACGCCTCGCCCCCCGGCCCGACCCGGGCCAGCTGCTTGACCCCGCCGAACCGGCTGCCCAGGCCGGCGGCCATGATCACCAGCCGCGGCCGATCGGACGTCGTCTCGTTGGAAGTCACCTCGGTCACGGCACACATCGTTGCCGATGTGGTGACGCGAGCCAACGTTCCCACCCAAATTCCCGTGGTGGCGGCACTACGGTCGGAGCGGTGTCGACGGTGAGACGAACCCTGCCGCTCGTGGTGGTGGCCGTCCTGGCCGTGTCGTCGTCCGCCGTCCTGGTCCGGTGGGCCGACGCCCCGGCCGAAGCCCTGGCCTTCTGGCGGACCGCCGGCGGAGCCGTGCTGTTGGCCCCGGCGGCGGCCCGGGCGGCTCGTCGTACCGGCGGCGGGGGACCCGATCGGCGCCAGTGGGTCGGGATCGCCGTGGCCGGCGTGGCCCTCGCCGTGCACTTCTCGACCTGGTTGGCGTCGCTCGAGCTCACCTCGGTGGCGGCCTCGGTGACCCTGGTGACCACGGCGCCGTTGCTCATCGCCATCGGCTGGGCGGCCGCCGGTCGCCGGCCGCCGGCCAGGACCTGGCTGGCGATCGCCGTCGCCCTGGTCGGGGTGGCCATCATCACCCTCGGCGACCCGTCACCGAGCGCCGGAGCGGCACCGCCGGACCCGGGCCTCGGCAACGCCCTGGCGCTGGTCGGCGCCGGGGCCATGGCCGTCTACCTGGTTGCCGGCGACCGGGTCCGGTCAGGGTTGACGACCTCCGCATACGCAGCCAGGGCCTATGCCGTTGCTGCGGTCGCTCTGGCCGTGTACGCCGCCGTCGCCGGCATCGAGCTCGGCGGCTACGACCGCACCACCTGGTTGGCCATCGTCGGCATGATCATCGGACCGCAGCTGGCGGGCCACACGGTGCTCAACCTGCTGCTGGCCCGCCTCGGCTCGGTGACCGTGTCGACGCTGCTGCTGGCCGAGCCGGTCGGGGCCGGCCTGCTGGTGTGGCTCCTGTTCGGCGAGGTGCCACCCGTTGCCGCCTTCGCCGGGGCGCCACTCGTGCTCGGCGCCGTGGCCCTGCAGCTCCGCACGCCGGCCACCGCCGCTCCGGCTGGTCCGGCTGATGACGACGAGGCCGGGCTCAGCGACGCAGGTCGTCGCGGTGCTGGAAGACCCGGGCCCGGAGGGTGAAGACGCTGTCGCCGGACAGCACCCCACCACGACCGAACAACCGGCCGAACTGCCAATTGGAGAGTCCGAGCTCGGGCCGGTCGAGGGCGTACTGACCGTCGACCCACCGCGTGAACCCGTCACCGACGAACGGGGCGTCGACGGCGGCCCAGAAGGCGTCCTGCTCGTCGGCGTCGTCGGCCACCAGGCTGGCCACGAAGCGGGGCGACTGGGCGTTGAACAGGGCGACGGCGTCGTCGACCGAGTCGACCACGTGGAGGGTGAGCTCCGGCGAGTCCTCCCACTCCCACTCCTCGCCGAGACGGTCGGCGGCGATGGATTCGGCCTTCGCCTCGTCGACGGCGCCGGTGGCCCGGGCGATCGAGACGGTGGTGTCGAACCAGGCGGGGTCGACGAAGGGCCTGGCTCGGTCGGTGACGTGCAGCTTCGGTTCGGCGCCGCGGGTCGATGCGGCGGCGACCAGGCCGTCGAGCACCCGGGGCACCAGCTCGGACGCCCGGTCGGCCAGCACGCAGCAGGTGTTGACCGTGTTGCACACCTTGCGGTCGAGGGAGGCGGCCACGGCGGCCTCCAGGCGATCCGGACGGGCACTGGTGCCGGTCACCAACCAGGCCCCACCGGTGCCGTGCAGGCTGACCGGGGTGCCCTGCTGGCGGGCGACCGAGCCGAGCTGTTCGACGGCCGGGCCGCTGCCCCTGGCCACGGCGAGGGCCAGACGGGGGTCGGCGAAGAGGGCCCAGCCGGCGGCGTGGGCGGCGGAGTCGACCAGCGAGGCCGTGCCATCGGGTAGCCCGGCGGCGGCCATGGCGGGATCGAGGGCGTGCTCGACGATGGCCCGTGCGGTGCCGAGGGCATCCGAGCCGATGCGGAACACGACGGCGTTGCCGCTACGGATGACGCCGCAGGCGTCGGCGAAGACGTTCGGCCGCCCCTCGAACACGAAGCCGACCACGCCGAGCCCGGCCCGGCGTTGCTCGAGCCGCCATCCGTCGTGGTCCATCACCTCGACCGGCAGGTCACGCCCCGAGGGGGCGTCACGCCACATCCGGAGCCCGTCGACCATGCCGGCTCGCATCGTCGGCGACAGCTCGAGTCGGGTGGTGGAGCGGCCCCGCTCCCTGGCCCTGACCAGGTCGTCGGCGTTGGCCGCGGCGATCGGTTCGAAGCGGGCGTCGTCGGCCAGGGCGGCGGCGAAGGCCTCGAAGAACTCGCTGATGGCGGTGTCGGGCACGGCCCCGAGGCGGCCGAAGGCGGCGCTGGCCCTGGCGACGGCGCCGGCTGCGACCGCCTGCTCGGCCGCCGGGATGTGCAGCAGGTCGCCGGTCCGGTCGACGACGAGCAACCGGTCGCCGTCGGCGAAGGCCTCGGCCAGGTCGGCCGGCACACGGGCGATCTGGTTCCCGCCGTAGACGATGGGCTGGCCGGCCTCCAGCCCCTGGAGCCTCTCGCCGGTCGACCGCTCGCTCATCGGCTCATCATGCCAGCTCGGCCGGCCGGTCGGACCGTGGATTCGGCCGACCGGCGGGCGGGCGTCGGTCAGTTGTAGGCCGACTCGGCGTGCTCGCTCTGGTCGAGCCCGATCTGCTCGGCGTCGTCGTCGACCCGGAGGCCGATCGCCGCGTCGAGGACCCGGGCGATGACGTAGGTGACGATGAAGGCGTAGAGCAGGGCGAACACGTTGGCGAAGATCTGCTCGCCGAGCAGGCCGACGCCGCCGCCGGTGAAGAGGCCCTCGTCGAACGGGAGTTCCTCGCCCTCGGCGACGAAGATCGACGGGTTGGCCAGGAAACCGATCATGATGCCGCCGACGAGGCCGCCGACCATGTGGACACCGACGACGTCGAGGGCGTCGTCGTAGCCGCCCCGGAACTTGGCCCGGACGGCGGCGGCGCAGGCCATGCCGGCCAGGAAGCCGACGAGGGCGGCGGCCCAGGTGCCCATGAACCCGGCGCCCGGCGTGATGCCGACGAGGCCGGCGACGATGCCGGAGGCGCCACCGAGCGAGGTGGCGTGGCCGTCGACGAGCTTCTCGACGAGGAGCCAGCCGAGCATGGCGGTTGCACCGGCGATGAAGGTGTTGGCGAAGGCCTGCACGGTGACGTTGGAGACCCCGAAGGCGGAGCCGGCGTTGAAGCCGAACCAGCCGAACCACAGGATCCCGGCGCCGAGCATCGTGAGGGGCAGGTTGTGGGGCAGCATCGGCTCGTCCGGCCAGCCCTTGCGTTTGCCGAGCACCATCACCAGGGCGAGCGAGGCCGCACCGGCGGCGATGTGGACAACGGTGCCGCCGGCGAAGTCGAGGCTGCCGCGGCTGGCCAGGAACCCGTCGGAGCGCCACACCCAGGCCCAGGTCGGGATGAAGACCAGGAGCAGCCAGACCGGCACGAAGACCATCCAGGCGGAGAACTTGAGCCGGTCGGCCACCGCCCCCGAGATCAGCGCCGGGGTGATGCAGGCGAAGGTGAGCCCGAAGAAGGCGAGGAGCAGCGGGCTGGACCCGTCCTCGGCCACGTGTTCGACCCCGTCGAGGAAGGCGGCGTCGAAGCCACCGAGCCAGGTGCCGGTGCCGGTCGACGACAGGCTGTAGCCGACCACGATCCACACCACCGGCACGATGCCGAGGCAGACCATGTTCATCATCAACATGTTGAGCATGTTCTTCGAGCGGCTCATGCCACCGTAGAACAGGGCAAGACCGGGCACCATGAACAGCACCAGGGCCGCCGAGATCAGCAGCCAGGCTGCGTCGACCGTGTTCACTCCCTAACCTCCCACGTGGTCGTCCCGCCGGGCCTCCGGGGCCAGGCTCCAGTCATCTTGTGCGAGGAGTGGGACCCGTGTATTTCCAAAGTGTTTCGTCAGCATTAACTCAATCGGGTGTCGACGCGTCAGAAAGGTGCCAGTGATGCCGCAAGGCCGGTTCGCCCCGAGCCCGACCGGACGGCTCCACGTCGGTAACCTCCGCACCGCACTCGTCGCCTGGCTGGCGGCGCGGGTCGACGGAAGCGACTTCCTCGTCAGGTTCGAGGACCTCGACACGGCCTCGGTCCGGGACGAGCACTACGAGTCGCAGCTGGCCGACCTGGCCGCCATCGGCCTCGACTGGGACGGTGAGGTGGTCCGCCAATCCGACCGCATGGACCGGTACCGGGAGGCGCTCGACCGACTGGTGGCCGACGACGCCGCCTACCCGTGCTTCTGCAGCCGCCGGGAGATCCGTGAGGCGGCGGCGGCACCGAATGCCGGGGGCCGGACGGAGGGTCGACGGCAGGCCGCCGGGCATGGCGGGCACCGCTACCCGGGGACCTGCCGGGACCTGTCGTCGGCGGAGCGGGCCGAACGGGCCACCACCAGGCCGCCGGCCCTGCGGTTCCGGGCCGACGGCCTGGTCCGCACGGTCGATGACCACGTCGCCGGGCCCTTCACGTTCGAGCTCGACGACTTCGTGATCCAACGGAACGACGGCGTGCCCGCCTACCACCTGGTCGTCGTCGTCGACGACGCAGCCCAGGGCATCGAGCTGGTGGTCCGGGCCGACGACCTGCTCGAGTCGGCGGCCCGCCAGCTCGTGCTCTACGAGCGTCTCGGCCTCGCCGGGCCGCAGCACGCCCACGTTCCCCTCGTGCTCGGGCCGGACGGGAACCGGCTGGCCAAGCGTCACGGGGCGGTCGACCTCGACGATCGGGCCGAGCGGGGCCAGCGCCCGGACCAGGTGCTCGGCTTCCTCGCCGTCAGCCTCGGGTTGTGCGACGACGACCGGGCCGACGCGGGGGTCACCGCGGCGGAGCTCGTCGACGGCTTCGACGTCGCTGCGCTCCCCCGCCACCCGCTGACCCTGCCAGACGAGTGGCTCGCCTGAGCGCCGGCGCCGGTCGAGTCCGGTCACACCTCCTGCGACTGGCGGCTCCTCGGGAAG
>JBCCVL010000044.1:0-36287 GCA_039195375.1 Actinomycetota bacterium
ACCGGACGGGCCGGACGAGAGGGGCGGTGAAGGGCCTGCAACGACGGGCGATCAACGCCATCCTCGCCACCGTCGCCGTTGTCCTGGTCGTCCTCGCACTCCGTGATCTCACCGACCGGTCGCTCGGCACCGAGACCGACGTCGGGCCGGCCGAGACCCCCGGTCCGTTCGACGACGGGACGACGACCGACGGCGACGAGTCGGGTCGGGCGACGCCGGGGCCCGACACCCTCACGGTCGACGACGGCGGGACCTCCATCGAGACGGCTGGCGATGGACCCGATCGAACCGGCGAGGTGACGACGGGAGACGACAACCCGTCCGGGAGCGGCCCGGCCGGCTCCGGATCGACCGATCCCGACCCCGCGAGCGACGACGCCGACGCCACGTCCACGTCCACGGAGCCGATCCGGCTGGCGGACGGGACGTCGAGGGCGGCCCAGCTGGACACCTCCGGGACGCCGACGGCGGCGGCGACGCACGGGGTCAGGATCCGTTGCGAGGCCGCCTACCTGTCGACCGCCGACGGCCAGCGATCGCCAACCCGGATCCACTGGGGTAACTCGGGCGTCGAGGCGGCCGAAGCCGGTCCGGGCATCGTCGACGCCGGTGACGTGACCTGCGAGGGGGGCATCAGCGACCGCTCCGCCTATCGGATGCCGACGGTGGTCGACGCCGACGGTCGGGTGGTCCTGCCCGACCTGATCCTCGTCGAGTACAAGGCGTTCGGGGGTCCGGCCTTCGACCGGTCGACGGTCGAGGCGATCCCGGCCGGGCTCCGCCTCGTGGCCGATCCGTCGGTGACCAACAGCCCCGAGCGGGTCGGCGGGGCGGCGGCCGACCCCGACCGTTGGCCCGACGACCGGGTCCGGCTGCAGGTCTCCTTCCCGAGCTGCGTTGCCGTCGACGGCACCGGCGATCCGGTCCTTGGCAGTCTCGACGACACCACCCATCTGGCCTACCCGGGGGCGAGCGGTGCGGCCCCGAACGACTGCCCAGCGTCGCACCCGTACCGCATCCCCCAGCTGAGCTACCTCGTCACCTACGACGTGCCCTGGTCGTCCGAGTGGCGCCTCGGCACCGACCCCGACCGGGTCGGCCGACTCACCGCCGTGACCGGGAGCGCGGTGGCCGGATGGGCCACGGCGTCGATGGCCGACGTGCTCGACTGTGTCCGCAACGAGCTCGAGGGATGCTGGTTCCGCCAGCTCGGCGGAAGCGATTGACGACGACCGGTCGCCCGGGAAGGATCGGGGCGTGGAAGAGATCACCGGCTATCCGCAGATGCCACCCCTCGACGAGGCGGAGGTCGACGAGCTGCTGGCCGGGCCCCACCTGGCCAGGCTGAGCACGATCAACCCGGACGGCACGCCGCACACGATGCCGATCTGGTACGAGTGGCGCGACGGGCAGATCCACGTCAGCACCCAGGCCAACCAGCGCAAGGTGGCCAACATGGCTCGCGACCCCCGGGTCACCGTGCTCGTCGACACCAGCGACTTCCCCTACCGGGGGGTCATGATCTACGGCGAGGCCGAGCTGGACTACGACGACGCAGCTGCCAAGCGGGTCTCGATCCTCGAGCGCTACGTCGGCGGGCGGGACCGGGCGGTCGCTGCAGCCGATGGTCTCGCCGCCAAGTGGGACCCGGTCGTTGCCCACATCACGCCGACCAGGATGATCTCGTTCGACTACACCAAGGGCTCGCTGCCGCCCCTGCGCTGAGTGGCCGGCGTGCCCGCCGTCGAGTCGGCAGCCGATCAGCCGGTGCGGCGGGCCCTGGCGTCGTCCATCAACCCGCGGAACGTCTCGCAGTCCAGGTGGTTCGGCGCCGGACAACGGGCGGCATGGCGGAGGTTGTCGCGGACGACGATCAACCACTCGATCGTGGCGTCGAGCTCGTCCGCCCTCGCCTCGAGTTTGGAACGGTCGAGTTCTGGCCGGGCGTCGAGCGGCAGCATCGCACCGATCTCGTCCAGGGCGAAACCGGCGTCGCGGCCGAGCCCGATCAGGGCCAACCGGTCGAGGACGTCCTCGTCGTACTGCCGGCGGAGACCACGTCGGCCGGACGGCTCGATGAGCCCCTTCGACTCGTAGTGGCGCAGCGTCGCCGCCGTCAGGCCCGAGCGCTCGATCACCTCGGCGATGTCCAGGGCCATGGCGTCAACGCGAGGTCGCGGTTGCGGCCGTGCCATCGGCGCCGGCGTCGGGTTTGCGGGCGATCAGGTCGATGAGGGCCGACCGGCCGACGTGGCCGGTCCCCTCCTCGATGTCGGCGTCGTAGCCGGCCAGGCGCTCGATCTCGAGGTCGGCGAACGCCGCGGTCAGCAGCTCCTCGGTGTAGAGGCACTCGACGAGCGGCGGCCCACCGGTGCCGTACGACAGCTGCTCGGGGCGGTAGCCGTGCAACAGCAGACGCCCGCCCGGTCGAAGGGTCCGAGTCATGCCGGCGAACACCTCGGACCGCTGCTCGGGGTGGAGGAACTGGATGAACACGGCGACGACCAGGTCGTAGGCCTCGGGTTCCCACCGCCAGTCGAGCACGTCGGCCACCCGCACGTCGACGGTCACCCCTCGTTCGGTGGCCAGGGCCCTCGCCTTCGTCGCCCCGACCGACGAGATGTCCATCGCCGTCACCTCGACCCCCTGCTCGGCCAGGTACACCGAGTTGCGACCCTCGCCGTCGGCAACGACCAGCGCAGACGCCCCGGCGGTGAGCCGTTCGGCGTTGGCGGTGAGGAAGGCGGCCGGGCGGGTGCCGAAGAGGTAGCCGTCGGCCGAGTCGTACCGCTGATCCCACAACGGTGCTTCGAACATGTCTGCCATCGGACGATCGTGCCACCTCAGGTCGACCTGAGGTCAAGGGGGCGGTGGCCGGGCCCGATCTCGGCTCGACGTCGATCCGAGGTCGGCCGGGCGTCAGCGACCCAGCGGGTGGGGCCCGTCGAGCCAGCCGGTGGCCACGGAGCGGCCGTCCTCGTCGACGTAGCGGAGCCGGAACGTCGTCGGCGAGCGGAGCACGAACTCGAACGAGCCGGTCGTGTCCGGCTCGGCCGACTGGACGGTCCGCTCGGCGTTGACCGGCTGCTCCAGCAGGACCTGGCCACCGTTCGCCGGTTCGACGTGGCCGGTGACCCGGCCGTTGTAGACCTCGAACTCGATCTCCAGGCCGCCGTTGGCCATGTAGGTGAGCATCCGCTCGGAGGTCTCGCCGCTGCGTACGGCGGCCAGTTCGGCGGTGGCCGAGTCGTGGGTCAGATCGGCCTCGATCGTGTCGGTCATCACCAGGTCGTAGCCGAGCATCAGCATGGCGGTGCGCTCGGGATCGGGTCCGTCCGGCTCGATCTCGGTCCGCAACGCCATGGCCAGCTCAGCGGCCAGCACCTCGTCGTCGTCGTACCAGGCGTCGGGTCGGTCGGCGGTCATGACGTCACCCCCATCAGCTTCCGCAGATCGGCGAGGCAGCGCTGGCGGGTCGGCCCGATCGAGCCGATCGGGCGGCCGGTGAGCTCCGCCACCTCGGCGTAGCTCAGCGGCGGGTCGGTGGCCAGCAGGCCGAGCAGCTCCCGGCAGCGATCGCCGAGCGAGCGGAACGCCTCCCGGAGGGCGGAGCGCCGCTCGTCGCCCTCGAGGCCGGCCAGCTCGTCCGGCTGGTAGGCGGTGTGGCCTTGGGCCTCGGCCTCCACGGTGGCCCGCTTGGCCAGATCGGTCTGGCGACCGGACGACCGGAACTGGTCGTTGAGGGCGTTGAGGGCCGTTCGGTAGAGCCAGAAGCGGATGCTCTCGGGCTTGTGCAGCGCCCGCTCGTGATCGGCGGCGGCCTCCTTGAGGTGCCGGAAGAACCGGAGCCACGCCTCGGCCACGGCATCGTCGACCGCAGCCATCACGTTCGTCTTCGACCGGAGGTAGAGGGTGAGGTCGGCGTGGTGGCGCTCCACCAGGGCCTCGACGGCGACCCGGTCCCCGCCGATCGAGCGCTTGTACAGCTCGCCGTCGCTCTCGTCTCCACTCAGCCGGGCCATGCAACCACCGCGGGTCATCATAGGTACCGCATCGAGCCCGCGAGGAGTCTTCCACTCGATAATCACGGTCGCCCACCTCTTCTCTCCTGCCGGAACCCGATCCGAGGGCCGGATCGGTTCGGCACTGTCTTTTTCTGGCACGGTTCCGGCGTCCTGACCCTTTCAGGCGCCACTAGCCAACAGACGTGCCCCGATCGGCCGAAATACACGCAGGCCGATCCGGCCAGGACGGCCCCTACCGGCGGACGGAGATCAGGCTCGGCTCGTAGTCGTCCGGGGCCTCGTAGCCGAGGAGGTTGAAGACCGTCGCCGCGATGTTGGCCAGCCCCGCCCCCGCCGGCGGCGTCAGGTCGTACTGGCCGTCGAAGAGCGGATCGACGATCGTGAACGGCACCGGGCTGAGCGTGTGCGACGTCTTCGGGGTGCGGCTGCCGTCGGCCGCTTCGGTGAACATGATGTCGGCGTTGCCGTGGTCAGCGGTGTAGATCAGGATGCCGCCGAGTTCCTCGATGACCGCGAGCAGCCGGGCGATGCTCTCGTCGAGCACCTCGAGGGCCTCGATCGTGGCCGCCAGGTCGCCGGTGTGGCCGACCATGTCGCCGTTGGGGAAGTTGATCCGCCCGAACCGGTAACGGCCGCTGCGGAGGTACTCGATCGTTGCGTCGGTGATCTCGCGGGCCTTCATGGCCGGCGCCTTGTTGAACTCGATGTTGTCAGACGGGATCTCGAGGTAGGTCTCGAGCTCGGGGTCGATGTAGCCGGATCGGTTGCCGTTCCAGAAGAAGGTGACGTGACCGAACTTCTGGGTCTCGCTGATGGCGAAGCTCGGCACGCCCTCGGCGC
The DNA here is from genome assembly GCA_039195375.1 of Actinomycetota bacterium. GTDB lineage: Bacteria > Actinomycetota > Acidimicrobiia > Acidimicrobiales > SZUA-35 > JAHELU01. The sequence continues at coordinate 4,866 of JBCCVL010000044.1, forward strand.
ACAGGTACTCCCCCATCGTCCGATCGATCGCCGGCGGGGCGACGAGGTACCGCTTCGGCACCAGCAGGTCGCCGTCGTACTGGAGCATCCCGGCGAACAACACATCCGGGTGGGGGCGACCGTCGGCCGAGGTCCGATCGAACACGTCGAAGTCGGGCTCCTCGTAGGCCCGGGAGATCTCGATGGCCCGGTCGCCGCGGAAGTTGAACAGCACGACCGCATCGCCGTCGGCCATCCGCCCGATCGGCGAGCCGTCGCCGTCTGCCCCGTCGTCGACGACGACAAACGCCGGCAGGTACTGGTCGCCAACGTCGGGTTCGTCGGCGTACATGGTCTCGACCGCCTCGGTGGCCGAGGCGAATCCCCTCGCCTCGCCATGGGTGTGGCAGCGGTAGCCGCGCTCGACCATCGGCCAGTCGGCCCCGTAGCGATCCATCGTGATCGTCATCCGACCGCCGCCCGAGGCGATCCGGAAGTCCCGGTCGCCGCCGGCGTTGAGCTCGGCGAGGACCGCCTCGGTCGCCTCGATGTAGGTCAGGGCCGAGCGGGCGGGGACGTCGCGCCCGTCGAGCAGGATGTGGACCCGGGCCCGGCTCACGCCGGCGGTGGCCGCGGCCCGGAGCAGGGCATACAGGTGTTCGGTGTTGGCGTGCACGTTGCCGTCGGAGTGCAGCCCGAGCAGGTGCAGGGTGCCGGTGCGGCCGGCAGCCATGAGCTCGCCCCACAGGTCGGCGTCGAAGAGCACCCCGTCGTCGATCGCCCCGTTCACCAGTTTGGCCCCCTGGGCGAAGATGCGGCCGGCGCCGAGGGCGTTGTGGCCGACCTCGCTGTTGCCCATGTCGTCGTCGCTCGGCAGGCCGACGGCGGTCCCGTGGGCCGCCAGTTCGGTGGAGCGGGGGATGGCGGCCAGCTCGTCGAGGGTCGGCGTGGCGGCCTCGGTCACGGCGTTGGACGGGCCGGCCGGAGCGACGCCGACGCCGTCGGCCACGATGACCAGCACCGGACCCGGTCGGGGGGCGAACGACGGTAGCCGGCGGAGCGAGAGGTCCATGCCATCAGGATATTGGCCGGGCCGGGCCGCTCGGTCCCCGGGCTGCGTTCGGGGTGACGGTCACCAGGAGCGGACGAAGAGGAGACTCCCGGGACCGTCCGCCTCGAAGTCGGCGACCCAGCCGACGGTCCGGGGCGGCCCGTTGCCGCCCAGGTCGGACAGGACCACGGTGGTGCCGAACCACTCGGCCAGCCAGCGTCCGTCCGGCGACAGGGTCGGACGATCGGTCGGCCAGTTGTGCTTGATCCGGCGGCCGGTGGCCAGCTCGAGCAGCTCGGACGTGCCGTCGTCGGCGATCGAGTGGAGCCAGGCCCCGCCGGCCACGAGGTTGGCCACCCGGGGCCGGATCCCCGGGAGCGGCCGGTCGATCGTCGTCCCACCGACGGTCTCGATCCACCGCAGGTCGCAGGTCGCGTCGGCCGGGCAGGTCCCGACGAGGGCGGTCTCCAGGTCGTGGGCCAGGAGTCGACCGTCGGCCACTTTGCGGAAGCCGCCCTCGATCGACAGGTAGACGCCGTCCGGTCGAGTCGAGAAGAACGGCCCCGGCCGGATGACGTCGGCGATGCCGCCGAGCGGCTCCTCGGACGACGCCGGCTCCTCGATCTCGGGGTGGAGGTCGGCGGGGATGCGGACGCTGATCCGGTTGCGGACCACGTCGAACAGTTCCCAGCGCCCGGAGCCGACGTCGGCGCCCTCCTCGTGGGGTTCGTCGGTCGTCGGGTCGAGGACCCACAGCAGACCGGGCCCCGACCCCGGTGCGACCTGGCCACGCTTCCAGGTCAATGCCTGCTGACCGGGATCGTCGAGCGGGACCCAGCCGACGATGCCGGCCTCCTCCTGGTGGAGCACGAGCACCCGCCCGGTGGCCAGGACGGGGTGGGCCACCAGCCCGTACCTCGTGAGGACCCCCGAGTCGAGGTCGACCGACTGCAGCGGCCCGTCACCCCCATAGAAGAGCAGGAGGTCGCTCGGCTCACCGAGCACGGGGGCATCGGCGACGACGACGGGCTCGGACGTCGTCGGCGCCGGCAACCGGGTGACCGACGGGGGCGGGACCGTCGTGGTCGTCGGTGCGGCGGCCTCACCGTCGCCGGCGTCAGGCGGCGCGGCCCGGCCGAGCAACCACAGCAGGCCGACGACGACGGCTGCGCCGGCCACGGTGGCCAGGGTCGTCCGACCCCGCCCCGGGCGCCCGTCGACCCGACCCGTCGTCTCGATCGGACCGGCCGAGTCGTCGGCCTCGCCGCCGAGCGGATCCCAGGTCGGGCCCGCGGCGGACCCGGAGTCGATCAGCTCGACCGGCGCAGGGACCTCGCTCGGCCTTCGACCTCCGGCCACGCAACGAGCTTAGAAGACACCCTCCGAGCGGGGCCCGTCCGGGCCGACGCTGCGTGGGCAACTCCACCGGACACACGTGGCGAACCGCCTGCTACGCTTCGATTCGTCGCAACCGAGCTGCGGGAGAGTGGCCACCGATCGACGACCAGTTCGATCCGATCGTCGGCCCGCCGAAGGAGCAACCGCCCCGGAAACTCTCAGGCACCGTGACCGCATCCCGGTGACAACTCTGGAGAGCGTCGGGCACCCTGTTTGCGCCCGGCCACCGAAGGGGAAAGGCCCGCCAGGCGGTCCGAAATCTCTCAGGTATCGGGACAGAGGGGGCACCGAAGCGGAACGCTGCCGGAGGTGCCGATGTCGAACCAGGTCGAGGCGGGTGCGGGCCTGCGAACCACCCCGCTCAACGCGCTCCACGTCGAGCTGGGGGCCAAGCTCGTCCCCTTCGCCGGCTGGGAGATGCCGATCCAGTACGCGCCAGGGGTACTGGCCGAGCACGGCTGGTGCCGATCCTCGGCCGGGCTGTTCGACGTGTCACACATGGCCGTCGTCGACCTCGTCGGCGACGACCCGGCGGCCGCGCTCGAACGGCTGACGCCGGCCGGCATCACGACGCTCGCCGAGGGCCGGCAGCGCTACGGCCTGCTGCTCAACGATGACGGCGGCATCGTCGACGACTTCATGGTCACCAATTGGGGTGACCGCCTCACGATGGTGGTCAACGCCTCGCGCCGCGACGTCGACCTCGCCCTCCTCCGGGAGGGGCTCGACGGCGTCGAGGTCATCGAGCGGACCGATGTCGCCCTCGTGGCCATCCAGGGACCCGAGGCCGCGGCGGTGGTGATCGGTCTCGATCCTTCGCTCGATGGCACCGTGTTCCTCGACAACCGCAACGCCACCGTCGGCGGCATCGCGGTCAAGGCGGCCAGAGCCGGCTACACCGGCGAGGACGGGTTCGAGCTGGCGGTGCCGGCCGACCGGGCCGACGAGCTGGCCCGCCTGCTGCTCGAGGACGACCGGGTCCGACCGGTCGGGCTCGGGGCCCGCGACACGCTCCGGCTGGAGGCTGGGCTGTGCCTCTACGGGAACGATCTCGACGAGACCATCAGCCCGGTCGAGGCCGACCTGGTGTGGTCGATGCCGAAGCGACGGCGTGAGGTCGGCGACTTCCCCGGTGGCCAGCGGGTTCTGCGAGAGCTGGCCGACGGTCCGAGCCGCGTCCGGGTCGGACTGCAGCCAGACGGTCGCCGGCCCGTGCGGGAGGGCGCCGCCCTCCGCCTGGCTGACGGCGACAGCAGGGCGAACGACAGCACCGCAACCGACGGCAACACCAACACCGGCGGCAGCACCGCAACCGACGGCAACACCAGCGTCGACGGCACGGCCGACGGGATCGTGTCGAGCGGCGGCTTCGGACCAACGGTCGACCGACCGGTGGCCATGGGCTACGTGCCCCCGTCGCTCGCCGCCGACGGCACCGCCCTCATCGCCGATGTCCGGGGCAAGGACGCCCCGGTCACCGTCGCCCCCCTCCCCTTCGTCCCCCACCGCTACCAGCGAGGAGCCTGACCCCCATGAGCAGCAGCGACGCCACCTTCGCCGAGCGCCACATCGGCCTCACCGACGACGACATGGGCAAGATGCTGGCCGACCTCGGCCACGCCTCCGCCAGCGACCTCCTCGAACGGGCCGTGCCCGGCTCGATCAACGACCGCAGCCTCGACCTGGCCCCGGCGCTCACCGAGCAGGAGGCGCTCGACGAGTTGCGCCGCCTGGCCGAGGCCAACGAGGTGGCGACCTCGCTGCTCGGCATGGGCTGGAACGACTGCATCACCCCGCCGGTCATCCGCCGCAACCTGCTGGAGAACCCGGCGTGGTACACCTCCTACACCCCCTACCAGCCGGAGATCAGCCAGGGCCGCCTGGAGATGCTGCTGACCTTCCAGACGATGGTTGCCGATCTGACCGGCTGTGAGATCGCCAACGCCTCGCTGCTCGACGAGGCCACGGCGGCGGCTGAGGCGATGACGATGCTGCGCCGGGTCGGGCGGTCAACGCAGACCGGGTTCTTCGTCGACGCCGAGTGCCACCCCCAGACCATCGCCGTCGTCGCCACCCGGGCCGAGCCGCTCGGTATCGCCGTGACCGTCGGTGACCCGACCGCGCTGACCGACGGCTCCCTCGACCTCAGCGGGTTCTTCGGTGCGCTCCTGGCCCAGCCGGGGACCACCGGCGTGCTGCGAGATGTCGGCCCCGCCATCGAGGCGGTGCACGAGGCCGGCGGTCTGGCCGCCGTCACCACCGATCTGCTGGCCTGTTGCCTGATCACCCCGCCAGGCGAGCTCGGGGCCGACATCGTCGTCGGCTCGGCCCAGCGGTTCGGCGTGCCCCTGGGCTACGGCGGTCCCCATGCCGCGTTCATCGCCTGCGCATCGGCCAACGCCCGCCAGCTCCCCGGTCGCCTGGTCGGCGTGTCGGTCGATTCCGCCGGCCGTCCCGCCTACCGACTCGCCCTCCAGACCCGCGAGCAGCACATCCGCCGGGAGAAGGCCACGTCGAACATCTGCACGGCCCAGGCGTTGCTGGCCAACGTGTCGGCCGCCTACGGGGCCTGGCACGGACCCGATGGCCTCACCGCCATCGCCACCCGGGTCAACAGCCTGGCCGGACTGCTCGCCGCCGGGCTCGAGGCCGCCGGCCACCCGGTGCCACCGGCGTTCTTCGACACGGTCACGGTCACCGTTCCCGGTCGCGCCGCAGCGGTCGTCGATGCGGCCAGGGCCGAGGCGATCAACCTCCGGCTGGTCGACGACGATCGCGTCGGCATCAGCTTCGACGAGACCAGCACCCCCGAGCTGGTGACACGGGTGTTGTCGATCGTCACCGGCGCCGCGGCCGCTGGCGACAGCAGCGGCGGTCGGGCCGGCTCATCGCTCACCGGTGCGGCCAGGGTCTCGATCCCCGAGGCGATGCGGCGGACCTCCCACTTCCTCGGCCACCCGAACTTCCATCGCTACCGGTCCGAGACCGAGATGATGCGGTGGCTTCGTCGGCTGTCCGATCGCGACCTCGCCCTCGACCGCACGATGATCCCCCTCGGGTCGTGCACGATGAAGCTCAACGCCGCAGCCGAGATGGAGCCGATCTCGTGGCCCGAGTTCGCCGGCATCCACCCGTTCGCCCCGGCGGCCCAGACCGAGGGCTACCGGGAGCTGATCGACCAGCTCGAGTCGGCGCTGGCCGAGATCACCGGCTACCACCGGGTGTCGCTCCAGCCGAACGCCGGCAGCCAGGGCGAGTATGCCGGGCTGCTGGCCATCCGGGCCTGGCACGCCGACCGTGGCCAGCCGGAGCGCAACGTGTGCCTCATCCCCGCCTCGGCCCACGGCACCAATGCGGCCTCAGCGGTGCTGGCCGGGATGACGGTGGTGGTCGTCGCCTGCGACGACCACGGCAACATCGACCTCGACGACCTGAAGGCCAGGATCGCCGAGCACCGGGATCACCTGGCCGCGCTGATGATCACCTACCCGTCGACCCACGGCGTCTACGAGGAGACCGTCGGCGAGGTGTGCGCTCTGATCCACGACGCCGGCGGCCAGGTCTACACCGACGGGGCCAACCTCAACGCCCTGGTTGGGGTGGCCAAGCCGGGCCGGTTCGGTTCCGACGTCAGCCACCTCAACCTCCACAAGACGTTCTGCATCCCCCACGGTGGCGGCGGCCCCGGCGTCGGTCCGGTCGCCGTGGCCGAGCACCTCGCCCCGTACCTGCCCGGCCACCCGATGCTCGGTGCCGGCGCCGGTGGCGAGGAGCGGGTCGGGGCACCGGTCTCGGCCGCCCCCCACGGCTCGGCCGGCATCCTGCCGATCTCGTGGATGTACGTGCGGATGATGGGCCCGGACGGGCTTCGGCGGGCCACCGAGACGGCGGTGCTGGCCGCCAACTACGTGGCCAGGCGTCTGCGCGACCACTACCCCGTGCTCTACACCGGCGCCGACGGCCTCGTCGCCCACGAGTGCATCATCGACCTGCGACCGATCGAGAAGGCGAGCGGCATCTCCAACGACGACGTGGCCAAGCGCCTCGCCGACTACGGCTTCCACGCCCCCACGATGTCGTTCCCGGTGCCCGGCACGCTGATGATCGAGCCGACCGAGTCGGAGAGCCTGCGCGAGCTCGACCGGTTCTGCGACGCGATGATTGCGATCAAGGGTGAGATCGACGAGGTGGCCGACGGCGAGGTGTCGGCCGAGGACAGCGTGCTGCGCCACGCCCCCCACACGGCCGAGGTGCTGACGACCGACGAATGGGACCGGGCCTACAGCCGGCGGCGGGCGGCGTTCCCGCTACCCGATCAGGAGGCCGACAAGTACTTCCCGCCGGTCGGCCGAATCGACAACGCCCACGGCGACCGGCACCTCTCGTGCTCCTGCCCGCCGCTGAGCGCCTATCAGCCGGAGTAGCTCGAAGCGACCGGACCGGCGTCGGCGACGCACCGGGAGACGCTCAGTCGGCGTCGCCCTGTGCGTCGAGGTAGGCCGTGACGGCACGCTTCGATGCGCTGCACAACCAGGCGTCGGTCACCAGTTCCTCGACCATGCCGGGTTCGGCCGCCGCCAGCTCGACGAGCAGCGATGCGTGGCCGTCGAAGTGCGGGGTGGTGAACACCCCGGCGTGGCCGCCCTGGAGGATGGCGTCCTTCTCGTCGAGACCGTCGACCCGGACCCCGATGATGGGATCGGCGGGCACGGGATCGTCGCCGAACGACTCGACATCGGTCGTGCGCAGCGGTCGTTCCCACACGAACAGCTTCGTGCCGGCCCGCCACGCCCGGTTGCCGTATGCGGTGCCCTCGACGACGCCGGGCAGCCCGACTGCGAACTCGCCGACCTCGTCGAGCGAGCGCACGACCGTCGCCTCGACCCTCGGTCCTCGGACCAGGTCAGCCGGTACTGGAGCGGAAGGCCCGCGACAGCAGCGGCGAGGAGGCCTGCATCTCCTCCGGCTCGTCGTCCTGGTACTGGTGGTGCCAGGGGAAGCGTTCCTCGGGCTCGGCCGATTCCTCGGGAACGTCACGCCGGCGGGTCGGGCGGGATTCCGGGGCATCGGCCGACTCGTCGTCGGTGACGCCGGCCCCGACCTTGCCACGACGTCGTGTGGTCGAAACGGGCGCCTGGTCGGCGGCTGGTGCGGCCGCCGCGGCCACGCCGGTGACGGGTTCGGCGTCGGCCGACTCGCTCTCGGCGGTGCGGGAGCTGCGGAAGAGGTGGTCGTCGTCTGCCGCCGGTCCCTCGGTCCGGGTCGCCCGCTCCTCGATCGACTGGCGGCGCGACATCTTCCTGGCCGATGCCGGCTCGGGGCGGACCCGTGGCGGGGTCGAGGTCGGCACGGCGCCCTCGTCCGGCACCGCCGACAGCGACCGATTCCGGCTCCGCAGGTCGTTCATCGTCCACCCCATCGGCGGGGTGGTGGCGTCGGCGTGGCGGGCACACAGGGGCACGCCATCGCGGCTGATGCGGGGATCGACCAGCGACACGGTCTCCGACGGCGCGTCGATCTGGAGGGTGGCGGTTGACTCCTTGCCACATCCCGGCCGGCCGCAGAGGAATTTCACACCAAAAACCTAGCATCTTTGCCCGCGCTCGGCCGTTCGTCCTGGTAGATGGGGTCGTCGGCCGGTTCCGGGGACCGGCCGAACACGGCCCGGCACCGGATCGCCATCGCTAGCGTTGGGGCATGAGCGCACCCACCCCCGACACCGACACGACCGTCGCCGGGGTCCGTCCGGCCATCGCCGGGCTGGCCGCCTACCGACCCGGCAAGGGGGCCGCCCAGGCCGAGGCCGAACACGGCATCACCGAGGCGATCAAGCTCGCCTCGAACGAGAACCCGTTCCCGCCGATCCCCGCGGTGGTCCGGGCGGTCGAGGAGGCGGCGGCCGGCGTCAACCGGTACCCGGACCACCGGGCGACGGCCCTGCGGGAGCGGTTGGCCGACTGGGTCGGCGTGACCCCCGAGCAGGTGGCCGTCGGATGCGGCTCCGTCGGCCTGCTCCAACAGCTCTGCCTGACCTTCGTCGACCCGGGCGACGAGGTCGTCTACCCGTGGTTGTCGTTCGAGGCCTACCCGGTGTGCGTGAAGATGATGGGTGGCGTGCCGGTCAACCCGCCGCTGGTCGACCACGCCTTCGACATGGAGGCGGTGGCCGCGGCGGTCACGGAGCGGACCAAGATGGTCCTGCTGGCCACGCCGAACAACCCGACCGGGACCGCCATCTCGACCACCGAGGTGGCCGACCTGCTTGCCGCCATCAGCGACGACGTGATCGTGCTGGTCGACGAGGCCTACCGGGAGTTCAACGACCCGGCGTTGGGCGACCCCGTCGCCGACCTGAGCGCGGAGCACCCCAATCTGGTCGTGACCCGCACCTTCTCCAAGGCCTACGGTCTGGCCGGCCTGCGGGTCGGCTACGCCGTGTGCGAGCCGGGGATCGTGCAGGAGATCGACAAGATCCTGCTGCCGTTCGCCGTCAACGGGGCGGCCCAGGCGGCGGCGATGGCCGCCCTCGATTCGCTCGACCAGATCCAGCCGACGATCGACGAGTTGCTCGGCGAGCGGACCCGTCTGGTCGACGAGTTGACCGCCGCCGGGTGGTCGCTGCCGCCGGCCAACGCCAACTTCGTCTACCTCGCCACCGGCGACGGGACCGACGAGGTCTACCTCGGCCTGGAGCGGGAGGGCGTCGTCACCCGCCCGTTCAGCGGCCAGGGGATCCGGGTCACCGTCGGCACCAAGGCGGAGAACGACCGCTTCCTCGCCACCCTGGAGCGGGTCTCGGGCACCAGCTGACCGGGGCCATCCGGCCCATCACCCTCCTCCACCCTCACATCCGGAAACAGCGCGTCCGACCGGGGTACCAGCACCGATGTCGGCCGGCGAGCCGCGGAAAGAGGGTGAGATGCACGAGGGTGAGCGCAACCGAGGGATCGACGAACGATCCGAGCTGCACGGACCCACGACCAGCCTGAGCCACTACCTGGCGCCCATCCGGAACCAGAGCCGGGTCGTCACCCTGGTCACGGTCGTGGTGGTGGCGCTCGGCATCACGGTGGCATTGGCCGGGCCCCGCAGCTACACGGCGACCACATCGGTCGTCGTCCAACCGGTCTCCGCCAATCCGAGCGAGGCCATCGAAGCGACCGAGCGGACCGCCGACATGGCCACTGAGGCCAGGATCGCGTCGTCCCGGGCGGTCGCCAACGCCACCGCCGATGGCTTCCGCGAGTTGGCCGTCGAGATCGCACCGGACGTGGTGGCGGAGCGGATCACGGTCACCAACAGGCCCGAGGACTCCCGAGTGCTCGACATCGCCTACCGGGCCTCCGATCCGTCGGTCGCCCGGGTCGGATCGGAACTGGCCACCGCCGCCTACCTCGAGTACCGCTCGGCGCTCAACACCGCGACGCTCGAGGCGTCCCGGGTCGCCGTCGACGAGCAGATCGCCGAGCTGCAGGACCAGCTCGTCGACGTCGAGGAACGCCTCGACGCCACGGCGATCGGCAGCCCGGCCCGACTCGCCGTCGAGGTCGAGCAGACCTCGATCCAGGGTGAGCTGGCGGCCCAGCAGCGGGCCCTGGCCGGCCTGTCGACCCTGGCGGTCGACACCGCCACGGTGATCGACGAGGCCCGTCAACCGAGCTCGCCCGACGGGCTCGGCGCAGCCCAGATCGTGGCCGGCGCCCTCGCCGGCGGCCTCGTGCTCGGGGTGATCGCGGCCTGGATCCTCGACGCCATCGGGCTGCCGCCCCTCGGCGCCACACCGGCGCCGGCCCAGACGACGACCGCCCCGACCGCCGATCGTTCCGGCGCTGCGGAGACGAACGGCTCCGAGCCGGGCCGCAAGTCCCGGACCCGGTCCCGGCGACGTCGGCGCAAGGCCGAGAAGGAGCCGGACGACGTCGACGACCCGTTCGACGACACCGACGACCGCGATCCGCTCGAGCTGCTCAAGGCGCTCGACGTGATCGAAGCCGACCCGTCGATCGCGTTCAAGGCGAGTCGGGAGAAGAAGGAGCGGGCCAAGGCCGAGGCCGGGCAGGCCGACGCCGACCCGGCCGATGACCAGCGGTCGTTCGCCGAGATGTATCCCGTCGAGTACTTCGACGCCGACGGTGACGCCGGCAACCTCATCGACAAGTTGGAGGCGAGGAGCGACGACGACGATCAGGAGATCGGCCAGGTGAGGACCGACGAGGAACTGCTGTCGTCGGTCGACCGCCTCCTCCGCAGCCCGAGCGGCCGCCTCCCCGACCCGGTCGAACCGGGGGCCGCAGCGGTGCCCGTGGTCGACGGGCCGGCCGGGTTCGACCCGCCGGCCGAGCACCACGACATCGGCCACGACGTCGACGCGGTGGCCCCGGCCGGGACCGAGCTCGGCGTCGAGACCGCCGACGTCCCACTCGGGGCGGCCGACCGTGCCGTGCCAACCGACGACGGCGACGACTGGGCGTCGAGCCCCGCCGACTCCTTCCACGCCACGTTCGAGGACATCGGTCTCGGCGGCGACTCGCTCACCGAGGCGATGGACGACCCCGACCTCGGTGAGGCCCCGGAGCTCGACGACCTCAGCGAGTTCCCCGCGCCGACCGAGCTGACCGTCGACGATGTCGACACGGTCCCGGAGACCGATGCGTTCCACGACGGCGACCCGTTCGACGGCGACCCACTCGACGGAGATGCCTTCGAGGAGCACGCCATCGACGGCCAGGCTTTCGACGAGCACAACATCAACGGCCACGGCTTCGATGAGCACAACATCGACGAGCACGCCATCGACGGCCACGGCTTCGACGAGCACAACATCGACGGCCACGGCTTCGATGAGCACAACATCGACGAGCACGCCGTCGACAACGACCCGCTCGCCGCCGACGGGTTCGACGAGCACGCCGTCGGCGAGCCCACGGTCGGCGAGGTCGACGCAGCGACGGACGTCGCCGTCCCCGACGTTGACGAGGCGACCGAGGTCGACACAGCGGCCGACGACGGCGGCTTCGCCGACGCCGGTATCCCGAGTGGCGACCCGAGCGATCTCGATCCCGGCCCCCCGTCGTGGGACGAGCCGTTCATCGGCCCGGTCACCTGGGACGAGCTGTCGGCCAAGCCGGGCGCCGACCCCCCGCCAGCGGGCTCCGGGCACCCCTTCGACGATGCCGACCTCGTCCCGATCGATCCGAGGATCGACGACCGGGTCGCGGCGACGCCGACCGACGCCGGACCGGCGGCGTTGGCACCCCCTCCCGGTCAGCTCCGGGCCACCGACGACCTCCGCCTGCTGCTCGACCAGTTGGGTCGGATCGGTGGCGACGGCCCGGTGACGCTGCTCAGCCTCAGCGATCGGGACCCGACCGCCGGCCTGACCACCGGCTTCGAGGTGGCCGACGAGCTCCGGGCGACCGGATCCCGCGTGCTGCTGATCGACACCCGCATCGAGGAGCCGGTGCTCGACGCCCTGTTCGACGGTGAACCCCGGTCCGGTCTGGCCCAGGTCGTCGCCGGCGACGAGGTCCTCGACCAGGCCATCCGGACCCTCGAGGGGCTCGACGGGTTGAGCCTGCTGCCCGTCGGCGCCGTCGGGCCGGACACCGGCGAGCTGCTGACCGGGCCCGCCATGGCCCGGCTGCTCTCGCAGGCCCAGCTCGACTTCGGATCGATCGTCATCATCGGCGAGTCCCTCGCCGGCCCAGAGGTCGACCCGACGGCCACCCGGGCCAGGACCCGAGCGCTGGCCGACGTGGCCGACGGCCTCATCGTCGGTACCACCGACCCGGTCGGATCGGGACCGGACGACGAGGTGGTCGAGGCACTGGACGATCTCGCAGCCCCGACGCTGCAGCTGCTGGCGGCGCACCTCCCGGTCGCCGACACCGCAACCGAACCCGCGAGCGTGTGACCGACCTGGCCGGCCCGGCCGAACCGGCCATCGGTCCCACCGCCGGACCAGGGCCTGCGGATGGGGCCGGCGGCGGGCGCCCCCCTGGTCGCCCGGCGTCGAGTGGCCATGACGGCCGGCTGGTGGCGTTGCTGCTGGCCGGCTACCCGGTGGCGTGGGCGCTCGGCCTCGGGCTGGTCCACCACGCCGCGCTGGCCGGGGCGATGCTGCTGTGGCTGCTGGTCAACCGCCCGCTCCGGGTGGCACCGGGCACCGGGCCGCTCGCCCTGTTCGTCCTCGTCGTCGCCCTGTCCGGCATCGGCCTCGACTCGGCCGGGGCCGGCGCCCTGTTCCTGCTGCGGCTGTCGTGGTACGTCGCGGCCCTCGTCTGCTGGCTCCACCTGACGCGATTGCGGAACGTGCTCGCAGGACGGCGGGTCGTCCGCTCGCTCGTCCTGCTGTGGGTGCTCGTGGTCATCGGTGGCTGGCTGTCGGTGCTCGCCCCCGACCTGGAGTGGTCGACGCCGCTCGCCCGCATCCTCCCCGCCGCGCTGACCGACAACGAGTTGATCGCCCGCTTCCTCGGCCCCTCGGTCTCCGAGACCCAGGTCTTCCGGTCGGACAACCTCACGCTGAACCGCCCGGCAGCGCCCTTCGCCTACACGAACGGCTGGGGCTCGGCCATGGCCCTGCTGACCCCGTTCGCCCTCGCCGCCGTCCACGACCGCCGCCTGGGGATCCGCCGACCGCTGATGGTCATCGGGTTGGCGCTCGCCCTCGTGCCGTTCACCCAGGCCCTCAATCGGGGGTCATGGTTGACGCTCGGGATCGGCCTCGCCTACGGCGCCGTCCGCTGGGCCCGGTTGCGGCGGGACCCACGACCGTTGGCCGTGCTCGGGCTCGTCGTGGCCGTCGGGCTGGCCGTCGCCTCCCTGACCGGCGTCGCCCAGTCGGCGGCCGAGTCGCTGGCCACCCGCTCGGCCGACTCGAACGAGACCAGGGCCGGGCTGTACCTGGAGACGATCGAGGAGACGGCCTCGTCGCCCCTGATCGGCTACGGCTCGACCCGGCCGAGCACCGACAACCCGGACGGGCCGCCGCTCGGTACCCACGGCCAGCTCTGGGCGGTGCTGTTCGCCCACGGCTTCGTCGGCCTCGCCCTGTACCTCGGGTTCTTCGTTGCCGCACTGCTCCGAGCCAGGGCGGAGACGCCGGTCCAGCACTGGGCGAAGGTCTCGCTCCTGATCGGACTGGTCCAGCTCCCGATCTACGGCCACCTCCCCCACCAGCTGTTCATCATGGTGGCCGCCGCCGCCATCCTGAGCTGGCCGACGGTGATCGATCGACTCGGACCCGACCGGCCGGAACGCCACGCCGGGCGATGACCACCGGCACCGGCGTCCCGGCGGGTGAGCCGGCGGCATCGGCCCCGCCGGCGAAGGCGACCGACGGCGTCGACCTGGTCGAGGACGGTGAGCGGACCGAGGGGGGCGAGCGGACCGCCGGGTCCGGTCGAGCGGCCAGGGGCACGGCGCTCAACCTCGCCGGCTCGTTGCTCGGCACGGTGCTCGGCTTCCTGACCGTCGGGCTCGTCACCAACCACTGGGGCCCGGACGGCGCGGGGCTGTTCTTCGCCGCCACTGCGCTGTTCACGCTGGCCGCCAACGGGTCCAGGATGGGCTCGGAGGCCGGCCTGACCACGTTCGTCGCCCGGCTGCGGGCGGCCGACGACCACCGGTCGGTCCCCACCGTCGTGGTCGCCGGCCTGACGACCACCGGCGCTGCGGCAACGGCCGTCGGGCTGGCCGGGCTGGTGTTCGCCCCCGAACTGGCGACGCTGATCGCCGACGGAGACGCCGCCATCGACGACGCCACGACGATGCTGCGGATCCTGGCCCTGGCCGTGCCGCTGTTCGCGCTCAGCCAGGCGATGTTCGGGGCCAGCCGGGGATTCGCCACCATGCGGCCGTCGGTCCTGGCCGGCCACGTGGTCCGACCGGCATCGCAGCTGCTGGCGGTCGCCACCGTGATCGTTGCCGTCGACGCCCTCCCGGCCCTCGCCGGCGCCTGGGCCGTGTCCAGTGCCCTGACCCTGGCGGTGATCGCGGCCTGGCTCGGGCAACGGGTGATCGGGGTCCGTCGGCGACACCCGGGGCCGGGCGACCCGACCGCCGTCGGCGCCTACCGCCGGTTCGCGGCCGGGCGAGCCGGGGCCGATCTCGTGTCGGCGGCGCTCGAACGGCTCGACGTGATCCTCGTCGCCGCCCTCCTCGGTCAGACGGGGGCCGGGCTGTACGGTGCCGCCGGCCGGTTGATCCTGGCCGGACAGCTCCTGATGATCGCCACCGCCCAGTCGACCGCCCCCCTGCTGTCGGCCAGCTTCGCCGCCGGCCGTGACGACGAGGCGAGGAGCCTGCTGCAGATCACCACCGGCTGGAACGTGACCCTGCTGTGGCCGCTGTTCATCGGCCTGGGGTTCGGGGCGCCGACGGCGCTGGCCGCCTTCGGGCCGGAGTTCGCCGACGGTGCCCCACTGGTGGTCGTGCTCTCGGTCGCCATGCTGGCCATCGTCGCCATCGGCGGCGGCGACACCCTGCTCACGAGCACCGGTGACAGCCTGGCGTCGCTGCTCAACCACGTGGTCGCCCTCGCGGTGCTGTTGAGCGCCGCCGTGATCCTGCTCCCGTGGGTCGGCCTCGTCGGTGCGGCCCTGGCGTGGGCGTTGTCGCGGCTGACGTTGCGGGTGCTGGCCGCGGCCAGGGTTTGGCGGACCCGCGGGGTGCACGCCATCGGCCGACCGTTGGCCCTCGCCGCCGGCGCCGCCACCGTCGCCTGGGTCCCGACCGGCGCCGCCACCCTGGCCCTGCTCGGCGACGGCGTGCCAGCCCTCGCCGTCCACGCCGCGATCGGCGGCCTCCTGCACCTGGCGATCCTCGTCCGGCTGCGACGGGACCTGGAGCTCGATCGCTTCGTCGCCGTCGTCACCCGCCGTCGCTGATCGAGCCTGATCGGGCGGCCCGATCGGGCCACCCGGGCCAGGCGTCGCTGCGGCTACGCCTGGTCGTCGTCGGAGCCCAACCAGTCGAACCGTCGACCGAGCAGGGCGTAGAGTCGCTCGTTCGGCTCCCGGTAGAGCTCGATGAGCCTGGCCCGCATCTCGTGGTCCATCGACCGGTAGGCGTGCCCGTTGCGGTCATCGCCCGTGTCGAGGGTGACGGGGTCGAGGCCGAGCCAGTCGGTGACGTCGCCGAGCACCCGGTCGGGCCGGCGGTAGAACTCCTCGGACGGCACCACCATCACCCGCTCCCGGTCGTAGTGGCGGAACAGCCGCTGGAGCTGTTCGGCGTAGAGTCCCTTGGCCAGGTACGAGTGGTGCTCGTGGTGATGGCTCCAGTACGACCAGTCCTGCTCCATCCGATCGATCTCGCCGGCCATGCGCTCGTGCTCGGCGGCCAGGGCCTCGGTGAAGGGCAGGTCCTCGTGACCGTGGCTGACCGAGTGGTGGTAGTGCGACTCGGCCCGCCGCACCGGGTCACGGAGCATCACCATGACCTTGACGTCCGGCAGGGCCTGGGCCATCCGCTCGACCGCGAACGGGTGGAACAGGTAGTAGGGGCAGGCGTCGAAGGTGAACAGCGGACGGCCCGTGCGCGACTCGACCGAGCGGGCCCAGGCCTCGGTCGGGAACTGCGACTGGAACCACTCCCAGCCCCGGTCGTAGTTGTAGGAGAAGTAGTGCGACCCCTTGCCCCGCCGGGGACGCTCGACGTTCGGGAGTCGGTACAGCGCCTCGAACAGCGCCGTGGTCCCACTTCGCTGGACCCCGGCGAGGATGAGGTCGGGCAGGACCCGCTGTTCCCAGGTGGCCAGCGCCACCCGCTCACGGCCCCACTTGCCGCCCTCCTTGAGGTGGCGGAGGCCGGAGCGTTCCATCAACGGGTGCTGCGACACGCTGGTGATGACTCGGGTGCTCATCGCTCGACCGCTTCCGTCGTCGTGCTCGTCGTGGTGCTGGTCACCGGCCCCGGCGCAGCCTCCCGGCGGGCCATGGCGCTCAGGCGGTCGAGGGCCGCCGGGCCGCTGGTCAGCCGCTCGGTCGGATAGCCGGCGGTCCGCAGGGCGATCGCTCGGCGGACCAGCTCGACCAGGTAGAGCCGCCACACCAGGCCCCGCTCGGCGGGGTCGATCCCGAGCTCGGCCAGTCCCTGCGGGCTCAGCCGGGCCGAACGGTCGAGCGCAGCGGCCGGGGTCGCCCCCCGCATCTCCGCGCCGACCTGGGTGTGGAAGTGGCAGAGGTCGAACCCGACCGGCACGCCGTCCGCCGCCAGCTCCCAGTCGATCAGCTGCACACCACGGCGGGTCGTCATCAGGTTCCACGGGGTCAGGTCACCGTGCCAGGCCCCGACCTCGAGACGGCGATCGCCGACCGCCGTCGCCGTCGCCGTGATGGCGGTCCACTCGGCGTCGGTGGCGTCTGCCCTGACGGCGTCGACCGACTGCCACCAGGCCGACTCGACGAGCCGCACCCGTCCCGTCGACCCCCGACCGGCCACGGCCCGAAGGATCGTCGGGGCCGGTGGGGCGTCCGGCCGACGGCGCGGCCGGCGGGCGACGTCGACCGGCGAGGCGACAACGACCCGACGTCCACACAGCTCGACGTCGTGCAACAGCTCGGGGGTGAGCAGCGGCGCGACCGCCGGACGGGTGAGCCAATGGGCCTCGTTGGCAACCAACGCCTCGGAGATCGGGCTCCAGGCGACCTTGGCCCAGCCGAGGCAGATACCGTCTGCGGTCAACAACTGGAGCACCGGCTTGCGGTTCGACTTGGGGATCGACAGCGAGACGGCGACGACGAGATCGGGCTCGTCGAGCAGCTCCCCGAGCCACTCGACCACCCCGCGGGCCGCACCGGGGTCGGTCTCGATCCGGACGTGGTGTCGGCGAAGGGTGGCGCTGGCCACGGCGGGGACGAGCATCGTCGCCTCGGCGACCAGGCTCTTGAGCCGGCGGCCCGGGGTGAACCCGTCGTGGTAGCGGCGCACGGCCCGCCTGGCGGCGCGTGGGGCACCGGCCGGGATGAGGATCCGTGGTGCGCCGGCCTCCGGCGACCCCCACCAACCGGCGGCCGTCGAACGAGGTCGGCGGCGGGCGGCGCCGCCGGTGGCAGCTGGTCGACCGGCGTCGCCGGTGGCGACCAGGCGGGTACGGCCGTCCGGCCACAGGATCGGGGCCAGCCAGGCCAGCGGGTCGGGGGCTCGGTCCTCTGGCTCGGCGTGCAGCACGGATCCACCTGGGGTCGACGGTCTCCCTGTCCATCGGCCACCTCGGGCCGGTGGTTAACCGCTTGCTAACACCGGCCCCGGACACTGCCAGCGTCCGGCCGACCGGTCGGGACCCGCCTCGGCGGCGCACACGAGCACAGAGGACATCACGATGACCACCCTTCCGGTCGGCCCCCCGACCCCGACCGACACCCCCGCCCCCTTCGACGGCGCCAACCCTGCGGCCCCGGGGGCGTGGACCCCTACCCTCGATGCCGGGCGGCTGACCCTCGCCGACGGCACCGTCCGGGACTACCTGTACCTGGCCCCCGACCCGGCGGTGACCGACCCCGTCCCCCTCGTCCTCGTGTTCCACGGGGGCGGCGGCACGTCGACGATCATCGCCAACCCGCTCGGCTTCGACGAGCTGACCGCACCCCTGCCGGCCCTCGTCGTGTTCCCGCAGGGAACCGACCTGCCCGGGCCGTCGCTCGACGGCGTCTGGAACTTCGGTCACTCGTACCTCGGTGGCCAGGTCGGCGCCGACGACGTCGCCTTCGTCGACGAGCTGCTGATCGAGCTGGCCGGCCGGTCGGCCACCGCCGGCTGGCGGATCGACCAGTCGAGGACCTACGCCTGCGGGTTCTCGGCCGGCGGCATGATGTCGTACCGGCTGGCGGCCGAGCGGTCACGCGAGTTCGCAGCGGTCGCCGTCATCTGCTCGTCGATCGGTGGGGTGGCCGACACGACCACCGCCCCCGACGTCGTCCACCTCAACGACCCGGCCATCAACGGGGGCGAGCCGGTGTCGATCCTGCACCTGCACGGGCTGCTCGACGAGGGCGTGCCGTTCCACGGCGGCCGGGAGCCGACCGACCGCAACCCCCGATCGGATGTGCCGACGATGGATGCCATGGGCCTCTGGGTGGCCAACAACGGGTGCGACCCGGTACCGAGCGTCACCTCGACCCCCCACGGTACGCTGCGGACCTGGTCCGGCGGCCGTGGCGACAGCGAGGTCCAGCTGCTGCTCATGCCCGGCCGTGGTCACGGCGTCCCCGATTTCGCCCTCGACCGCATCCTCCGGTTCTTCGACGATCACCCCGCACGGTGAGGGGATGTGATCAGGCCCCGACGATGCGTCCGTCGACCGTGACCACGCCCTCGCCGGCCAGGCGGCGGGCCTGCTCGGCCGGGTGGTGCGGGATCAGCCGCCCCGATGCGGTGACCACCCGCCACCAGGGCAGGCCGTCGATCCGGCGGAGGAGGTTGCCGACGGCCCTGGCCGCTCCCGGGTAGCCGGCCTCCGCCGCCACCTCGCCGTAGGCCAGGACATCGCCGGGCTCGGTGGCGAGCAACACCTCGACGACGGCCGCCTCGAACTCCGTCAGCCCCGCGGTGTCCAGCGCCGGGTCGGGGGCGCCAGGATCGGTCACCGGCGACGACCCCTCAGTCGGCATCGGGCTTGTTCTCGGCCCACCAGTCCTCGAGGCGGGCCCGGATCTCGTCATCGGGCAGCACACCCTCGGACCGCTTGATGGCCAACAGGTGGGTGAGGGCCTCGCCGATGATCGGCCCACCGCCGATCCCGAGGTGCTCCATCACCTGCTTGCCGTCGAGCTGCGGGCGCTCCGCCGCCTCACGGTCCTCGCGGGCCAGTTGCAGGATGCGGGTCTCGAGCTCGTCCATCAGCTCCTGGATCCGCATGGCCTTCTGCCGGTTCCGGGTGGTGCAGTCGCAGCGGATCAGTTCGTTGAGCAGGCCGAGCAGGTGGCCGGCGTCGCGGGCGTAGCGGCGGACGGCGGAGTCGGACCAGCCCTCGGCGTAGCCCTTGAACCGGCCGGACAGCCGCACCAGCTCCGTCACGTCGGCCACCAGGGGCTTCTCGTAGCCGAGCTCCCGCAACCGGCGGCGGGTCATCTTGGCCCCGACGGCCTCGTGGTGGCGGAACGTCACGCCGCCGTGATCGAACGAGCGGGTGGCCGGCTTGCCGATGTCGTGGAACAGGGCGGCCAGCCGGAGCGTGAGGTCGGGACGGGTCTTGGCCGTCACCGCGATCGTGTGGGCCAGCACGTCCTTGTGGCGGTGGATCGGGTCCTGCTCGAGCCGCAGCGCCGGCAGCTCGGGCACCAGCTCGCCGGCCAGCCCGGTGTCGACCGCGCGCCACAGCCCGTCGGTCGGGTCGGGTTCGAGCAGGATCGCCGAGAGGCGGTCGCGCCGCTCGTCGGAGTCGAGGGAGGTGGCTGGTGAGGTCATGGCGTCGTTTCGAGGATCCGGATCGGGCCGCGCCCCTCGACGATGATCCGGCTGGCGGCTGCCTCGTCCCGGGACACGTCGATGTCGGCCGATTGGCTCCCCTCAACGCTAACGGCATAGCGGCCCGGTGGCAGCTCGATGGTCACCGGGCCCGCCCCGGCCACGACATCCACCCGCTCCGGTCGCTCCCGGAACACGAGCTCGATCTCGCCGTCGACGGTCCGTACCTCGACCCGGGTGGCGGCCAGGCCGGTGCCGACGATGTCGCCGCCGTCGGTGGCGACGTCGAGGGTGCCACGCATCGGACCGACGATCACCTCGTGCCGGTCGGTGGCACGGATCCGCACGGCGGCGTCGACCGCGCCGACGGTGACCGGGCCGGCCTCGGTGGTCGCCTCGACGGCGAGTCCGGTCGGTACCACCAGGGCAGACGACGCCCGGCACGGCCACCGGCTGGGACAATCGAGGTCGAGCTCGACCACCGGGGAGGCGCTGGCGCTCGTCGACCCGGCGGTTCCCGCGGCTGCGCCGACGGCCGACCCCGGCCCGGCCGGGAGCATCGACAGCTGCGGCCCCCGAGCCAGCCACGAGGCCCGGTAGGTCAGGCTCGACGAGACCCCCGGAACCAACTCGACCGGGCCGGCCGACGAGCCGAAGACCACACCGGTCGAGGCTTCCAACGGGATCGCCCGCTCCTCGCGCCGGCTGGCGACCGCGGTGATCACGAGGGCGGCCCCGGTTACGGCCGCCGTCGTCAGCAGGGCCAGCCGCCGCTTCGACAGCGGGGTTCGGGCCGGTTGGATGCGACGGTGGCGGCGGGCACCGTCTCGCTGTCGGCGGCGCACGATGCCGTGAACCTACCAGCCCGTCGGCGGCGGCCAGGGCGACCCGGGTGGCACTGCCCTGGGAAATCTCGCGACAACGCGCCGCCCCCATCCGTCATTCAGGGGCAAGCAACCGCCGACTCGTCCTGGAGGGGGCCTCGTCATGCTCCGCAACCTGCTCACCGCCGTCCATGCCGCCATCGCCATCGGCTTCATCGCCCTGCTCGGCGCCATGGCCCTCGCCTTCGGCGTGGTGTCGTTCTCCGCACCGTCGCTGCCCGACTTCACCGACGTCGAGGTCGATCTGACCCTCCCGGACGAGGCCAGGATCGTCCGGGTCGAGCCCATCCGCCTCGACTGCCGAGCCCGGGTCTTCGCCGAGGTCCCCGTCGAGGGCCGTCGCGAGCACCGGGCCTTCGGTCAGGTCTACCGCACCGATCGGATCGAGCTGCGGGCCTACGGCGACGTCGACACCTGCGTCGACGGCACCGGGACGACGGTCGACCACCACGCCGACGGCACCACCGACATCGTCGTCGATGCCGAGTCGATCGTGTTCGTCCGACCTCGGGTCGACGCCGTCCGCACCGCGGGGACCGTCGACGTCGACAAGGATGCCATCGGCAAGCTCGTCGACGCCTTCCCGTGGGTCGACGACAACCTCGGCCTGACCCCCGCGGCCTACGCCTACGCCCAGAACGTCATCGGCTCGAGCCGGTGCATGGAGGCGGCCTACGCCGTCACCGAGGACATCCTCATCGACGCCTACCGCGACCAGGCCATCGAACAGGGCGTCGACCCGGAGCGGCTGTCGGTCACCGTCGAGGGCGAACCCCGGTTCACCGACCCAGACCCGGTCGAGCTCGGTGACGTCGAGTTGTGGGCCGGCTCCGACGGGGTCAGCTGTCGGGCCAGCGACGACCTCGGCGGTTCCGGGGCGTCCCGCTCCGACCTGTAACCGGTTCCCTCGGCCGACCGTCGGTCGGCGTCTGTCCGGGCTGGCGGCCCGGCCCGGTCGGCTCGACCCCGACCGGGCCATGGACGATACTGCCACCATGTCGGACGCAGCGGAGAACAAGCCCGAGGTCACCAGCGTGTGGAGCATGGTCGAGGCCATCAAGGCGGACCTCCAGAACCTCTCGGCCGAGCAGCTCAAGTCGGAGGTCGACGGTGGCGACACGGTGGTGGTCGACATCCGCGACCATCGCGAGCTGTACCTCAAGGGCAAGATCCCCGGCGCGGTCCACGCCCCGAGGGGGATGCTCGAGTTCTGGATCGACCCGGCGAGCGAGTACTACCGGAACGTCTTCGAGCCGTCGAAGCGCTACGTCCTCTACTGCGCCGGCGGCGGCCGCTCGGCCCTGGCGGCCAAGTCGATGAAGGACATGGGCTACACCGACGTCGCCCACCTCGAACCCGGGTTCGGCGGCTGGGAGAGCGCCGGCTACGAGATCGAGGACATCAAGGCCAACTCGAAGTGGGTGCCACGGTCCGAGTAGCGCCGACGGCGCCAGGGCGGGCGGCTACTGGGCGTTGATCTGGAGCACGACGGGCTCGACGATCTCGAGCCCCTCGAACTCGTTGGCCACGGCCTCGCCCTGACAGTCGTAGGCCTCGACCACCACCTCGCCACGGGGCAGCCGGGTCGACCAGTCGCCCCCCGGGGGGATCACGGTGCCATCGGGCAGCTCGTCGAGGCCGATCTGGCGTGAGATGGCCAGCGGGTTGATGGCCAGGCCACAGAGGGCCACACCGGTCTCGTTGGTCCACGTGACCTCGACCTGCTCGACTGGGGCCTCGGTCAGCTCGATGCCCTCGACGAACGCCACCTGGCGATCCAGGTAGAACACGACCTCGTACACCCCGGCGTCGAGCCCGTCGTCGTCGCCGTCGATGCAGATCCAGAACAGCTGACCACTCTCCTCCTGTCGGATCCGGCCGCTGTAGGCGGCCCGACTGACCTGGATCTCGTTGTCGAGGTACCACGAGCCGTCGGTGCTGGCCTCGGCCGGGATGCGCTCCCAGTCGACGAAGAAGCACAGGCGGGGGATGCCGGCCACCGCGGTGGTGATCGGCTCGACGGGCAGGTTGTCGTCGCTGACGTCGCGGGCGAAGCGGGGGTTGAACAGATCGACGTCGTCGAGGTTGACCGGCGGCGGGGGCTGGGGGGCAGTCACCGGCTGCTCCGGATCGGAGACGCCGGCCGCGGTCAGCAGCGGGAGCGACAGGTTGATCGGGCGGATCCCGTTCAGGAACCCCCCGACCGACACACACGAGTCACCGTCGCCGATGACGCCGTCGGCGTTGGTGTCCTCGACGGGGCGGCAGTCGACGGGCGGGCCCTGCTCGCTCGCCCGTGCCTTGGTCGGGATGCCGACCACCCGACCCTCGTCGTCGATGGCCAGGCCACCGCTGTTGCCAGCCGAGATGCTGGCGTCGGTCTTGATCAGGGCCTGGGTGTCGAGCCCGACCTGCGAGGTGAAGCCGCTGACCGTACCGGTGGTGAGGGTGATCGTGTCGCCGCCGATCACCGGATACCCGAGCACGCGGACCCGGTCACCGAGCTCGACGGTGTCGCTGTCGCCGAGCGGTGCGGCCGTGAACGTGCGAGGCCAGTCGGCGTCGCCGCTGTCGTCGAGCGGACCGGCGATCCGGAGCACGGCGAGGTCGACCCCGAGTCGGAGCAGGACGACCTCGGCCCGGTAGAGCAGGTCGGGAGCCGAGGCGGAGTCAGCGGTCACCCCGACCCCGATCGTGGTGAAGCTGCACTCGGCGTCGCTGCGGACGACGTGGGCGTTGGTCAGCACCGTGCCATCGGTGGCGACGATGATGCCGGAGCCGGCGCACTGTGGCTGACCGGCATCGTCGAGGAGGACGAGCTGGACCGTCGACGTGGCGAGCTGCTCGATGGTGGCCGGGGCCACGTCGGCCCCGACCGACAGGGCGAGCTGCTGGCCGCCCGGATCGGCGATCGCCGGCCCCGCCGGCGTCGTGGTGTCGACGTCGGTGCGGTCCGGCCCGAAGCCGACCACCAGGTAGGCGGTCAGGCCGGCCAGGACGACCAGGGCGATCGTGGCCAGGCCGAGGCGGCGCAGCGTGTCCGGTGGGTCGGCCGACGACGGGGCGGTGCCAGCCACCTGGACCCCGGAGCGATCGGGGAGCTGGCGGCGCATCTGCCTTGCCGCCCGCTGGTTGGCTCGCAGTCTGGCCTGGCGGCGGTTCCGCTCCTGGGCCCGCTGCCAGGCCTCGATGGCGGCCAGGTCGTCGGCCTCGGAGCCACGCCGGTCGTCGGCCGCGTCGTCAGCCCGGTCGTCAGCCGCGGCGCCGTGGCCGTCGTCTGGCTCGCCGACCTCGTCGTCCGTCGGCCAGCTCTGGTCGAGCTCGAACCCGTCGTCGACATCGTGTGACGCCGGTGCGGCAGGGGGCGGGGGCGGGAGGTCCGGCTCGGGATCGTCGGCCAGGATGCGACGCGAGGGCGGTGGCCGCTCGGGCGGTGGCGGGAGCGGCCGCCGGTCGTCGGCGGCGACGGACCCGCCGCGGTCGACGGCAACGGCATCGACGCCCGGTCCAGCGTGGTCACCCGGACGGGCATCGGTCTCCTGGTCGGCGGCGGTGTCTGGGCCGGCGTCAGCCTCCGACCCGGTATCGGTCTCCGACCCGGTATCGGTCTCCGAGCCGCTGTCGGCCTCTGAGTCGCTGTTGCGGTCCGGCTCGACGACGGGATCGGCGTCGTCGAACAGGCCGACCCACTCGGCCACCCAGGAGTCGGCGTCACCGGTGCCGTCACCGGGCCCGGTTCCGGGTTGGGAATCGTCGTCGTTGCTCACGGTTCTCTTGCTCCCGAGCGGATCTCCCGCTCGCCGTGGCCGCGGCGTACCGGCCACCGACCCCGCATCGCCGCCGCCCAAGATACCGCATCCCCGCTTCGGCTGCGTCCCGAGCCGGCGGGAGCGCTCCCATCACGCTTCGTCACGGTCGCCCAGGCCGGTATGGGGTGTGGCCCCTATGTACCCGATCCCGGTCGATTGGCACGATGCCCGAACAGCAACGACGCCAAGGCCACACCGGCGGCCGGGCACGGAAGGACCGACGGGCCATGACGATCATGGAGCTCCACCAACCGATCGACGAGCGGGACCGGACCGGCGACCAGGCGGCCGCCACCGGTGGCGCAGCACAGCGGAACCAAGCCGGGCTGGCCGACGCCGAGCGGTCCGCCGGTTTCGACCGGCTCTTCGAGGACCGCCACCGGCCGATGCTGCGGCTGGCCACCGGGCTGGTCGATCAACCATCGGTGGCCGAGGACGTCGTCCAGGAGGCCTTCCAGCGGGTCTGGATCCGCTGGCACGATCTCGAACAGCCGGCGGTCTACCTGCGGACCGCCGTCGTCAACGGCTGCAACGACGAGCTGCGCAAGCGTCGGGTCCGACGCAAGACCGACCCGACCCTCCGCCCGTCGGCCCCGGCCGAGGCGCACTACCTGGTCGACGCGCTGTCCTCGATCGCCCCCCGTCGCCGCAAGGCCATCGTCCTCCGGTTCTACGGCGGCCACACCCTCCCCGAGGTGGCCGAGGTCATGGGCATCCCGACCGGGACCGCCAAGAGCCTGGTCCACCGTGGTCTGGCCGACCTGCGAGGCGCCCTGGCCGCCTGATCAGCGACCGGCCCGATCTCTCCCCACGGGCCGGTCCTTCCCGACGGCAGGGCCCGCATCACCTCACAACGGCGTGAGGCGATGCGGGCCTCGCCGTCAGCCGACGCTGGACGATCACCTCGCCGTCAGCCGACGCTGACGGTCACCTCGCCGTCAGCCGACGCTGACGATCACCCCGCCGTCAGCCGACGCTGACGGTCACCTCGCCGTCAGCCGACGCTGACGGTGCTCTTGGCCAGCGAGGAGGTGCGGTGGGTCGACGTGGCCACCAGCCGCAGCCGACTCTCGGCGAAGTTCGTGGTGAGCAGCTTCTCCGCCGCGATCCCGGACATCCAGTCCAGCACCGCGAACCGGGGATCGGACAGGGCCCGGGACAGTGCCGCCGACTCGACGAGCCGACCGGGCGAGTAGTGCTGCCACTCGGTCGCCATGCGACCGTCGTAGATCCGGTAGGTGTCGCCGTCGAGGATGGCGACGGCGTAGGCGGCGAGCTCACCGTCGAGACGGAGGGTGGCGATCTCGATCTCCCAGTCGTCATTGCCGCCCTCGACGACCCGGCGCCAGAACTCGCGCTCGGCCGGCCGGTCCAGGTCGCTGTTGCGCCTGGCGTGCCGGTCACGGGAGACGTGGACCGCCTCCACCTCGTCGATCAGCTCGGACGAGATGGCCCGACCCCGATCGAAGGAGATCACCATGTCCAGGCCTGCCTGCTCGATCCGGTTGCGAGCCTTGCGCAGTTGCTTGCGTTTGCCCTTCGACAGGACCTGATCGGCGTTGTGGGCGGTCGAGAAGACCACCCGGGGCACCCGCAGCTCCGGCAGCAGCTGACCGTTGTCCAGCAGCTCGCTGAGGTGACGGACCGTCGGGTCGTCCTCGGGGATCTGTTCGAGCTCGAGGGCCCACGTGTCCGACAGCTGATCGAGACAGTCGATGATCGCTGCGGCCAGGGCGCGGGCTGCAGCCGGGTCGCGGGCCGGCAACCCGGCCCACAGCGAGCTGGTGTGGCCCATGGCCATCACCCGGGCGCCCGACTCGGCCTGGTCGACCGCCAGCAGGGCGTAGGCCGCGAGCTGCCCGGTCTCCGGCATCCGCACGTCGACCATCATCGGCGTCCAGTTGGTGAACGACTCACCCCAGTGCTGGAGCCATGGCCAGCTGCCCATGATCGGCAGGTTGAGGTCCTCGGCCAGCTGCTCGATGTCCGCCGAGGCAGCCCGGATCTCGGCGAGCCCGTTCCGGAGCTCGATGTCGAAGCCCCGGTCCTGGATCTCCTCCGACTGCTGGCGCCAGGCCTCGAGCGGCTCCAGCTCCTCGTCGAGGTGCTCGCGGAACAGGGCGGTCAGCGCCGGGCCCGTCAGCGGGCGGCAGTAGTAGAAGCCCTGGCCCCGATCGCAACCGAGACGACGGAGGATGCCGGCCTGGTCGGCGTACTCGATGCCCTCGGCAACGGTGTAGGCGCCGAGCGCCCTGGCCAGGTTGACGACCGCTTCGACGAGCGCAGACGACGTCGACGAGCGGTGGAGCTCGTTGATGAACGACCGGTCGATCTTGATCGCGTCGACCGGGAAGGCCTTGAGGTAGCTGAGCGACGAGTAGCCGGTGCCGAAGTCGTCGATGGCGAGCTTGACCCCGATCGTCTTCAGCTGGCCGAGGATCCCGACGCTGGCATCGGCGTCGATGGCCAGCATCGACTCGGTGATCTCCAGTACCAGGCGGTTGGCCGGCAGGCCGGCGGCGGCGATGGCGTTGGTCAGCCCGTTGATCAACCGATCGTCCTCGAGCTGACGCATCGAGAGGTTGACCGAGACGCTGATCTCCTCACAGCCCGGGATCTTCTGCCACTGGGCGGCCTGGCGACACGCCTCCCGGAGCACCCAGTCGCCGATCGGGACGATCAGACCGTTCTCCTCGGCCAGGGGGATGAACCGGTCGGGGGCGATCATGCCCCGGTCGGGGTGCTTCCAGCGGATCAGCGCCTCGACGAGGCTGACCTTGCCGGTCCCGAAGTCGAAGATCGGCTGGAAGTGGAGCTGGAACTGGCCCTCGTCGAGAGCCCGCTGCAGGTCGGCCTTCAGGTCGAGGCGCTCGACCGCCTCCTCGTGCATCGTCGGCTCGAAGAACTCGAAGCGGCCCTTGCCCCGCGACTTCGACAGGTACATGGCGACGTCGGCGTTGCGCATGAGCGAGTCGACGTCGGAGGTGCCGTCGAGGTCGAGGGCGATACCGATGCTGGCCTGGGCCCGGACGCTGCGGACCCCGAGGTCGATGGGCTCCCCGAGCACGTCGAGGGCCCGACGGGCCACGTTCATCGCGTCGCGTCGGTCGACGGCCGATTCGAGCAGCACGGCGAACTCGTCGCCGCCGAAGCGGGCAACGGTGTCGCCCCCGCGGACGACGCCGTCGAGACGTGAGGCCACCTCGGCCAGCAGCCGGTCGCCGGCCTGGTGGCCGAGGCTGTCGTTGATCGTCTTGAAGTCGTCGAGGTCGATGAACAGCACGGCGACCGGATGGCGGCCCTCGGCCGCCGTCAGCGCCGAACGGGTCCGGTCGGCGAAGCGGACCCGGTTGGCGAGGCCGGTCAGCGAGTCGTGCTCGGCGTCGTGTCGGAGCCGGTCCTTGCCCTGCTCGATCGTGCGGGTCAGATCGAAGATCCGGACCAGGATGAGCAGGAACAGCAGGGCCGAGCAGGAGATGGTGACGATCCGGTCCTGCTGGTTCCCCCAGAACAGGTCGACCAGCGGAACGCTGAGGGTGGCGACGAACATGATCACCAGCTGGACCGGGGTCAAGCGGTCCATGTCCTCGGGTTCCGGGGGCTTGCGGGCAACGGTCGGGTGGAGCGCGGCCAGGGCGAACCCGACGTAGAACAGCAGCCAGAAGGCGTCGATGAACAACCCGGTCCGGAAGGTCCCGTTCTGCAGGTAGATCTGGTAGCCGGTGTCGGCGATGGCGAGCGAGCCGATGGCGGTGACGATGAAGGCGAACGGCGGGTGCTTCAGGTGCACGGTCACCACGAGCCGGGCCGCCACCGCCAGCAGGGCGACGTCCATGACCGGGTAGGCCAACGAGACGGCGAGTGCGTCGAGGCTCGTTCCCGAGCCGAAGAAGTCGTCGACGAACAGCACCCAGAGGATGCCGAACATGGCGATGCCGACCACGGCGCCATCGATGAAGCTGGCCCGGCTACGACCGGGGGCGACGTGCTGGACCATCAGGGTGAGCCCGACGATCATCAGCGGGTACATCGAGAGGTAGAAGGCGTCGGCGATGTTGGGGAACGGCGGTCCGGCCTCGCCGGCCCCGAGCTCGATCACGTAGTAGATGACATCGGCGGTGAGGAACGAGGCCAGGCCGGCCCCGAACCACACCCACGGCGCCATCGGCTTCGGCCGGTGACGGTAGACACCGACGACCAGCAGTACCAACGAAACGAAGCCGACGCCGTTGTAGAGCACGAGCTTCGACTCGGGCGACTTCTCGACCGCGAAATAGATGACGGTCAGCGCAGCCGCAGTGAGGGCCCAGGCTTTCCACGCGTTTTGCACGCTCGATACATCGGCATCTCCGCCGACCACCTGAGCAGCGACTCGGAAGTCGTCTACGAAGCGCCGATTCCGACCAGCACCAGCGCGGTGGCCGCGCCGACCAGTCCGACCGTCTGGACGGGCACGATCCGCTCGGACAGGACCAGTCGGGCCAGCAGCACGGTCGCAACCGGATAGAGCGACACGACGGCCGCGACCCAGGTCAGCGAGCCACCGTCGAGGGCGAGCAGATAGAAGCTGTTGGCCGAGCAGTCGAGCAGGCCGGCGGCGACGACCGCCCGGAGGTCACCACGATCGACGGCAACCCAACGACCGGCCCTGGCCCGGATGGCGCCGGCAACGACGAGGGCGGCGATCGCCGCCGCCCTGGCACCGAGCAACGGATGCAGACCCCCGTCGGCCGAGGTCTGGGCCAGGGCGACGAAGAACGACCCGAAGCCGATGCCGGCGACGAGGGCGAGGGTTCGGGTGCGGGCCTGGCGACGACGCTGGCGGAACCGGTCCCGAGGGCCGAGGTCGACACCACCGCCGAGCCGGGCCAGGCCGCCGACCGAGACGGCCAGAGCGGCGGGGACCGCCAGGGCGACCCCGACCAGGGTGAGCGAACCCGGCACCTCGCCGAGGGTGAGACCGACGCCGACCGGGATCAGTGAACCGACCAGGCCGGTCACCGAGGCCGCGGTGGACATCGGTCCGAGTGCCAGTGCTTCGTAGAACGTCGAGAGGCCGACGGCGATCCCGAGGCCGGCCGCCGCCCCCCACAGCAGGTCGGAGCCGAGCAGCGTGCCCGGCCGATACACGGCGAGCACGGCGAGAAGGGCCAGCAGACTCGCCACCTGCATGGCGAGTGTGACGGCCACCGGGTCGCTCCGCTTCGAGGCCAACCCGCCGGAGAAGTCCGACGCGCCGTACGAGATCCCCGAAATGGTGGCGAAGACGACGGCGAGCACGGCAGTCCGATCGGCCGATGTCCTCCCGTTTCAAGGCTCCCGTCCGCCGTCGATCGGCCGATGGGACACCATGGATCCTCATCTCCGCTGGCTCCGACGCTACGTCGCGACCCGTGTGGCCGAGCGGGTCCTGGTCGAGGCGGTGCTGGTCGGCGGTGTTGCTGCCACCGCCACCGGGCTCGCCGGCGCCACCGCGCCCGACGCCGCGCTCGTCTGCGGCGCCGCCGCGGTGACGTTTGCGGTGCTCCGGGTGGTGCTCGGAATCGGGACCGGACCGGTGACCCACCGCTATCTCCTGGAGTGGCGCGATCCAACCTGGGGGCTGCAGCCGGCCGCCGGTGGTCCGGCCGTCCCCCAGCCGGCCGGGGCGGGGCTCGAGTTCGCCGTCCGGTTGGAGCGATCGACCGGCGACGGCCCCGATCCCGACCTCGACGCCAACGTCGACCAGGACGGGGGCCGGCGGTCCGGCCTCGACGTCCACCGGGTCGACGGCGACCGGGTGCTGGTGATCCGCAGCGATGCCGGCGAGACGACGGCCCTGTCCCGACTCGGCGACGGCCGGGCCCTGGTCACCTGCGACGGGTTCGTCCCCCCGGTGGCGGCGCTCGTGGTCAAGCGAGTGGTGGTCGGGCGACGGGAGGATCCGCTCGACGTCGTGCTCGCCGACCATCGACGCCAGCGCCAGCGGCTGGCGGCCCTCGGTGTCGACTGCGTCGGCATCGAGCCCGGTGCGGTCATCGGCCTGGTCCGCACCGAGTGGCGGGCCTGGCAGGAGCTGGGCCCCATCATCGGTCCCCTGGTGGCCCTCGGGCCACCGACGCGGTTTCGGCCGGGACTCTCGGTCGACGTCCCGCCGGCGGTTGTGCTGGCCAGGACCGAACGCTCCTCCGGCCGGCGCCGAAACCGACCGGAATCGGGCCAGAACAGGAATGGCGGTCGAGGGGCTGCGGTTCCTCGGGCACGGGCGTCGAAATCCGCCGTGCCCGCCGACCACCGAGGAGCCCCTCACCCATGAACACCCTCAACGCTGCTTTGTCGCGCCAGGCGAACCTGGCGCCGCTCGTCCTCCGCCTCGTCCTCGGGGCACTCCTGTTGTTCCACGGCATCGACAAGTTCGACACCGGGCTGACCAACGTCGAGAGCTTCTTCGCCAGCAACGACGTGCCCGCCGCCGGCTTCACCGCCCCGCTGGTGGCCGTGATCGAGATCGTCGTCGGGATCGCCCTGCTACTCGGCATCGGCACCCGCATCGCCGCCGCCATCCAGGTCGCCGTGCTCCTCGGGGCGATGGCGTTCGTGAAGCTGCCGGCGATCCTCGGCAGCGCCGAGCTCGACCTGGCCTACATCGCCGGCCTGTCGGCCGTCGTCCTGCTCGGCCCCGGCCGCCTGTCGGTCGATGAGGCGATCGACGCCGACACGGTCATCGACCTCCGTAACCGGGTCGACGACCGGGAGTCGGTCGACGCCTAGTTGTATTGACCACGGACGTTGTTAGCGCGGGTCCACCGATGAGTTGAGCCTCCCGGGGAGGCTGTGGTTCTTCTACCAACTACAGCTGCCGGGAGGCTCGTTGTGCACGCTAATGCCCGTTTGACTCATTGGGCTCGACAAG
>JBCCVL010000045.1:0-36047 GCA_039195375.1 Actinomycetota bacterium
CATCCGCTACAACACCCGACGCCGCAACCACAGCGACTACATGGCCGGACGACGCCCCCAAGACATCCTCAACACCCACACCACAACACCATGACCACCGGACACAGGACCCACCTGTCACCTCAACCCCCGGACAGGAAGGCCTAGGCGAAATCGGCGCCGAGGTGGGTCGCCGCGGCGGCGACGCCGGAGGCGCCGATCGGCGCCCCCATCGACACGAGCACGGCCTCGATCGTGCCGATCGTGCCGAGCAGCATCGGCGGGTTGAGGTGGCCCATGTGGCCGATGCGGAAGTGGTTCCCGAGTCCGCCGATGGCCGAGCCGAGGGTCACGCCGGCCCCCTGCTGGCAGCGACGGCGGATCTCCTCGGAGTCGATGTCGCCGGTGAGCACCGTCGTCACAGCGGTCGACCGGTGCGCCGGGTCGGGGATGTTGAGCCGCATCCCACCATCGGTCGACCAGGCGTCGACCGCCGCCCACACCGCACCGGCCAGGCGGGTGTGGCGGTGCCAGCGAGCCTCGAGACCCTCCTCGGCGATCATCGCCAGCGCCTCCCGCAGCCCGTAGAGGTGGGGAACCGGCGGGGTCCCGGCGTACAGGTAGTAGTGGACCTCCGGATCGATCCGGGGGCCCCAGTCGAGGTAGCCGACCCGGAGGTCGGCCCGGTGGTAGGCCTCCAACGCCTTCGGACCGGCCCACACGAACGCCACCCCGGGCGGGACCATGATGCCCTTCTGGGACGCGGCGACCGTGACGTCGACCCCCCAGGCGGTCATCTCGTAGGGCTCGCAGCCGAGCGAGGCGATGCAGTCGACCATCAGCAGCGCCGGGTGGCCGGCGGCGTCGATGGCGGCCCGGAGGGCGGGGATGTCGTTGCGGACCGAGGTGGCGGTGTCGGTCTGGACGACCATGACGGCCTTGATCTCGTTGCCCCGATCGTCGGCCAACCGGGCCTCGAGCGCAGCGGGGTCGACCGGGCCGTCGTCTCGTCCTGGGAGCACCTCCGACTTGACTCCCGAGACCGCGGCCTGCTCGCCCCAGGCGACGGCGAAGCGGCCCGACTCACACACCAGCACCGAGTCGCCACGTGACAACGTGTTGCAGATCGCCATCTGCCAGGCCCCGTGACCGTTGCCGATCACCACGAACGGTTGGGCATCGGGGCTGTTGACGAGCCCGGGCAACCCGGCGAAGACGGTGTCGGAGGCATCGACCAGGTCGCCGGCGTAGATGTCGGGCATCGGGCGGTTCATGGCGGCCCGGATCCGCTCGGGGACGATGGACGGTCCGGGGATGGCCACCGTCTCCAGACCGTTGGCCAGGCCACCGATGGCCTGGTCGGCGTTGGCGCTGGCGGTGTCCGGATCCGGGTTCGTCGACATCCCCCGATGCTACTTGTGGTCCCCCGTCGAGGCGTCTTCCGGAGCCGGTGGCAGACGGCACGCAGCGGGGGCGGCGGACCCGTCGACCGGCCGCCGTGCCACCGCCACCGGCCCGGATCTGGGACACTGATCGGGTGAGCAGCGACCCCGGCCACGACGCAGACGATCGGCGAGACCTGGTCGCCAGGGTGGCGGCCCTCCTGGCCAAGGCGGCCAGCACCGACCACGAGCCCGAGCGGCGGGCCTTCGAGGCCAAGGCCCAGGCGCTGATCACCCGGCACCAGATCGACGAGGGTGAGTTCGGCACGGGCGGCGGGGCGATCGGCGAGCGGGAGCTCGTCATCGATGGTTGGGGCAACGCCACCCGAGGCGTTGTGCACCTGTGGGCCGGCGTCGCCCAGCTCAACCGGTGTGCGGTCGCCCATCGAACGGGCCGGGGCTGGTCGCGGGTGCTGCTGGCCGGGTCGGAGGTCGACGCCGAGGTCACCAGCCGCCTGGTCGAGCACCTGCTCCCCCAGCTGCGGCTCGCCATCCTCACCGATCGGCCCCGGTCGCGGATGAGCTATGCCATCGGCTGGGCCCACGAGGTGATCGACCGACTGGCCGAGGCCCAGCGGGGGGCGGCGGCCGACGCCGCTGTCGATCGAGGCCCGGGTGACGGGCGGTCCGCCGACGCCGCCGCCCTGGTACCGACCAACGCAGCGGCGGCCGATGCGCTGGCCCGGGCCCACACACTTCGGTCGGAGCGGCGGGCCACCGTCGATGCCGGCGCCTACGACTCGGGCCTCTCGGCCGGCCAGCAGGCCGATCTCGGCCAGGTCCGGCTCGACGAGCACGGCGACGGCGAACCGGCGGTTGCCCCGACCGGGCCGGAGGTGATCGGGCGCGGGTAGGTCCGCCAGCCGATCGGGCGGCCACCCTGCCGGTTCCCCTTCCATCGGCTCCACCCCCACCGGCGCGAGCGGAATGCCGTGCGATGGGGCTAGGTTCCGACGCCATGGCTTCCATCACCGCCGAACTGCTCGGCGACTACCGGGTCGACATCACCAACGGCACCCACACCTGGCGGGCCGACGAGCCGATCGACCTCGGGGGCGACGACACGGGCCCGAACCCCTATGACCTGCTGTTGGGGTCACTCGCCGCCTGCACCACGATCACCCTCTCGATGTACACCCAGCGCAAGGGCATCGAGATGACGTCGCTGTCGGTCGAGTACACCTACGACAAGGTCCACGCCGACGACTGCGAGCTGTGTGAGGAGGACGCAGTCGGCATGATCGACCGCGTCACCTCCCGGATCTTCATCGACGGCAACTTCGACGAGGACACCCGCAAGCGGCTGATCGACATCGCCCAGCGCTGCCCGGTCCACAAGACCCTGGACAAGGGCGTCCACTTCGAGGAGACGGTCTACGCCGGCTAGGCAGCGCCCTCGTCCGCCCCCGAGCGGAAGTGCTCCGCGGCGAGGACTCAGCCGCCGAACAGATCGAGCTGACCGCCGGGCGGGAGGCGTTTCATCGCCGTCCACGGCTGGGTGTCCATGAACACCCAGGACCGCCGGTGGATCGACGTCGGCCCGTAGCCCTGGATCGCCGCCCGGTGGCGGGGACACGGATAGCCCTTGTTGGCCTCGAAATCGAAGCCGGGGAAGCTGTCGGCCTGTTCCCGCATGATCCGGTCGCGGACCACCTTGGCCAGGATCGAGGCTGCGGCGACCGACAGGCACCGGGCGTCGGCCTTCACCAGCCGCCTGGTGACCGGATGACCGACGAAGTCCCACTTGCCGTCGAGGATGACCGCATCGGGTTCGAGCCCGAGGCCGTCGACGGCCCGGCGAGCCGCCAGCTTCTGGGCCGCCGACATGCCGAGCCGATCGCACTCGGCGTGGCTGGCGTGGCCGATCGACCAGGCCTCACACCAGTCGGCCACTCGTTCGAACAGCGCCTCGCGCTCGGACTCGGTGAGGGCCTTCGAGTCTCGGAGCTTGTAGATCCGGCGGTCCTTCGGCACGACCGCAGCCCCGATGGTGAGCGGCCCGGCCCAGGCGCCGCGGCCGACCTCGTCGACCCCGACCACCACCTCGTGGCCGGCATCCCACAGCGCCCGCTCCTCGGCGAGGCTGGGGGCCTTCGTCTTCAGGGCCTTCCGCAGTCGGGGTACGGTCGCCGTCGCCATCGCCGACGAAGCTAGCACGCCGCCGCCGCAACCCGGAGCGGCGGCCTCAGCTGAAACTGTCGCCCGGCTCTGGCGCGGCCGGCAGGGCGATCGACGAGCCGGCCAGCAACGTCTCACCCCTGGGTTCGTCGCTCGACCAGTCGGGATCGAGACCGGGGCAGGTGAGACGGATCGGTTCGACCGGACCGGCGTCGTCACCATCGTCACCGTCGATGCCGTCGACCTGCCAGAGCAGCGCCGGCCGGTAGCCGTGCCAGCGGATGGCAAACGACACCCGGGCGCCGGCGGCCGGGGCCCGGTGGACCTCGACCTGGCCGCCGAGCCACGCCGTCGGCATCGAGGGCAGGAGCTGCACGATGGTCGGTCCGACGCTGGACGTCGCCGCCGATGAGCGGCCACGCCGAGCGGCGCCATCGGACGGGTCTGACGGCCCGGACCGGGCAGGGGCGCCCGGCACTGCGTCGGCCCGGAGGAGCAGCGAGCGGGTGGCCAGCAGGAAGGCGGCAGCGGCATCGGCCCGGTCGGTCGGCGGCCACGCCCCGCTCGGCTGCGCCTCGCCGGCCAGGGCGGTCACGTCCTCGAGGGTGGCGGTCGGGCCGCCGGCGCCGGCACCATCGACGGCGAGCGATCCCCGGAGGTGGGCCGCCGCGTCGGGCTGACCGGCGGCCGCGGCCAGGCGGGCCAGGGCCGATGCTGCGACCGCCGTCTGGGCGTGGTCGCCCGCCCGCTCGACCAGCGCCAGCAGCTGGGCCGCAGTCGCCAAGGCCTCCTCGGCGGTCTCCTCACCGAGGAGCAGCGCAGCGGCAGCGACGGCCCGGAGCGTGTCCGCCCCGGCCTCGGCCGGTGACCGGTCGCCGATCGGCTCGACGGGCAGTCGGGCCGGGAACGTCCGCACGAGCCGCTCGACCGCCGGCCGGCACTCGTCTGCGTGCCCGAACAGGGCCAGGGCCTCGAGCATCCGGGCCGACCGGGGATCGACGGCCTCGATACCGTCCGCCAGACCGGGGGCGGCCAGCACGAGCCGGGCCCGGGCGGCGCCGACCAGCTCGGTCAGCCCGGGATCGGGCAGGCCGAAGCCGGCGGCCCGATCGACCACCGTTGCCCAACCCCGGGTCACGGCATCCGGCCCGGGCAGGGTGTCCGGCCGGAACCGGGCGGCGGCGTCGGCGTCCGGTGCCGCATCGGCGTCGAGCACCGCGACCCGGAGCGAGGTGGCGTGCGGGAGTGGGAACAGGCAGGCCGCGGTGGCCGACGGTCCGCTGACGGGGCCGTCCCAGCCCAACACCTCGCCGGACTCGACGGCGGCGAGCACGTCGCTGGTCCCATCGGCCACCCGTTGGTTCGGCGGACGGGGCAGGACGAGGGCCGGGGTCCCGTCGACGGTCAGCAGGGTGCCATCGATCAGCTCGAGGCGATGGGGACGGACCTCGCCACCGCCGAGTCCGATCGGACGGATCGCCAGCGCCAACGCCACCGGGACCGGCGACCGGTTCTCGATCTCCACGGCGGTCGCCGGGCGGCCACCGGTCATGACCGGGTAGGCGGTGGCGGTGACGTCGCCGGACGGGATCCGCATCGAGGTGACGACCACGGGGCCGGGGCCGGACCGGTGCTGGCGGACCGCCGGCTCCCGAGCCGGCAGGTACCAGCGGTCGTCGGCCCCGATCCACCAGTCGAGCACCCAGTCGGCGCCGTTCGCTCGGACCAGCCCGCCGCCGTCGACCCGGGCCGGCGACGCGCCGGCGATGCCGGCGACGAGGGTCGAGCCGGCGTCGGCGGGCCGCTCGGTCGCCCGCGTGCCGAGCAGCAGTGGACCGGAGGCGACGGTGGCGTTCGGGTGCTCCACGCCGTGACGTTACCGCCAACCCCGGCGGTGACGACGGGCCGGCCGGTGCTGACCCGGGCCGACCACGAACCGCCGTCACCCGGTCGACCGGTCAGCCGGTTGCAGGACCCGCCTGCTCGTGACCGAGTCGACCCCGCAGCAACGATTCGTGGGCGAAGTCGGGATCGCGGCCCTCCCAGCACACCTGGTAGACCTGCTCGGCGATCGGCATGAAGACCTCGTGCTTGCGGGAGAGCTCGCGGACGACCTTGACCGCCTTCACCCCCTCGGCCACCTGATCCATCTCGTCCAGGATCCGCTGCAGGGGCACCCCCTCACCCAGGCGACGGCCGACGCTCGAGTTGCGGCTCTGGGGGCTGATGCAGGTGGCGAGCAGGTCGCCGACGCCAGCCAGACCGGCGAGGGTGAGCGGCTCGCCCCCCATCCTGGTCCCGAGGTCGATCAGCTCGGCCAGACCGCGGGTGATCACGGCCGATCGGGCGTTGTCGCCGAGCTTGCGTCCCTCGACGGTGCCGGCGGCGATGGCGTAGACGTTCTTGAGGGCCCCGCCGAGCTCGCAGCCGACGACGTCGTGATGGGCGAACACCCGGAAGACCTGGGTGGTGAACACGTCCTGGAGTCGGCTGGCGATGTGCTGCTCGCTGAGCGCCACCACAGCCGCCGCCGGTTGGCCGGCCAGGATCTCCTTGGCCAGGTTGGGGCCGGTCAGCACCCCGACCGGCCGGTCGGGCAGGACCTCCTCGACGATCTGGGTCATCCGGAGCCGCGTCTCCGGCTCGAAGCCCTTGGCCAGGCTGACCACCGGCACCCACGGCCGGAGGTGGGGGGCGATGATCTCGCAGGTGGCCCGGAAGGCGCTGGTCGGCACGCCGAGTACCAGCAGGTCGGTGTCGGCGGCGGCGGCGACGAGGTCGCCGGTCGCCCGCAGCTCGGGATGCAGTGGGTGGTCGGGCAGGTAGCGGCGGTTGAGGTGCTCGGCATTGATCGAATCGACGGTGCCGGGATCGCGGGCCCACAGCGTCGTCGGGCCGTTGTGGGCGGCCAGGTGGGCCACGGTGGTCCCCCACGATCCCCCGCCGGCCACCAGGACACGGAGCTGCCCCTGGTCGATCCGCTCCTGCCGTGCCGCTGCCGATGCACTCGCCATGCCGTCCCCTTTCGTCCGCTCGATACTGGCACGGTTGCGGCGCCCCGTGCCGTGTTGGTGCCGTCGGCCGCACGCTCCTCCGCTTACCGTGGCCGGAGGCGGCACGGTACGCTCGGCGTTGCCCATGACCAGTCCCCCTCCCCAGGAGCCGCGGTCGGCCGCGGTGCTCGTGCCGGTCAAGTCGTTCGACCTGGCCAAGGGCCGCCTCGCCGATGCGATGGCCGCAGACGAGCGGGCCCGCCTGGCCCGATCGATGGCCGAGCGGGTGGTGGCGGCCGCGGCCGGACTGCCGGCGTTCGTCGTGTGCGCCACCGACGAGGTGGCCGAGTGGGCCGTCGGGGTCGGCGCCGAGGTCATCCGCTTCGAGCCGCCCGGCCTGAACGCCGCCGTGACCCACGCCGCACGCGAACTGGCCGAACGTGGCTTCAACGAGGTCATCGTGGCCCACGGCGACCTGCCGCTGGCCAAGGACCTGACCTGGCTCGTCGACTTCGACGGCGTGACCGTCGTGGCCGACCGGCGGGGCGACGGCACCAACGTGCTCGTCGTCCCCCTCGGCACCGGGTTCGAGTTCCACTACGGGCCCGGCTCGGCTCGGGCCCACCGGACCGAGGCCAGGCGGGTCGGACTCCCCCACCGCACGATCGACGACCCGGAGCTCGGCTGGGACGTCGACACGCCGGACGACCTCAACCTCCCGGAGGCCGACCTGCGGGCCGTTTCGGGCGACGCCGAAGCGGTCGACGGCACGGCGACTGCTGACGACCCGGCGGAGGGCTGAGCCCCGATGGCCGAGGCCCAGAACCCGCTGACGCCGCGCCCGGTCCGACTCGATGACGGCTTCACCCGTGACCTGCCGACCCCGACCAGGGCACTGGCCATCGGCGCCCACCCGGACGACGTCGACTTCTTCTGCGGCGCCACCCTGGCCAAGTGGGCGGCCGACGGGTGTGAGGTCAACATCCTGGTCTGCACCGACGGCTCCAAGGGCACGTGGGACCCGGAGGCGGACGAGCACGAGCTGATCGCCGCCCGCCAGCGGGAGCAGCGGGCGGCGGCGAAGGCGCTCGGAGCCACCGGCGAGGTCGGTTTCCTCGGCTGGGCCGACGGCGAGCTGGCGTCCGGTCTCGAGCAGCGGGCCGAGGTGGCCGAGTTCATCCGTCGGACCCGCCCGGACGTCGTCCTCGGCCACGATCCGTGGAAGCGCTACCGATTGCATCCCGACCACCGCAACGCCGGCTGGCTCGCCACCGACGGCGTGGTCGCCGCCCGCGACCCGAAGTTCTTTCCCGACCAGCCCGTTCCCCATCATCGTCCCGACCGGCTGCTGTTGTTCGAGGCCGATCAGCCGGACCACGCCGAGGACGTGACCGGCCACCTCGACGCCAAGTACGCGGCGCTGCTGGCCCACGAGAGCCAGTTCGAGTCGACGATGAAGGCTGGCACCGATCCGGAGCTGGTCCGGTTCCGCCAGCGGGTCGAGGCCAGGTTGGAGGCCGCCGGGGCCGCAGCCGGCACCACCCACGCCGAGGTGTTCAAGCTCATCGACGACCTGTGAGCGGCGCGGTCACATGAGCGCCGGCCCACCGGTCGTCGGCGTCGACGGCTGCAAGGGCCGGTGGTTGGTCGTCCGGCGCCGCCCCGGGGTCGGCGCGACGGCCGAGCTGGTCGACGACCTGGCACCGCTCGTGGACGCCGTCCGCCTCGGCGGGATCGCCGCACTGGCGGTCGACATGCCCATCGGCATCCTCGACCACCATCCCCGGGCGGCCGACGTCGCGGCCCGCCGGCTGCTCGGCCCGCGACGATCGTCGGTCTTCCCGGCCCCGGTCCGGCCGGTGCTCGCCGCCGCCGACTACGACGAGGCCAGGGCCCGCTCCAGGGCCTCGACCGGCGTCGCCCCGTCCCGGCAGACCTTCAACCTCGTGCCGGCCATCGTCCACCTGGACGCACTGGTCGAGCCAGACGACCAGGGCCGACTGGTCGAGGCCCACCCCGAGCTGGCCTTCGCCCGGTTGGCGGCCGGCGACGACGCGCTGCCCGCCCCGCTCGGCGACCCGAAGCGAACCGCAGCGGGTCGGCGACGCCGCCGCGAGCTGCTCCTCGACCACGACCCGACGCTCGCCCCCGTGCTCGACGACAGCCCGTTGCCGACCATCGACCTGCTCGATGCCGCTGCACTCACCGTGACCGCCGAGCGGGTGGTGTCCGGGACCGATCGGCGGCTCGGCGACGAGCGGGACCACCTCGGTCGGCGGGTCGAGATCGTCTGGTGACATCCCGGCGAAAGGACCGATGCCCCTACTGACCGGCCGACGTCGCCCCGACACTTGAGCCGACACCGGAACGCGGCGCCGGACGGCGCACCGACGGACCCCCTCCCTCTCTCCCCTCCCCCCGCACGAGCGACGCCAGACGGAAGGCCCCGATGACCGCTGCACCCCATCCCGATCGCGATGCCGAGCGACCGGGTGACCCGGCCCCGACCGACGCCGGACCGGTCGGCACCGATCCGATCGAGCCCGAACCGACCGGCGACGAACCCGGCGTCGACGGCCGCACCGGCCTGCTGAGGCTGAGCCTCGACGACTGCATCGCGATCCTCGCCTCGTCATCGATCGGGCGGATCGTGTTCGTCGATGGCGACCAGCCGATCGCCCTGCCCGTCAACTACGGCTGGTTCGAGGAGTCCGTCGTGTTCCGGACCGGCGAAGGCCTGAAGCTGACCGCTGCACTCGACGGCCAGCGGGTCGGGTTCGAGGTCGACCGCATCGACGAGACCACCCACAGCGGCGTGAGTGTCCTGGTCAAGGGAGAGGCCAGGGTGGTCGAGAACTGGGCCGAGCAGGAGCAGCTCGAACAGCTCGACGTGCGGCCGTGGCAGCGCCAGCCATGGCGCCGAGGCTGGGTCCGCGTTGCGCCGACCGAGATCACGGGGCGCAAGCTCGAGCGCCGCTGACCGACGCCGGCCGGCGACGGGTCGACCGGATGGCCGCCCGGTCGGACCGATGGCCTGGTGGGTTGGCCAACCTTGTTCCATACTGGCGCCATGAGCGCGGGCCGCGACCAGGCACTCGACCTGGAGGATCTCCTCAACCCAGACGAGCAGCGACGGTTCCGCCGCCTCTGCATCGAGACGTCCACAGACGAGCTCGGCGAGCTCGGGGCCGTGATCGAGTTGCACCTCGAGCAGGTGGCGGCCAACGCCGGTCCGGCCACCGACGTCGACACGGCGAGGCTGATCGGGCGGTCGCTGCGTGAACTGCTCGACAGCGGCGCCGACTTCGACGCCGACCAGCGGGCCCAGATCCGTGGCGCCATCGAGTACTTCGTGATGACCGACGACGCCAGCAGTGATCTCGACGACGTGCTCGGCTTCGACGACGACGCCCGCGTCCTCAACGCCATGCTGTCGCGGATCGGCCACCCGACCTACGCCGTCGAACTGCCGGGCTGACCCGCGGCGGCCTGCCCAGCCACCACCTGCGAGTCATGGCCGACAGCGCCGGCATCGTCGTGTACCGCCCCGGTTCCCGTGGCCCCGAGATCCTGCTCGTCCACCCCGGCGGCCCGTTCTGGGCCGGCAAGGACGACCACGCCTGGTCGATCCCGAAGGGCGAGTACGACCCCGACGCCGAGGACGCGGAGACGGCCGCCACCCGCGAGTTCGCCGAGGAGCTCGGACACCGGCCGCCGGACGGGGACCGCATCGAGCTGCCGGCGTTCCGGGCCGGCAAGAAGCGGATCCGGGCCTGGCTGATCGCCGGTGACCTCGACCCCGACACGATCGAGTCCAACAGCTTCGAGCTCGAGTGGCCGCCCCGGTCCGGGCAGATGCAGCGCTTCCCGGAGGTCGATCGAGCCGCCTGGTTCGACCTCGACGAGGCCGAGACCCGGCTCCACAAGGGCCAGCGCCCGCTCGTCGAGCTGGTCCGTCGCGCCCTCGCCGACCCCTGAACCGGCGCGCTCCGACGACGCCGCCGAGTGTCCACCACTGCGAGTGGTGAGCGCACTACATTCCCTCGAGCGGACGAGTGGGGCAACACGGACGTACGCGGACGACGTACGGGACGAAGAGGTATGGGACCAACGTGCTTGTCAAACCACCGCTGTACGGGCTGGCGATCTCCTTCGATCGTCGACCCGAGCCGATCGACCCGACCGACGAGGTCGAGCGGGTCGACGAGGCCATCGTGCTCGACCCCTACGCCAGCGTCATCGTCGGCGCCGGCCTGAGCACGGTCGACGGCGACGAGTACTACGAGGGCCCGGAGCGGCGCATCCTGTCGCTGCTCGACCAGCGCTTCGCCGTGCTCGAGCCCGGCATCATCACGACCTGGAACGGGTCGATCCTCGACCTCCCGCTGCTCGGCGCCAGGGCCAGGGCCCTCGACATCGGACTCGGTCTGCGGATCTGCCCCGACCGCCGCCGCAACCTCCGCCTCGTCGGCCGCACCGACCCCGCGCCGGCCCGGCGACCGGCCTTCCAGATCGGCCGCACGCCGACGGGTGGCACCCGACCGGTCTCCGGGGCCTGGCACCACCAACGCCATCTCGACCTTCGCTGGGTCTACGGCGACGTGACCGAAGCGGACGAGGCCACCTCACCCGATCCCTGCCGTGGTGCCCACCTCGCCAGGGCGCTGGCCGAACGGCGATGGAACCGGGCCAGGCGCCATCTCGACCGCATGCCTCCGGCGGCACCGTTGACCAGCTACGCCTGGGCCTGCCTCGACGCCGATGCAGACGAGGGCCCACCGGTCGAGGTCCCCGAGTCGGCCAAGCGGCGCCATCCCTCGGCCGGCATGGCCGTTCGCGGCTGACCGCCGGTCGCCGTTTCCGGCAGCGTCCGGCGTCGCTACGCTCTGTTCTCGATGGTGCTCGATCTTGGCCCTTGCCCAGCCGAGGACGCCCTCGACTGGTCGATGTTCGCCCGTCGGATCGTGGTCGAGCTGCGGAGCTCACCCGACCTCGCCCCGACGGTCTCCGACGATCTGCTCGACCTGTGGTCGGGCACGATCGACGAGTGGTCGGCTGCGGCCGACCACTGTCGCCGGACCGGTCGACCGTTCCGGTGGATGTCCGAGGTCGACCCGGAGCAGGCCGAGTTCCTCCTCGCCGGTCTCGACCGGAGCCTGCACTCCCCCGAGCTGCGCCGGCTGTGCACCGACGAGGAGGTGGCGCGGCAGCTCCCCTTCACGGTGCTCGTGCTCCGCAGCTTCATCGACGGGCTGGCCTCGGAGAGCGACTGCTGCCGCCAGTACGCCGACCACGTGTCGGTGTCGCTCCAGGGCCTCCTGCCCGACTGACCGGCTGGTCGCGCCGACCGAACGGTCGCCTCAGAGCACGGCGCTCTGCAGGGCCACCCCGGCCAAGGTCGTGCGATCCTCCTGGCCGCCGCGGCGGGCGACCCGCCCGGCAACGACCACGTCGTCGATCCCGAGCGACGGACGGGTCGGGGCGGCGACGGTTGCCCGGTCGACGATCGCCACCGGGTCGAACACGACGAGATCGGCATCGGCCCCCCGCTGCACCCGACCCTTGGTCGCCATCGCCGGCAGCATGCCCTCGACCCGCCTCGTCGGCAGGATCGTGATCTTGGCCAGCGCGGTCATGAGGTCGAGCTGGCGGCGGTCCCGCACGTACCGGGCGATGGTGCGGGCGAAGGTCCCCGCCCCTCGCGGATGGTTGTTGCCGGCCAGGGTCGGGATGGCGTCGCTGGCCACCATCACCCAGTCTCGGGCCAGGGCGAGCTCGACGTCGGTCTCCGGGATCGAGCCCATCGCCGCCACCAGCTTGTTGTCGACGGTCGCCGACCCGATCGTCTCCGCCGACAGCCGGGTGGCGGTCCCGGCGATCTGCAGGTCACCCTCGGTCAGCCCGTAGCGCTCCTGCCAGCCGG
Source organism: Actinomycetota bacterium (assembly GCA_039195375.1). Classification (GTDB taxonomy): domain Bacteria; phylum Actinomycetota; class Acidimicrobiia; order Acidimicrobiales; family SZUA-35; genus JAHELU01. Next base: position 12,456 of record JBCCVL010000045.1, read on the forward strand.
GGGCGAAGCGGGCGCTGGCCAGGAACGTCCCCCAGAAGTCGTAGGGGTAGACGCAGGCGGTCACGTCGAGCCCACGGCTCCTCGCCGCCTCCAGGCGGTCGAGCGCCTCGGCCATCACGTTGGTCCCGCCGGTGCTGGCCAGGTGGCTGATGTGCACCGCCACACCGGTGGCGTCGGCCAGAGCGACGACCTCATCGATCGCCTCGAGGCTGGTACCTGGCGGTGTCGGATCGCTGTGGCGGACGTGGACGAAACACACGTGGTTGCGGGCGGCGGCCGCCTCCGCCAGGCCAACCAGCTCCTCGGTCGAGGTGCCCGGTGAGTACTCGGGCGAGAGGGCGATGCCGGCGAAGCCGCCGGTCAGGCCGTCGGCGGCCAGCCCGACCAGGCGATCGACCTGGCCGGGGGTCAGCGGGAGATCGATCCGGGCCCCGACGTCGAAGCCCCGCATGAAGTGCTGGTGGAACGCGCCGCCGAAGTGGATCGGGGTCTGGTCCCGGTAGCGGTCGAAGAACGGCGTTGCGTAGTTGTTGACCCCGTGCATGGCCAAGTTGGTCGTGACCCCATCGGCCAGCTTGAGCCACACCCCGAACGGGTTGGGCTCGTACGACAACAGGTCGACGAAGCCGGGGGCCACCACCCGGCCGGTGGCGTCGATCGCGTCCCGCCCCCGAAGCGGCAGGGCCGACACTGCGGTGATGCGGTCGCCGTCGACGCCGACGTCGGCCAGACCGTCGAAGCCGCTGTCCGGGTCCATCACCCGGCCGCCGGTGACGACGAGATCGAACACGTGGTCCGGCCCCGGAGCCGGTGGTGCGTCCGGTGTCGCCGGAGTGTTGGCGGTCGGCGGCTGCGTCCGGCGAGGCGTTGCGGGAACCGTCGGCGCCGATGCGGGGGCGTCGACACCGGGGCGCACCCGGTCCGGTGTCGCCGGTCCCGGTGGTCGCGCCCCGGAGGGAAGGTCGAGGCCGTGGAGCAGCCCGACGTTGACCGCAGTGGCCCCGAAGGCCAGCAACAGTCGTCGACGGTCAGCGGACGGCGGCGGTTCGCCCGGATCATCAGTCATTGCTCGGTCAGACGGTAGCCCCGGGTCACCGACGGGACGTCGATGCCGCCGGACGGTCCCGACGGGACGGAACCGGGCGGCCACGGTCGCCGGGCCACGGCCGCTCGGCGAGTACTGTTCAGGGCGTGACCGACGATCTGCCCGCCCTCTATCGCCTCGGCATCGTCGGGTCGGGCCAGATCGCCCGGATGATGCACATGTCGGCGGTCAAGCTCGGGATCACGCCACGCCTGTTCGCCGAGCGCTTCGACGATTCGGCCGCCCTCGCCGCCCCCGAGGCGGTGTTCAACCACCCGGACGCCCTGGCCGGGTTCGCCGCCGACTGTGAGGTGCTCACGTTCGAGCATGAGCGGATGGACATCCGGTTGCTCCAGGCGCTGGAGGACGGCGGCAACCTGCTCCGTCCCGGCACGAAGACGCTGCAGGCAGCGTTCGACAAGCTGCACCTGCGACGGGTCCTCAAGAACCGCGGCTACCAGGTGCCGGCGACCGCCGAGATCCACAGCCCGGACGACGTGCTCGATTTCGTCGCCACCAACGGCTACCCGTTTGCCATCAAGACCGTCCGGGCCGCCCCGCCCGGCGAGCTGGGCATGTGGATGGTCGAGGACCAGAACGAGGCGCTCCGCCTGCTCGCCGCCCGCCCGGACCAGGAGCTGCTGGCCGAGGAGCACCAGGCGATCATCAAGGAGCTCGTCGTTCTCGTCGCCCGCCGGCCGGGCGGGCATGCCCGCTGCTACCCGATCACCGAGGTCACCAACCGGGACGGGATGGTCTGGGAGAGCCGGGCCCCGGCCGACATCGGCCATCGCCTGGCCACCGAGGCCCGTCAGATCGCGCTCGACCTGGCCAACCTGTTCGACGCGGTCGGGGTGCTCGCGGTCGAGCTGTTCCTGACCACCGAGGGTCTGGTGGTCAACGAGCTGGCGGCTCGGCCCCACAACGCCGGTCACATGACGATCGAGAGCTGCCCGGTCTCGCAGTTCGAGAACCACGTCCGGGCGGTGCTCGACCTGCCGCTCGGGCCGACGTGGGCCCGGGTCCCGGCCGCAGCCACGATCAACGTCATCGGCGGGCTCGACGGCTTCGACCCCTCCCGTCACCTTCCCGAGGCCCTCGCCGTCGAGGGGGCGCACGTCCACCTCTACGGCAAGGTGCCGAAACGGGGCCGCAAGCTCGGCCACGTCACGGCCGTCGCCGACGACATGGAGCAGGCCTCCGCCCTGGCCCGGCGGGCCGAGGCGGCGCTGCACGGGCGTCGCCACCCGGCGTGATCGACCGGGCAACGAGGTCCGTCGGCGGATCGCCCGGCGCGCCGCTGACCGACGCTCGGCGGTCCGGCCTTCCCCGGGCAACGACCGGTGGGCGTATGCTCCAGGGTCATGACGGGAACGCTGACGGTCGTCGATCATCCACTGGTCGCCCACAAGATCACGATGCTCCGGGACCGCGACACCGAGTCGTCGGCGTTCCGGGCCCTCTGCCAGGAGGTGACGCTGCTGACGGCCTACGAGGCGCTGCGTCACCTGAAGACCGAGCCGGTCGACGTCGAGACGCCGGTCGCCCCGACCCGGTCGCCCCTGCTGGCCGGCCCGGAACCGGCGATCGTCGGCATCCTCCGGGCCGGACTGGTCATGGTTGAGGCGATCCTGACCCTGATCCCGACGGGCAAGGTCGGCCACCTCGGTCTCTACCGTGACCCGGAGACCCATCAGCCGGTGGAGTACTACAAGAAGCTGCCCGATCGCATCGACGAGCGGGAGGTGCTGCTGGTCGACCCGATGCTGGCCACCGGCGGGAGCGCGGTGCATGCACTCGACGTGCTGGCCGAGGCCGGGGCAACCAACGTCGACCTGCTGTCGATCATCGGGTGCCCCGAGGGTGTCGCGGCCGTCCACGATCGCTACCCCGACACGGTGATCACGCTCGCCGCCATGGACGAGCGGTTGAACGAGCACGCCTACATCGTCCCCGGGCTCGGCGACGCCGGCGACCGGATCTACGGCACGAAGTGAACCTTTGGGGCGCCAGCCGGTGACGGAGATCGACTGGGACGCCCTCCGTGCCGTCGCCGCCGAGGCCGCGAGCCGGGCCTACGCCCCCTACTCACGGTTCCGCGTCGGCGCAGCGGGGTTGGTCGATGACGGCCGCATCGTGAGCGGGTGCAACGTCGAGAACATCTCGTACGGCTTGACGTTGTGTGCCGAATGCGGGTTGGTGTCGGACCTGCACCGCACCGGCGGCGGACGCCTGGTGGCCGTCGCCATCGTGTCCGGCTCGGGGAAGCCCTGCAGCCCGTGTGGCCGCTGCCGACAGCTCCTGTACGAGCACGGTGGGCCGGACTGCCTCATCGAGGGCGGCGACGAGATCCGGACCGCAGCCGAGCTGCTCCCGGACGGCTTCGGCCCCGACCGCCTGGCCGAGGGGTAGACCGGATTGTCCGAGGCCCCTCGAACCCCGGGTTGGCCCCCAGGGTCCGAGCGGCTCGACGGCCGACCCGATCAGGGGGCGATGTCGCAGGTCGTGTTGATCGCATCGAGGACGGCGAAGGCCTCCTCGTTCTGCAGGAGGTCGGCCGGGAGCCCGTCGGGGAAGACCGCAGCGATCTCGGCGTTGACGCAGGCCAGCTGGTCCTCGGTGAGGAAGTTGAGCGGCAGGCCGAACTGCTCGAACAGCTGGGTCGCCGCATCCTCGCCACCGCCGACCGGCGGAACCGACACGTCGGGGGCGCCGGCGTCGCCGCCGAGATCGGCCCCGAGGTCGACCCCGCAGACGTCTCGGCTGTAGGCGTCGATGTCGTTGGCTGCGGCCTCCAGCTCAGGGGCGTCGAAGGTGGCCAGGAACTCCGGGTCGTTCCCGAGCGACAGCAGGTCGCCGTCGGCCTCGTCGACCTTGTCCGACAGCGTGCGGAAGGCGTCGACGAGGGTCCCGACCTGGCTGTCGATCTCGGGCGGCGCCTGGTCCTGCCAGCGCTCCAGCTCGGCCACGTTCTCCTGGAACCGGGCGACGATCTCGTCTGGCGACAGGGTGAACAGGTCGAAGTCGAGCGGGTTGGTGTCGTCCTCGGCGGCCGAGCGGACGGCGTCGCACCAACTGGAGCCGCTGTCGCCGGTGATCGCCTGGTCGTCGCCATCGGACGAGGCGGCGTCGTCGGTCGAGTCGTCTGCGGCCGTCTGACCATCGGTGGCCACCTCGGCGCCGGCGCTGCCGAGCTCCCCCTCGTCGTCACTTCCACAGGCCCCGGCCACCAGGGTCAGCGCCATCGCCACCGCAACCAGTCGTCGTCGCATCTCGTCCCTCCTTCGCAGACGGAGCACCCTACTGGCTCCGGTCGGCGGGTTGCGCTCGGCCCGGTCGGATTCAGGTGGTGAGCTCGTCGAGCAGCTCGGGCAGCTCGGCGAACCGGTCGAGCTGGTGGAAGCGGGGATCCTCGGGTGCGTCCTCGACGTGCTCGTGACCCCACAGGATGCTGTAGGGGATGTGGATCCCGCGCCCGCCGATGTCGATGACCGGTAGCACGTCTGACCGCAGCGAGTTGCCGACCATGGCGAACTGCGACGGCTCGACCCCGAGGCCGCCGAGCACCCGGCGATAGCTGTCGGGCGACTTCTCCGAGAGGATCTCGATGGCCTCGAACTCGGCCGCCAGACCCGACTCGGCGATCTTCGTCTCCTGGTGGAACAGGTCGCCCTTGGTGATCAGCACGAGCCGGTGCGACCGCCCGAGCACCTCGATCGTCTCGGCGACCCCGGGGAGCAGTTCGACCGGGTGGGCCATCATCTCCTTGCCCCACTCGACGATCTGGGCCACCGCACCGGCGTCGACCGCCCCGTCGCTCGCCTCGATCGCGGTCTCGATCATCGAGAGGGTGAAGCCCTTGACCCCGTAGCCGAAGATCTTGAGGTTGGCCCGCTCCCGGTCGAGTAGGCGCCTGGCCGCCTCGTCGCCAGCCACCCACGGGTGGAGGAGCTCGGCGAAGCGCTGCTCGGTGACGGAGAAGTGGTTCTCGGAGTGCCACAGGGTGTCGTCGGCGTCGAGCCCCAGGGTGGTGATCGTCATTTCGGTCAGGTTACTCCCGGTCGGGTCGGCCCCCGTCGACGTCGCGGGGCCCGTCCCCATCGGCCGCGCCCTACGATGTTGTATGGCTTCCGACACCGGCGACGCCGCCCCGACCGACTCCCGTTTCGCCGCCCAGGCCCGGGAGGCTCCCAAGGTCCTCCTCCACGACCATCTCGACGGCAGCATGCGCCCGACGACCGTCATCGAACTGGCCGAGGAACAGGGCTACGACAGCCTGCCGACGACCGACCCGGACGATCTGGCCAAGTGGTTCACCCGCGGCGCCGACCGCCGCAACCTCGAGATGTACCTCGAGACGTTCGCCCACACCGGCGCCGTCACCCAGACCCGAGACGGCCTGATGCGAGCGGCGGCCGAGTCGGCCGAGGACATGGCCGCCGACGGCATCGTCTACGCCGAGATCCGCTTCGCCCCCGAGCTCCACACCGAGGAGGGGCTGACGCTCGACGAGGTGGTCGAGGCCGTGCTCGAGGGATTCCGCATCGGATCGGCCGGCAAGCCGATCGCCATCGGCACCCTGTGCACGGCGATGCGAACGGCGGCCCGCTCCTACGAGATCGCCGAGCTGGCCCTGCGCCACCGTGACGGCGGGGTCGTCGGGTTCGACATCGCCGGGGCCGAGGCGGGCTTCCCCCCGAGTCGTCACCTCGACGCCTTCCAGCTCTGCATGCGGGAGAGCTTCCCGATCACGATCCACGCCGGGGAGGCGTTCGGCCTGCCGTCGATCGCCGAGGCGCTCAACTACTGCGGGGCCGAGCGACTGGGCCACGGCGTCCGCATCGTCGACGACATCGAGCTCGCACCGGACGGCAGCGCCACCCTCGGCCGGCTGGCCTCCTGGGTCCGCGACCGTCGGGTCCCGCTGGAGATGTGCCCGACGTCGAACGTCAACACCGGGGCGGCAACGTCGATCGCCGAGCACCCGATCGGGCTCCTCCGGCGGCTGCGGTTCCGGGTGACGGTCAACACCGACAACCGGCTGATGAGCGACGTGCAGCTCTCCGATGAGTTCATCAAGCTGAACGACGCGTTCGGCTGGGGGCTCGCCGACATGGAGTGGCTGACGATCAACGCCATGAAGAGCGCGTTCTGGCCATTCGAGCAGCGGCTGCGGATCATCAACGAGCAGATCAAGCCCGGCTATGCCCGACTCGTGGCCGCCGACCTGTAACGTCGGTCCGGTCAGCGGGGACAGGGGATCCGGATCGCCTCGGCCGGGTCGATCGCGTCGGGATCGCCGCCGAGGGTGCCGGCGTTGGCGGCCCAGATCCGCCGCACGTACGCCCCGGTCGACTCGGTGAAGGGCCCCGGGTCACAACCGATGGCCTCGGGATCGGCCCGCACCTCGACGGCGACCGACCAGAGCGACTCGCCGATGGCGAGCGCACGGGTCGGCGAGGTCCGCTCGACCCCGCCGAGCGCCGCCGACGTGACCTCATCCCGCTCGGCCGCCGGGACCTCGGACCGGATGATGCCCCGCAGTTCCTCGTCGTCTCGGATCGAGGCGACGGCGTCGGTGACGATCCGTTCGACCTCATCCGCCGTCAGCCGACCGGTGAGCGCCAGGGCCAGCTCCTCCCGGATTGCGAGCCGGAGGGGGTCGAGCGTCGGTTCAGCCCCGCCACCTCCGACGCCGGTCGTCGTGGTGGTGCTCTCCAGGGTCTCCTCGACCACCACCCGGACGTCGTCTGCGGTCAGGTCGTCGTCCGTTGCCTCGACGGCGACGGCGCTCGCGCCGACCAGGGCGGCGCCGGCCGCGAACGGGGCTGCCCGGAACGCCATCGACGCTGCGGTCGTCAGCTGCGACAACCCGACCCGGACACCGGCGACCCCATCCGGGGCGACCCCCGTCCTCGCAACCTGCCGCATCAGCCGCCTGGCCCGGAGTCGGTGGAGCAGCGGCGGGCGGGTGCCGTCGCCCAGCAGTCGCTGACGGGCCATCCGCTCGATCTCGCCCCGGATGCCGGTCAGCCGCCGGGAGACGTCGGCCCGCACCTCGCCGGTGACCTCGTCGCGCCACTCGGTTGCCTGGAGGCGCAGCTCGTCCTCGACCTGGCCGAGCAGGCTGTTGATCTCGGCCAGGACGAGCGAGGCGTCTGGGCTCGAGAGGGCCAGGGTCTCCCCGGGCACCAGGTCGAGGGTGACGATCTCGTCCTCGTCGGCGAAGGCGTCGACGGCGTCGTCGTCGGGGCCCGGTCGGGCGAGCCGATAGGTCAGGGGCCGCCTGTCGAGGGTCCGCCACGGGAGGTCGAACAGCTCGACCAGGCGCCGGATCGTGACCGCGACCGTCTGGCGCTCGTTGACCTGAACCGTCTCGGTCGCGCCCCGGATCTCATCATCGACGACGATCTCGATCACGTCCCCCGCCCTTCCGCTGCCGGCGACGCTAGCGGCCGGGCGGGAACTCAGCGAGGATGCCCGCCGTCTCCGGCGACGACGCCCCGGTCGGGGGCGCCGGGTCGATCAGTTCAGGCGGGGGTCGACCGGGTAGTGGGCGTACCAGGAGAGACGACCGGCCTGGCGCCGCATGACCCGGGTCCACAGGCCGTCGGGGTCGGCGGTGAAGAGGTCGTCGATCGTGGCGTCGACGACCCACCACGCATCAGCCTCCAACTCACCCTCGAGCTGGCCAGGGTCCCAGCCGGCGTAGCCGGCGAAGATCCTCACCTCGTCGATGCCCTCGGCCTCGACGAGCGCAGGCTGTTGATCGAGGTCGACCGGGTGGGCGCCGAGCACGAGCTCGCCGGGTCCGTGGGTCGAGCGCCCGAGTGCGATCAGGGCGTCACCGTCGACGGGACCGCCGGCGAAGATCACCTTCGGATCGGCGCCGAGGTCCTCCCAGTCGGGGAAGGCCTCCGTGAGCGGCACCGGCGACGGCCGGTTGAGCACGACGGCAAGCGCACCCTCGGAGCCGTGCTCGAGCAGCAGCATCATCGTGGCGTGGAATCGCGGATCTGGCAGGTCCGGTCGAGCCACCAGGATCCGCCCAGCCAGCGACATATCGATGAAGGGTACTTTCGCTTCTTCCATGGGATCGTCTCCTGAGACGACAATGCTCGCTGGTTCACCCATCGGCCGACAGTCGCCGTCCTTGATGCGCCGACCGAAGCCGATGCATCGTCGAGCCAACGCCATGCCACCGCAATCGCCATACCCGGGCACGTCGCTCCCGTTCGGGAAGCTCGGTCCGAGATCCGTCCGCCGCCCCGCACCCCCCAACTTAGTCGAGTTTCTGACGACGTCAACGACTGATTGTCGCTTTGTGTGGCCAAGACCACACTGAGCGTTCGTCGGCGCGCCCGACGTCGTTCCCACCGCAGGAGCACCGCCCGGTCGGGGCAGCGGCCCGGTTGCCACCCCACCTACACTGGGGACATGGCAGACGTCCCGAAGGCCAACGACCCCTGCTGGTGCGGGAGCGGCAAGAAGTTCAAGCGTTGTCACAAGAACGCCTCGACGGCCATCCGCCCTGGTCGGGTCTCACCGCTTCGGCCGGTGCCGGACACGATCGCCAAGCCGACGTGGGCCGACGGCGGCCACGTCGAGCGCTGGGACGAGCCCCGGGTCAAGTCAGCGGACATCATCGAGCGGATGCGCCGCACCGGCCGCGAGGCGGCCGACACGCTCGCCGCGCTCGGCCAGCTGATCCAGCCAGGCGTCACCACCGAGGAGATCGACGCCGCCTGCCACCAGATGGCGATCGATCGCAACAGCTACCCGAGCCCGCTCGAGTACCCGGGGATGGTCGACCCGTTCCCGAAGTCGGTCTGTGCGTCGGTCAACGAGGTGATCTGCCACGGCATCCCCGACGACCGCCCGCTCGTCGACGGCGACATCATCAACCTCGACGTGACGCTGTTCAAGGAGGGCGTGCATGGCGACACCAACGCCACCTTCTACGTCGGCGAGGTCGACGAGCTGTCGCAACGGCTGGTCCGGGTCACCCGGGAGTCGCTCGAGCGTGGCATCGAGGCCGCCCGCCCCGGCCGCCCGCTCAACGAGATCGGACGGGCCATCCAGGACCACGCCGAGGCGGCGGGCTTCGGCGTCGTCCGCGACTTCGTCGGTCACGGCATCGGCCAGCAGTTCCATACCGACCTCCAGATCTGCCACTACTACCACCCTCGCCAGACCGACATCATCGAACCGGGGATGACGTTCACGATCGAGCCGATGATCACCGCGGGGTCCTGGAAGGTCCGACTGTGGGACGACGGCTGGACCGCGGTCACCGCCGATGGGAGCCGGACCGCCCAGTTCGAGCACACGCTCGTCATCACCGACGACGGGGCCGAGATCCTCACCACCCCGAGCGACACCTCGATCCACCCCTACTGGTCGCTGGCGGCGACCCGGGCGTAGGCCCGGCACTCCCGGCCGACCGCCTCGCCGGCGGGTGCTCAGGCGATGCCGAGCACGTCCCAGAGGCCGAGCATCCGCGAGGCCAGCACCAACACCACCACGATCAGCACCGGGCGGATGACGCGTTCGCCTCCGTCGACTGCGATGTTGGCACCGAGGTAGCCGCCGACCCCCATCCCGACGCTCAACACCAGCGCCGGGATCCATCGCACCTGGTCGTTGACGATGAAGACGGGGACGGCCAGGGCGGTCACCCCGAGGATCACCACCGTCTTCATGGCGTTGGCGGTGACCAGGTCGAAGCCGGCCCGTGAGAGCACGAGCAGGATGATCAGCCCGACGCCGGCCTGCACCGCCCCGGCGTAGAAGCCGACACCGACGAAGACAACCGAGCTGAGCCACAGGGGCCACGGCTCGCGGTCGGGATCGACCTTGGGCGTGCGGATCGACAGGTACAGCAGCGGGAGCATCAGCAGACCGAAGATCCGTTCGAACGCCTCGTCCGGTATCTGGGACGCGGCGAGCGACCCCACCAGGCCACCGACCATCGCCGGGACCAGGACCTGGATGGTCCGACGGCGATCGCCGACATCGCGCCTGGCGTAGCCGTAGGCCCCGGTGATGTTCTGCACGAGCACCGCGATCCGGTTGGTGCCATTGGCCACCGTGCCACCGACCCCGGCCAGGGAGAGCAACGGGACCGACAGCAGCGAGCCGCCGCCGGCCATCGAGTTGATGATCCCGGCCAGGATCCCCCCGACCAGCAGCACCACCGCCTCGACCTCGGTCATGTCACCTCTCCCCGTCGCGAGGCCGGCAGCGGCCTCGGCGACGACACAGTATGGCGGGGTCAGCTCACGAACGCCCGGTGGCAGCCGACCGGACGGGCAGGGCCGATGCACCGGTCGCCGACCCCGATGCGATACTGAATCGGCCGACCACTGCAGCACGACCGACCCGACCGAACCGCCCACTCGACCGACGGAGACCCATGCGCCGCGGACTGGCCTCGCTGATCACCGGACTCTCACTCATCGTCGCCACGATGAGCTGGGCCGGGTTCACGCTGTCGCGGACGATCCTCGACCCCGGTCGCTCCGAGCGGCTCGCCGAGCAGTTGCTCGACAACCCGCAGGTCCGCGACGCCCTGGTGGTGCGCCTCGCCGACGCGGTCGAGCCCCAGATCCCACCCGAGGTCCCGGTGTCCCGGTCGCTGATCGAGTCTGGCGCCGCCACCGCCCTCGACGATCCCCGCGTCAGGGCCCTCGTCGTCGACGGCTTCGTCCGCTACCACCGCAATGCGCTCGAGGGTGAGACCGAGCCGGTGGTCATCGACGCCGGTGACCTCGGTGCCGCCAGCCGCGACGCCCTGGTCGACGTGCGTCCCGAGCTCGACCAGTTCCTCCCGGCCGCCCCGGCGGTCGAGGTCGAGCTGCCGACGGCCGGGTTCGGCTGGCTGGCCTCGGTCAAGGACTTCGTCGACCGCTTCACCCTCCTCGGCGCCCTGGTCGCCGCCGCCGGTGCCACCCTGGCGCTGGCCGTCGCCCGCAACCGTGGCGCCGTCCTGCGACGGGTCGCCTTCTGGGGCTACGGAGCCGCCGCCTTCTGGCTCCTGATCGGTCTCGGCGTCCCCCGCATCGCCGACGTGCTGTCACCGACGTCCGGGGCGATCGCCTCGGCCGCGGTCGACGTGTTCCTCGGAGCGATGATCGGCCCTGCGATCGTCGTCGCCGCCGCCTCGACCGTGTTGTTGCTCCTCGGCTTCGCCCTGCCCGTGCTGGGCCGGAAGCGGGCGGCCCGTGTGCTGCAGCCGAGGAACCCGACCGGCGCCGGCGTCGCCGGAGCCGGCGCTCCCGTGGCGGCGCCCGGTGGACTGGCCACCGGTGGCCTCGGCGCCACGACCGTGTGTCAACCAGCTCGACCCCCCGGCCCGATGCCCGTCGCCCCCCGACCGCTGGTGACCAGGCCGGACCAGACGCTGGTGGCCCCCGGTGGCATCCCAAACGGTTCGGCCGGACCGGCCGGGACCGGGTCGAACGGAACCGGCGGGCGGCCAGGGCCAGCGCCGGCACCGGTCGGACCGGCCCCGACCCGACCGGCACCGGTCCGATCGATCCCGACGGTCACCCCCCTCACACCGCCGGCCTCATCGCCCCATCCAGACCCGGACCCGGGGCCGTCGACCCCGTCACCGACCGTGGTCCAGCCGTGGACGGTGACCGCACCGCTCCCGCCATCGGCCGGCTTGCCGGACGGGCCACGGACCACACCGATCGCCGACGAACGCCCGTCCCCGGCCTCGGCCGAACCCGTCGCCGCCGCAGACGGGGACCGCAACAACGACGACAGCGGGCCACCGCCGGCGTGGGAGGAGGGCGTCGGCTACCTCGACGAGGGTCCTCGCCGCTGAGCGACGAGGACCGGCCGCCGCTCAGCTCGATACCAGCTGACCTCGAAGCCAGGCCTCGATCTCCCCCATCACCTCGTCCTGTTCGGGCTCGTTGAGACACTCGTGCAACAGCCCGGGCCAGAGCCGCCTGGTGACCCCGTCGAGGTCGGCCAGGGGTTCGGAGGCCGACGGCGGCACGACGGGATCGTCGCCGCCGTGCAGCACGTAGGTGGGGACACGGAGCCGGGTCATCCGCTCGTTCACCCGCTCCATCGCCCGGAAGACCGACAGCCCGAGCCGGGCTGTGGCCCCGGCGACCAGCAGCGGGTCCTCGGCGTACGCCCGCTGCACCTCGGGATCGCGGGAGAGCCCGCCGCCCTCGATCTCCGACGGGAAGAACATCGTCGGCCGGACCCGGCCGAGGACCGGGGCCGCCATCCGCTGCCAGCGGGGCACGTCGGCAGCCAGCGCCGGCGAGCTGAGTACCGCCAGGTCCGGCTGCGGACGGTCGCCGACGAGGTAGTCGGCGGCCATCAGCCCACCGAGCGAGTGCCCGAACAACACCACCGGCACGCCGAGCAAGCGACGCTCGGCCAGCCGCTCCTCGATGTCGTCGAGGAAGAAGCGGAAGCGCTCGACGTGACCCCTGGCCCCGCCGCTGCGACCGAACCCGCGGTTGTCGAAGGCGGCGACGTCGAAGACACGGTCGGCGAAGAACCGCCCGACGTGCTGGTAGCGGCCGGAATGCTCGCCGATCCCGTGGACGAGGAGGATGGCGGCCGCCGGGTCGTCGACCGCCCAGCGTCGCCGCAGTTGCGCCGTGCCGTCGCCGGTCTCCGCCACTTCCACCGTCATCATGCCGTCGGTCACCGCCGCATCCTAGTGGTGCGAGGACAACCGGGTCTGGTGGCATCTGCGGGCCGTCGGTGCAGACTGATGGCCGATGGCACGGTGGCAACGACCCCTGGCGGCGGTGGCCGCTGGCGGGGCGCTGGGCGCGCTGGCCCGCTGGGCCGTCGTCGGGCTCGGTGCCTCGGACGCATCCGAGACGATCACGATGGCGGTCAACGTGGCCGGTTCGCTGCTGCTCGGGCTGCTGTACGGGTTCCGGGAGCGGCTCGACCCCGATCTCCTGCTCGGCCTCGGAACGGGCTTCGCCGGTGGGTTCACCACCTTCTCGACCTATGCGGTTGCCGTGGCCACCCACCTCGACGATGGTGACGTGCTCGCCGCCGCCGCCAACGGTCTCGGCACACCGATCGCGGCGGTGCTGGCCGCCGGGCTCGGCTACCGGTCCAGCCGTCTGTTCGGCGCCCGCCCGGGCTCGGGCCGCCGCCGACGACGCTGGCGATCGCGGCGGACATCAAGCGGCGGGCGGTGGCGCCGATGAGCCCGACCGACGCACTCGTGATCGTGCTGGTGATCGTGGCCGCCTCGCTCGGGGCGGTCGTGCGATACCTCATGGCGCTCCGGTTCGATCGTGAGCTGCCCGTCGGCACGCTGGCGGTCAACCTGGCCGCGTCGGCCGCGCTCGGCCTGGCCGCGTCGGCCCCGACCCCGGCGGCGACCGTGCTCGGCGTCGGCGCACTCGGGGCGCTGTCGACCTGGTCGGCGGTGGCCAACGAGGCGGCGGCGATGGCCCGGGACGGTCATGGCGGCCTCGCCATCGGCTACCTGGCCCTCACCGCCACCAGCGGGGTGCTGGCCGCCTGGATCGGTCTCCGGCTCGGCGTCGCCCTGTTCGGCTGAGGGCCGGCGTCGCACCGGAGAGACGGAATCGAGCGACCGCCCATTCGGGCTGACCGGAACGGCCCGGTCAGCCGTCGCCCCGCACCTCGGCGCAGTCGACCGTGAGCTCGGACAGGACCTGGTCGGTGTCGGGATCGACGGCCCGGACGTAGCCATCGACCAGATCGGGGTCATCGGCACACTGCCGCTCGGCTTCGGCCCGCATCTGCTCGGTCGGTTCGATCGCATGGGTGACGCCGGTCAGGTCGGGAACGGTCGTCGGTGGGTTGGCCGGATCGATCGGGATCGCCTCCTCGCCGGTGCAGGCGGCGAGCAACCACGACACCACGACGAGGGCGAGCAGCGCCCCGAGCGGGTAGCGCCGGCCGGACGGGTCGGAGGGGCTCGACATCGGGATCCACGGTATCGCCACCGTGGCTTCGGCGAGGGGCCGGGACCTCCAGAAACGGGCCGAGCGGCCGATGCGGTAGCCATGGCCCCATCGGCCCCGATCACGCCGCGCCGACCCCGGTTCGAGTACCCGGACGACTTCGACCCGATGTGGACCCCGGCGCGCCCCGAGTTCGCCTGCGCAGCCAACGCCGTTTCGCTGATGATGCCGATCATCGAGCCCTATTTCGTGCGAACCATCGCCGGGGCGGTCCCCGAGCTCGACCCGGATCTGGCCGACGCAACCGAGGGGTACCTGGCCCAGGAGCGGGCCCACCACGGCGCCCATCACCGCTTCAACCGGCTGCTGGTGGCCCGCTATCCGCGGCTCGGGCCGGTCGAGCGGTTGCTCGGGTGGAGCTACGGCCTCCTGGAGCGTCGGGCCTCGGCCCGGTTCAACCTGGCCGTGGTCACGGTGTCGGAGACGATGGCGTACTCCGCCGCCCGTTGGGCCGCCGACCATCGCACCGAGCTGTTCGATGGCGCCGACCCGACGGCCGCCGCCCTGTACTGGTGGCACCTGGCCGAAGAGGTCGAGCACAAGGCGTCGGCCCACGAGGTCCACCGGGCGATCGAGGCCGGCCGGCGGTGGTGGCGCCTCCGCCTCCTGGCGGCGATGGTGGTCGCGCTGGTCCTGGTGATGGTGTTCGTCGCCATCGGCACCACGACGATGGTGGCGGCCGAGCGGCGGCTCCATCACCCCGTCGCCTGGCTGCGATTGGTCCGATGGAGCGTCACGTTCGCCTTCGAGCTCCTGGCCAACCTGGCGCTCAGCCTGCGGGCCGGCCACCACCCGGACGATCTCGTCGACCCGCTGTGGTACGAGGTGTGGCTGCGGGACCTCGACGACGCCCCGGCGACGTCCAACCCGGTGGCGGCGTCACCGTGAGCGACTCGTCGGTCCCGACCGCACCCATCGTCGACCGGCTCACCGGCCTGGTCGGTCGGGAACAGGTGGTCCGCGTCGTCGATCAGGCGGACCGGGACCGGGACCCCCTGATCACCGCGGTGTTCGCCATCGACGGTCTGGCCGAGATCAACCAGCTCTGCGGCCACGATGCCGGCGATGCGCTGCTTCGTCGGGTCGGGCCGGTCCTCGGCCAGCAGGTCAGCGTCGACGTCACCGTCGGGCGGATCGGCGGTGGCCGGCTCGGACTGGTCGTCGCCCCGGCCGGCGACCGCAAGCCGGAGCCGACCATCCATCCGGTCCTCGACGCCCTGACCGGTGCGCTGGCCGCGTGGTCCGCCGACCAGGCGGCGCTCGGCTCCCCCTCCCCCGTCGAGCCGGTGGTCCGAGCCGGGGTTGCCGCTGGCGAGGGCGCCGACACGCTGGTGGCGGCGGAAGCCGCCCTGGCCGCGGCGCTGGACGATCCGGACGGACCGACCATGGTCGTCGCCGGCACCGACCATCCCGGTCTGATCCGTCACCGGCGGCGGCGACGGGTGGTCGAACAGCTCGCCGAGGCGCTCGACCGCGGGTTGCCTCGGGTGCTCGCCGAGCCGGTCGAGTGCCTGGCCGACCCGAGCAACGGCTGGTGGTGCCTGCGGCCCGATTCGGCGGTCGCCGTGCGGACCGACGACTCCGCCGTCCTCGACCACCGGGACCTCGGCCCGACCCCAGGACTCGCGGCCCGACTCGATCGGGCGCTGCTCGACCGGGCCGTCGAGGTCGGCGCGTCAGGCGAGACGACGGTGGTGGTTCCCCTGCTCGGTCCGCTCGTCGGTCCGCGATCGGCCCTGTCCGCTGCGCGGCCGGAGCGGCCGGGGCGGCCGGAGCGGCTGGGGCTCGTCGTCGAGGTCGAGCGGGCCCAACTCGCCGGGGTCGATCTGCCGGCGCTGTGCCGACGGCTCGACGAGCTCGGTCTCCGGGTCGGGCTGATCGGGGCGGTTGGTGGCTGGGACGACGCTCGCCTGCTCCGACGCCTCCCGATCCACCACGTCCGGCCGGCGGCCGAACTGGTCGAGGCGGCCATCGCCGACGACCCGATCGCCGTCCGAGCGCTCGACGACCTGGTGGCCACCGCCCGCGAACTCGGTGCGGCGATCGTGGCCCCGACCCGTCCGCCCGGCGACCACTCCGACGCAGTGGCGGCCGGTGCGACTCCGGGCAACGACACCGATGCCCTCCGCGGCCTCGGCGTCACCCACCGGCACCGCTCGACCTGAGCGACGGACTCGACGACACATCGACGACACCCGACCCGGTATCGGCTCAGCCGACGGTCTCGTCGTCGGCACCGAGGCCGACGATCGACGGGCCCTCGGCGAACCCCTCGAGCACCGAGGTGCGGAGCGGCCCGACCCGGTCGCCGGCCGGCGGCTCGGACAGGCCGGCCAGCCGGTACCCGGCACCGCGGGCCCGGGCCCCGACCACCTCGTCACCGGCCCCCGAGGCGAGCTCGGCGACAGCGGCGACCGCCGTCGCCTGGGCCCGCCGGTCACCCTGTAGCACCGCCGCTCCAACCGCCCGGCGGGCCAGGGCGAGCGCCAGCCGACCGTCGGACTCGGTGCCGGCCTGGAGCAGCAGGGCCCGGACCAGGCACCGGAGGTCGCCGTGGTGACGGAACGCCTCGGCCGCCCGACCGGCGAGATCGAGGCCACGCTCGGCCGTCCCGGAGGCCACGGCCCACTCGGCCAAGGCGGCGACGGCGTGGGCCTGGTCGTGGCGCAGGCCGGCGTGGTCGCCGGCGAAGCGCTCGCACTCGTCGAGCCACCCCGGGACCTCGTCGAGTCGGACCCCGGCCTCGATGGCCCGCCTGGCCAGCATCAGGCGGACGGCGTTGGCGTGCCAGCGGTTGCCGGCTCGCAGGCAGGCGAACAGCGACGACTCGAGCGCCACGACGGCGGACTCGGGATCGCCGACGATCAAGCCGTCGGCCATGAGGCACAGCCCCACCATCTCGCGATCGCCGACGGCCTCGAAGGCGGCCCTGGCGTCGGCCAGGACCGACAGCGCGGTCGCCTCCCGGCCGAGGTAGCCGTCGGCGAACCCGACCGCCCAGCGGCCGAGCGCCTCCTCCGCCGGCGACGTCGCCCGTTCGAGGGCGGCCCCAGCCACCCGTTCCATGAGCTGCAGATCGAGGTAGTTGAGGACGACGGCGGCCCAGGCAAGCGGTTCGGTCGGCCACCCGTCCGGCAGGGCCCGGTCGACGACGACGCGGCGGACCTCGTCGAGGACGGCGACCGTCGGGTCGAGCTCGTAGCGGCGACCGATACCGGTCAGCAACCGCTCGGCGAGCGCCCGGTCATCGGGCCCGGGCTGGTCGGCGGCCCAGCGGAGCGCCCCGAGCAGGGTCCGCCGCGACACGTCGTCGGCGTAGTCGAAGGCTTCCGCGGCCAGGGCCCGGGCGACCGCCCGCTCCACCCCGCCGGCGTGATGGGTGGCGTGGGCCCGCCTGATCCGGTCGAGGGTCGTCCCGTCGACGCCGTCGAGCACCACCGAGCGCACGGTCTCCAGGACCCGATAGGTCGTCGGCCCAGGACCGAGGCGGGGTTCGAGCAACGACTGGTCGACCAGGTCGAGGACGGCTCTGGCCACGTCGACCGGTCCGTCGACACCGTCGCGGTCGCCGGGCATGCGGCCCTCGTCGGAGACGACCCGGAGCTCCTCGAGGGTCGCGGCGGCCGGCAGGCTGGCGGCGGCCAGCAGGACCGCCAGCTCGTCAGGCGACAACTCGGCAAGCGAGCCGTCGACAGCGGCGACCAGCGAGCGGTGCCGGTCGGTCCCGCCCGGCTGATCGAGGAGGTCCATCCGGTCGGCCAGCATCGCCTCGAGCTCGGCCACCTCGACCGACGCCAGCCGGGCCGCGGCCAGTTCGAGGGCGAGCGGGAGCCCGTCGAGGCGACGACACAGGCGGGCCACCGCCTCGGCGTTGGCCTGATCGACCGCAAACCCGGCTCGGACCGCCGCCGCCCGGTCGGCCAGCAACCGGGCGGCGGCGCTGGCCGCAACCGAATCGGGGCGATCGTCGGCCGGCAGCGCGAGGGGCTGGACGGGGTGCACGGCCTCGACGGTGAGGCCGAGCCGGCGCCGGCTGGTCAGCACGATCCGCAGACCGGGCGACGCCGTCACGAGCGGGCCGAGGAGCCGTCCGAGGGGGTCGGCCACCGAGTCGGCGTTGTCGACGACGAGCAGCAGTTCCCGGCCGGCGATGGCGAGGGCGAGACCGCCGACGACGTCGGCCCCCTCGGCCGACGCCCCGATCGCATCGGCGACGGCGACCGCAAGGGCGAACCCGTCGCCGTCGACCCCGACCAGGTCGACCAGCCGCACCTCGCCGGTCCGTCGCCGCGCCAGCTCACGGGCCAGGCGGCTCTTGCCGACGCCGGCCGGGCCGAGCAGGGTGACCAACCGATCGGTGGCCAACCTGGCCTCGACGGCGACCAGGTCGTCGTCGCGGCCGACGAAGCTCGAGTCCGAGCCGGCCACGGCCGCCCGCCTGGCCAGATCCGCGGCCGCTTCGATCAGCTCACCTCGGCTGGTGGCTCCCAGCTTGCGGCGGAGCGCTGCCACGTGGCTCTCCACGGTGCGGACCGAGACGTGCAACTCCTCGGCCAGCTCCCCGTTGGTGAGCCGACGTCCGATGGCCCGGAGCACGTCGGCCTCCCGCCGGGTCAGGGCATCGGGACCAGCGCCGGCCTGCTCTCGGGTGGCCATCCCGGGATCATCCCACATCCGACGGGGCCCGTCCCCGTGCCGCCCTGCGTGAGGATTTCCGTGCTGAGCACGGATGACGCCGACACCGGCGGAGGCGACGATCTCCCCATGAGCACCAGCGACCCGACCACGACTCCCTCCCCGAGCGGCGCCGACGCCGACCAGCCGACCGTCGATCGGGACCGGTCCGACGCCGGCCAGGTCGTCGCAGACGCCGCCGAGGTGTACGAGACGTTCTTCGTCCCCGCCCTGTTCAGCGACTGGCCCCCGATCCTGCTCGACCGGGCCGGGGTGACCGACGGGAACCGCATCCTCGACGTCGGCTGCGGCACCGGCGTCCTGGCCCGGGCCGCCGTCGAGTGGGTCGGCGCCGCCGGCGAGGTCGTCGGGGTCGACCTCAACCCCGGCATGCTCGCCGTCGCCGGCCGGGCGGCGACCGAGGTCACCTGGCGCCAGGGTGCGGCCGAGGAGCTCCCGTTCGACGACGACTCGTTCGACCGGGTCCTCAGCCAGTTCGCCCTGATGTTCTTCGCCGACCGCGACGCCGGCGTCGGGGAGATGGCCAGGGTGGCCCGACCGGGCACCCCGGTCACCGTCGCCACCTGGGCAACGCTCGACGACACCCCCGGGTATGCGGCGATGGCCGCCCTGCTCGACCGTCTGTTCGGGCCCGAGGTGGCCTCGGCCATCGAGGCGCCCTACGTGCTCGGCCGGCCCGACGACGTCACCGATCTCCTCTCGACCCACCTCGACGGCGTGACGGTCGAGGTGGTCGACGGCACCGCCCGGTTCCCGTCGATCGACGACTGGGTCAGGACCGACATCCGGGGCTGGACCCTCGCCGACGTCCTCTCCGACGCCCAGTTCGACGTGCTCATCGCCGAAGCCCGCCGCGACCTGGCCCGGTTCGCCGACGACGACGGGCGTGTCCGGTTCACGGCCCCGGCGGTGGTGGCGACGGGGCGAGCCCGCTCCTGATCGGCTGGCCGGACGGGTCCGGTGAGGCGGCCGTGGTCAGCTCCCGCTCGGGGCTGGCCTCGGCCAGCTCACGCTGCAGCCGCTCCTCGTCGTAGCGGCTGAACAGCAGGGCGGCGACGGCGTAGAGGATGGCGCCACCGATGCCGGTCAGCCGGACGCCGAGGTCGTCGCCGACGTCGCGCCCGAACTGCAGCAGCAGGGCGAACATCACCACGCCGAGCGTGGTGGCCAGCTTCTGGAGGAACGTGCGGGTGGCGTAGAACATCGCCGCCTGGGCCTCGCCCCCGGTGCGAACCGCGTGCTCGGCGATGTCGGCCAGGATCCACTGCGGCATCACGCTGAGGATGGCGAAGGGCAGCGCGAAGACGACGATCGGGATCGCGCCCTGCAGGAACGGCACCCGGTCGATCAGGCCGAGCCCGCTGATCGTCAGGAAGACGACGCTGGCCAGCAGGAAGGCGAAGATCGTTAGCCGCTTGCCGCCGCCCTGACGTCTGGCCCAGCCGGCCACCGCCGGGAACAGGAAGACCGACACCAGCACCATCAGGACCAACAGGACCGACGAGAACCACTCCTCCAGCTCCAACAGCACCGTGACGTAGAACAGGACGCCGGTCTGGATGATGGCGAGGCCGCTGAAGTACGAGAAGTCGGCGGCGGCGTAGAAGCGGAAGAACGGGTTGCCGAGCACCGTCCTGAGCGACTGCATGAGCGGCAGGGTGGTCGGTTCGTTACGGGCCCACCTGGGCTCGTCGATCTTGAGCACGGGGACGACCATGAACGCCAGGGCGATGGCACAGACGATGGCGATCGACCCCTGCCAGGCCCGGTAGGTCTCCAGCGGCCCGTCGAGCACCGGGGCGATGAAGAAGATCTGCGCCCCGAGGATCAGACCGATGGCCCACGCGACCGACGTCCAGGTCGAGAGCTTCAGCCGCTCGCTCGGCGTGGCTCCGAGGTCGGCCACCAGGGCGAACGCGGGGGTGGCGTAGGCGGTGAGGGCGATGTAGAGCACCAGCTGCACGCCGAGGAGCCAGACGATGTTCCAGCCGCTCTCGTTGTCGACCGGGGGCACGAACATCAACACGGTGGCGATCGCCGCCGGGACCATGCCGAGGGCCATGAAGGGGATGCGCCGACCGCGACGATGGGTCGAGCGGTCGGACCAGGCGGCGATCAGCGGATCGGTGACCGAGTCGGTCAGCCGGCCGGCGGCGGCGATGAGGGCGACCACGTTGAGCACGCCGAGCAGGGTGGCGTCGGTGACGAGCGTCGGCAGGCCGGCGGTGTCGGGCGGCAGGTAGAAGAACACCAGGATGACGTTGATCAGGTTCATCAGCACCGACATGCCGAGGAAGCCCGCCGACAGCGCCAGGACCACCGATCGGGGTAGCTCGTCGTCCATGCGGCTCGACGCACCCACGTCCACCGCTGGAGGCTACCCCTCTGACCTCATCGGCGGCGACACGACCCGCCGGGGTCGACGCCGTCGTCGCCGGCCTCTCCCGACGCCGGCTCCCTGAGCAGATCGCCCCAGAACGACCGGAGAGGTCGACCGGCGGGTCCGCCACCGAGCAGACTCTGCGTGTCGATGCATGTCGCCACCGCCAGCGACCAGGGAGGACCCGTGGCCCCGAGAACCGCGCCCGTCCGGGCCAGCCAGACGCCGCGCCCGTCGCAACGACCGGCGTTCGGCCGCCGCCGCTGGTCGGTCGCCGCCGGACTCGTGCTGACGGCCGCCCTGGCCCTGCTCGGCACAACGGTCGACCCCTCCCCCGCCTCGGCCCAGACCGGCACGATCCGTCCCGTCCACTCCGACCTCTGCCTCGGGGTCGCCGGCGGGTCGACCGCGTCGGGGGCGGCGATCGGCCAGCTGCCCTGTGACGGGTCGCCATCGCAGACGTTCACGGTGACCAATCTCGGCGGTGGGTACCACCGGGTGCAGCTCGCCCACTCCGGCAAGTGCGTCGACATCGAGGGCGCGTCGACCGCCTCGCTCACCCCCGCCATCCAGTGGGACTGCCACGGCGGGCCGAACCAGCAGTTCACCGTCCAGCTCGGCGCCGGCACCACCACGCTCGTACCCCGCCACTCCGGTCTCTGCCTCGACATCGAGGGCGCAGTCAGGACGAGCGGCGCAGCACTCATCCAGTACACCTGCACCGGCGGCGACAACCAGCGGTTCGCAGTCGGCGGCGGGGCGGTCGACCCCGGTCGTGGCCGATGGAGCGCTCCGACGACGCTGCCGCTCGTCCCCGTGGCCGGCTCCAACCTCGGCAACGGCAAGGTCCTGCTCTGGTCGGCCTACGAGCGGTTCACCTTCGGGGGCGACCGCGGGCGGACCCAGACGGTGTTGTACGACCCGGCGACCGGGCAGTCGTCGCTCCGGCAGGTGTCGAACACGGGCCACGACATGTTCTGTCCCGGCATCGCCAACCTGGCCGACGGCCGCATCCTCGTCAACGGTGGGTCGTCGGCGGCCGAGACCAGCATCTACGACCCGGTCAGCGACTCCTGGCAGGACGCGGCCGACATGAACATCCCCCGGGGCTACCAGGGCACGACGCTGCTGTCGGACGGCTCGGCGTTCACCCTCGGCGGCTCGTGGTCCGGTGGCCAGGGCGACAAGCACGCCGAGGTCTGGACCGAGGGCGGCGGCTGGCGTCGACTCACGGGCGTCCTGGCCGAGCCGTTCACCGCCAACGACCCGCAGGGTGTGTACCGGGGCGACAACCACCTCTGGCTGTTCGCCTGGACCGGCAACCGGGTGTTCCACGCCGGACCGACCCGGGCCATGCACTGGATCGACACCGGCGGCACGGGGTCGGTCAGCGGCGCCGGCAACCGGGGCAACGACGGCTATGCCATGAACGGCAACGCGGTGATGTACGAACCGGGCCAGATCCTGACCATCGGTGGCGGGCCGGCCTACCAGGACACCGAGACGACGGCCAACGCCACCGTGATCGACCTCACCGGCGCCTCGGTGACCTCCCGGGCGGTCGCCCCGATGGCCAACCGGCGAGGGTTCCACAACAGCGTGGTCCTGCCGAGCGGCGAGGTCGTCGTGGTCGGCGGCCAGTCCTACGTGGAGCCGTTCACCGACACCACCGCCGTGTTCGCCGCCGAGCTGTGGGATCCCGACACCGAGACGTTCCGCTCGCTTGCCCCGATGGCGATCCCCCGGACCTACCACAGCTTCGCCCTGCTGCTCGCGGACGGTCGGGTCCTGGCCGGCGGTGGCGGCCTCTGCGGCGGCTGCGCAACGAACCATCCCGACGTCGAGATCCTGACCCCTCCCTACCTGCTCGACGCCGACGGCGACGAGGCACCCCGGCCGGCGATCAGCTCGGCGCCATCGTCGATCGACCTGAACGAGCGGTTCGACGTGCAGGCCTCGGCGGGCGTCACCGAGTTCACCCTGGTCCGGATGTCGTCGGCCACCCATTCGGTGAACAACGACCAGCGCCGCATCCCGCTGGCCTTCTCGGGCGGCGGCAACGGCACGTACCGGCTGACCGCTCCGGCCGACGGCGGGATCGCCCCACCGGGCAACTACTTCCTGTTCGCCATCGACGGCTCCGGCGTGCCCTCGGTTGCCGCGGTGGTCAACCTGACGACCACCGTCGACCCCGGTGGCGACGGACCGGGGGCCATCGCTGGCACGGTGGCCGACGAGTCGGGTGCGGGCGTCGGTGGGGTGGCCGTCGACCTGTTCGTTGCCAACGCAGACGGCAGCCGCGGCCAATGGCTCCGCCAGATCACCACCAACACCGACGGCACCTACCGCTTCGACCTCCAACCCGGCTGCTACGTCCTCACCTTCATCGCCCCGAACGGACGCACCTTCACCAACGGCTCACGCTGGTACCAACCCGGCCA
>JBCCVL010000046.1:0-35682 GCA_039195375.1 Actinomycetota bacterium
CTCGTCGGGGCCCTGCCTGCTGTACGCCTACGGCGCCTACGAGGCCTCGATCGATCCGGTGTTCTCCTCGGCCCGCCTGTCGCTGCTCGACCGCGGCTTCACCTTCGCCATCGCCCACGTCCGCGGCGGCGGGGAGATGGGCCGAGCCTGGTACCTCGACGGCAAGTTCGAGCACAAGCAGAACACCTTCACCGACGTGATCGCCGTCGCCAGGCACCTGATCGACAGCGGTTGGACGACGCCGGAGCAGCTGGTCCTGCGGGGCGGTTCTGCCGGCGGGCTCATGGCCGGTGCGGTGATGAACCAGGCGCCGGAGCTGTTCGCCGGGATCGTGGCCCAGGTGCCCTTCGTCGACGCCCTCAGCACCATCCTCGACCCGACCCAGCCGCTCACGGTCACCGAGTGGGAGGAGTGGGGCAACCCGGTCGAGGACGAGGCGATCTACGAGGCGATGGCCGCCTATTCGCCCTACGACAACATCGAGGCGGTCGACCACCCCTCGGTGCTGGCCACCGGCGGCTTCAACGACACCCGGGTCAACTACTGGGAGCCGACCAAGTGGGTCCAGAAGCTCCGGGCAACGAGCACCGGCGACGGCCCGGTGCTGCTCTGGACCGATCTCGGCGCCGGTCACGGGGGCCCGTCCGGCCGCTACGAGGCCTGGTCGGACGAGGCCAGGATCCTGGCCTATGTGCTGTGGGTGACCGGCTGCGAGGAGTAGCGACGGTCACACGACGGGTTCACACGACGATCACCTTTCGACCGCACCCGACCAACTACGCTATGAGTAAAGGCGACAACGTCGTCGCACCATCCGCTACCACGAGGTTCCGCCACAACGGACACCTCCCGATTCCGATCCGCCAACGCACATCCGCCAAGCACTACGCAACGAGTACACACCGTTGTCCCGTCGGTCCGCCGCTTGAACCGGTTCCGCCCCTGCCGAAGGTGTAGGGTCCGGAGCGGAGGTTCCTGACGAGACGTTCCAGGAGGTGGTGGTCGTCAAGACTCCCGAGTTCGAGAAGCGTCCGGCCGATTCCGAGGCCGGCCTGGCCGAGCTGCAGGCGCAGCTCCAAGCCATGGAAGAGGAGGTCGTCAACCTCCGTCGCCGACTGCAGGACGCACCAAAGCGGGTGCGCACCCTGGAGGAGCGCCTCCTCGACACCAAGGGCCAACTGGCCCAGGCGGTCAGCCAGAACGAGAAGCTGACCTACACCCTGCGTGAGGCGCGCGAGCACATCGCTGCGCTGCGAGAAGAGGTCGACAAGCTCACCCAACCCCCGAGCGCCTACGGCACTCTGCTCGGCGTCAACTCGGACGGTTCCGCCGACATCTACTCGAGCGGCCGCAAGATGCGGGTCGAGGCCCACCCGGCCATCGACGCAGACGAGTTGGTCCGGGGCGTCGAGGTGGTGCTCAACGAATCGTTGAACATCGTGAAGGTCCGCCAGCCGGAGAAGTCCGGCGAGGTCGTGACCGTCAAGGAGATGTTCCCAGACGGTCTGCGGGCGTTCATCGTCGGCCGGGCCGACGAGGAGAAGGTCGTCGAACTGGCCGAGCACCTGATCGGCACCGGGGTCCGGGCCGGCGACTCGATGCTGCTCGACTCCCGCTCCTCGGTCCTGATCGAGAAGCTGCCGAAGGCCGAGGTGGAGGAGCTCGTGCTGGAAGAGGTCCCCGACGTCTCCTACGACGACATCGGTGGCCTCGACACCCAGATCGAGACCATCGTCGACGCCGTCGAGCTGCCGTTCCTGCACGCCGACCTCTTCGCCGAGCACCAGCTGCCGGCCCCGAAGGGCATCCTGCTCTACGGCCCGCCCGGCTGCGGCAAGACCCTCATCGCCAAGGCGGTGGCCAACTCGCTTGCCAAGAAGGTGGCCGAGCTGTCCGGCGACCAGGAGGCGAGGAGCTTCTTCCTCAACATCAAGGGCCCCGAGCTGCTCAACAAGTACGTCGGCGAGACCGAGCGCCAGATCCGGCTCATCTTCCAGCGGGCCAGGGAGAAGTCGGACGAGGGCTGGCCGGTCATCATCTTCTTCGACGAGATGGAGTCGCTGTTCCGGACCCGTGGGTCTGGCATCAGCTCCGACATCGAGTCGACGATCGTGCCCCAGCTGCTGGCCGAGATCGACGGCGTCGAGACGCTGAAGAACGTGATCGTGATCGGCGCCTCCAACCGGGAGGACCTGATCGACCCCGCCATCCTGCGCCCTGGCCGCCTCGACGTGAAGATCAAGATCGAGCGGCCAGACGTCGACTCGGCCAAGTCGATCTTCGGCAACTACCTGACCAAGGACCTCCCGATCCACGAGGACGAGATCAGGACCCACGTCGAGCTCGAGTCGGCCCTGGTGGCCATGATCGAGCGCACGGTCGAGTTCATGTACCGCTCCGACGACGACACCCGGTTCCTCGAGGTCACCTACCAGAACGGTGACAAGGAGATCCTCTACTTCCGCGACTTCGCCTCCGGGGCCATGATCGAGAACATCGTGCGCCGGGCCAAGAAGCTCGCCATCAAGCGCTTCCTGGACACGGGTGAGAAGGGCATCGTCACCGACGACCTGATGGTCTCCGTCACCCAGGAGTACAAGGAGCACGAGGACCTGCCGAACACCACGAATCCAGACGACTGGGCGAAGATCTCCGGCAAGAAGGGCGAGCGCATCGTCTATGTCCGTACGCTGGTTGGTCCATCCGGTGAAGAGAAGACCGGCGGGCGGGCCATCGAGCAGGTGGCCACCGGCCAGTATCTGTAGACCGGGAGGGCGTCGGAGGCGCAGGCCGGGAGCGGACAGGAGTCGGTAGGGGAGATGGCAGTACCCAAGATCGTCGGTATCGAGACCGAGTTCGGGATCATGGTGCGGGGCACGGCCGACTGGAATCCGGTCTCGGCCTCGTCGTTGCTGATCAACGCCTACGTCGGGACCGACGTCGGTGGCCTCGACGACCGCACCACCCCGGTGGCGTGGGACTTCATCGACGAGATGCCGGGCGCGGACGCCCGTGACCTCATGGCCCCCGAGTTCGCACTCCCGCCCGAGGTCGAGACCCACCTGGTCAATGCCGTGCTGACCAATGGCGCCCGCTACTACGTCGACCACGCCCATCCCGAGCTGTCGACCCCGGAGTGCCGAGACGCCCTGTCGGTCGTGCTGTTCGACCGGGCGGCCGAGCTGATCCTGATCGACTCGATGGTCGCTGCGGCCGACGCCCTGCCAGACGGGCAGGAGATCGTCATCTACAAGGACAACACCGACCGCAAGGGCAACGCCTACGGCTGTCACGAGAACTACCTGCTCGACCGCAACCTGCCGTTCGGGCAGATCATCAACGCCGCCACGACCCACTTCGTGACCCGTCAGATCTACACCGGTTCCGGCAAGGTCGGCTCGGAGTTGCCCGGGGTCGGTCGCAAGGAGGTGCCGTACCAGCTGACCCAGCGGGCTGAGCACTTCGAGGAGGAGGTCGGGCTGGAGACCACGCTCAAGCGCCCGATCGTCAACACCCGCGACGAGCCCCACGCCGATTCCCAGAAGTACCGGCGGCTGCACGTCATCGTCGGCGACGCCAACATGGCCCAGGTCTCGACGCTGATGAAGGTCGGCACCTCGGCCATCGTCTTCGCCATGCTGGAGGACGGGGCCTACGAGCGGCCGATGCCGATCGAGAGCCCGGTCGAGGCGATGCACGCCGTCAGCCACGACCTCGGCCTGTCGAAGCCGTTGAAGCTGGTCGACGGCGGCACGGCCACGGCGGTCGAGATCCAGTGGGACCTGCTGGCCCAGGCCCAGGCGTGGGCCGACCGGTTCGGCCTCGAGGCCGTCGGCGAGGAGTGCGGCAAGCAGGTCCTCGAGCGGTGGGAACGCACGCTGGCCGGCCTCGAATCCGACCCCGACTCGTTGGCCGGCTCGATCGACTGGGTGGCGAAGAAGCGTCTGCTCGAGGGCTTCATGGACCGCCATGACTGCGACTGGGACGATCCCCGCCTGCGAGCCCTCGACCTGCAGTACCACGACCTGCGGCCGGCGAAGTCACTGGCAGCCCGGGCCGGGCTCGATGCCCTGGTCGACGACGACGAGGCGGCCACGGCGGTCACCGAGCCGCCGCCCGATACCCGGGCCTACTTCCGCGGTCGCTGTCTGCAGAAGTACGCCGACTCGATCGTGGCCGCCAACTGGGATTCCATCGTGTTCGACGTCGGCGACGACCCGCTCCGGCGAGTTCCCATGCTCGAGCCGGGACGCGGTACCGTTGACCACGTCGGGGCTATTCTCGACGAGAGTGACTCTGTAACCGATCTGTTGGACCGGCTCGGAGCCTGATCCCACCGGGATCGGGTACCGCCACCGGTTGCGAGTAGGAGGATCAACAATGGCTGAACGGGAGCAAGTCCGGAGGAATGCTCCGAAGCCAACCGAAGAGGTGGCCGAGGAGGCCCCCGCCACCAGCGAGTCGGGCGAGGCCCTGAAGGCCGAACTCGACGACCTGTTGGACGAGATCGACGACGTGCTCGAGACGAATGCGGAAGACTTCGTCAAGAGCTACATCCAGAAGGGCGGCGAGTAGCCGCACTGCCGCCGCCCGACACGTCGCCGGCCCGAGCCGTCGAGTGCCAGACCGGCGCCGCCGAATCCATCACCGCCGCCAAACCCGCCCGACCCCGAAAGTCGGGTGCGGTCCCGGCAGCCGTTGCGCGCAGCGCTAGGCTGACCGGCGTATGACGCTACCTCACTTCAGGCCGGCCGAGGATCCCGGGCCGAGCTTCGCCGGACTGCTGCGCGAACTCGGTGTCGGGCCCGACTACCGGGACCTGCGGCTCGACGCAACCGACGCCGATGTCTCGCTGATCACGCACGGCACGACGGTGGTCGCCGCTCGCTTCGCCGACGGCGTGGTGATCGCTGGTGACCGTCGGGCAACGTCCGGCAACCTGATCAGCCATCGCACGATGAACAAGGTGTTCCCGGCCGACCGCTGGTCCGGGGTGGCGATCGCCGGTGCCGCCGGCCCGGCACTCGAGATGGTCAAGATGTTCCAGCTCCAGCTGGAGCACTACGAGAAGGTCGAGGGCCGCTCGCTCTCCCTCGAGGGCAAGGCGAACCAGCTGTCGCAGATGCTTCGTGGTCACCTGCCGATGGCGATGCAGGGGATGGTCGTCGTGCCGCTGTTCGCCGGCTTCGACCGGCGCCGCGGCTTCGGCCGGCTCTTCGCCTACGACGTGACCGGCGGCCGCTACGAGGAGGAGGACTTCGTCGCCTCCGGCTCCGGCAGCCTGTTCGCCCGCACCGTCATCAAGCTCGGGCACCGTAATTCGAACGGCCGGGACGAGGCGGTCGACCTCCTCATCCGGGCCCTGTTCAACGCCGCCGACGACGACTCGGCCACCGGCGGCCCCGACAGCATGCGTGGGATCTACCCGACCGTCGCCGTCATCACCGCAGACGGCTACGCCGACCTCGACGAGCCCGAGATCGCCGATCGCTTCGAGTCGGTGTTGGCCGAGTTCGCCGAGCGCGAGGAGGCGTAGTCATCATGCACCTCGCACCCATGCACCTCGCACCCATCGACCCGGCCCGGGAGGTCTGATCCGATGAACATGCCGTTCTACGTCGCTCCCGAGCAGCTGATGAAGGACCGGGCCGACTTCGCCCAGAAGGGCATCGCCCGGGGTCGGAGCCTGGCCGCCGTCGAGTTCGACGACGGGGTCCTGCTCTGCGCCGAGAATCCGTCCAGGAACCTCCGCAAGGTGTCGGAGATCTACGACCGGATCGCCTTCGCCGGCGTCGGTCGGTACAACGAGTACGACCAGCTGCGGATCGCCGGCATCCGCCACGCCGATGTCAAGGGATACACCTACTCCCGTGACGACGTCGACCCCCAGGCGCTGGCCAACCAGTACGCCCAGATGCTCGGCCAGATCTTCACCCACGACACCAAGCCGCTCGAGGTCGAGATCCTCGTGACCGCCGTCGGCTTCCAACGCGACGGCGACCGGATGTTCCACATCCGCTACGACGGCTCGGTGACCGACGAGGACGGGTTCGCCGTGCTCGGCGGTGAGGCCGACTCGATCCGGGAGCGCCTGGCCGCCAGCTACAACGCCGACCTCGACGCCGGCGGTGCGCTTCGGGCCGCCGTCGACGCGCTTGCCGGCGAGGAGCGCAGCCTCGCGCCGGACGACCTGGAGGTCGCCATCCTGGCCCGCCGGGACCGGGGGCGATGCTTCGAGCGGCTGGAGAACGGCCAGATCACCGACCTGCTCGGGGTCGCCACCACCGGCGACGGCTGAGCCACGGCAGACGTCACCTGTTTCCCCGGATGCTTGCCCTGGCCGGATCCCGACTAGGTTAGGAACGTGTTCTCTCGCCGCATCTACGGGATCGAGACCGAGTACGGGGTCACCTGCACCCTGCGCGGCCAGCGTCGCCTGAGCCCAGACGAGGTCGCCCGCTACCTCTTCCGTCGGGTGGTGTCCTGGGGACGGTCGTCGAACGTCTTCCTGGTCAACGGTGCCAGGCTCTACCTGGACGTCGGCTCCCACCCGGAGTACGCAACGGCCGAGTGTGACTCGATCGACCAGGTCGTCGTCCACGACAAGGCGGGGGAGCGGATCCTGGAGCAGTTGCTCGACTCGGCCGAGGAACGGCTGCAGGACGAGGGCATCCGGGGAACGGTCCACCTGTTCAAGAACAACACCGATTCGGCCGGCAACTCGTACGGCTGCCACGAGAACTACCTCACCCGCCGCTCGGACGACCTGAGCCACTACGGGGAGATCCTCATCCCGTTCCTGGTGTCCCGTCAGATCTACGCCGGCGCCGGCAAGGTGCTGCAGACGGCGAGGGGCTCGATGTTCGCCATCAGCCAGCGGGCCGAGCACATCTGGGAGGGCGTCTCCTCGGCCACCACCCGGTCACGCCCGATCATCAACACCCGCGACGAGCCCCACGCCGACGCCGAGCACTTCCGCCGGCTGCACGTGATCGTCGGCGACTCGAACATGAGCGAGTACACCACGTTCCTCAAGATGGGGGCGATGGCGGTCCTGCTCCGCATGGTCGAGGATCCGAGCTGCCTACTGCGCGACCTCAGCCTGGAGAACCCGATCCGGGCCATCCGCGAGATCAGCCACGACCTGACGTTGAGCCGCCGGGTCCGCCTTGCCAACGGTCGTGACGCATCGGCGCTCGAGATCCAGGGCGAGTACCTCGACCGGGCGCTCCGCTACCGCGACACCCACGGCTTCCCCGACGACGAGCTCAAGGCGCTGTCGATGTGGGAACACGTGATGACCCACCTGGAGAGCGACCCGTTCAAGCTCGACACCGAGCTCGACTGGGTGATCAAGCACAACCTGATCGAGGCCTACCGGGCCAAGCACGACCTGCCGCTCAGCCACGCCAAGGTGTCGCTGCTCGACCTCCAGTACCACGATGTCAGGCGAGACAACGGCCTGTTCTACAAGCTGCAGGACCACGGCCGGGCCGAGCGGACGCTGACCGACCCGGAGATGTTCGAGGCCATCGACACGCCGCCGCAGTCGACCAGGGCGAAGCTCCGGGGCGACTTCATCAGGCGGGCCAAGGAGAAGAAACGCGACTACACGGTCGACTGGGTCCACCTGAAGCTGAACGACCAGGCCCAGCGCACCGTTCTGTGCAAGGACCCGTTCCGCAGCGAGGACGATCGGGTGGCCAAGCTGATCGAGTCGCTCTAGGCCGACCCCCGGCCGGGGAGCCTCTGGCCCGGTTCCGCTGCGTATCCTGACCGGAGTGAACAAGCTCGAACGGCTGCTGAACCTCACGGCGGTGCTGCTCGACACGCCGCGCCCACTCACGGCCGAGGACCTCCGCCAGAAGGTCGACGGCTACCCGCCGGCCGGCGCTGCGTTCCACCGGGCCTTCGAGCGGGACAAGGACGACCTGCGAGTCCTCGGCATCCCGCTGCGGGTCGAGCGGGTCCCGGCCACCGACCCTCCGGTCGACGGCTACCGGATCGAGGCCGACGACTACTACCTCCCCGACCCCGGCCTTGACCCGGACGAGCTTGCGGCGCTGCACCTGGCGTCGCTGACCGTCCGGCTGGAGGGGCTGGGGGAGCGGGAGGCCCTCTGGAAGCTCGGCGGCCTGGCCGACGGGCCCGAACCCGGGCCCGAGCGACCGCAGCCCGATCCGACCAGCGGCGCCGTGACCAGCATCCCGACCGACCCCGCCCTCGAACCCCTGTTCCAGGCCATCGCCGAGCGGCGGGTGGTCACCTTCGACTACGCCGACCGGCAGGGTGGCACCGCAAGGCGAACGGTCGAGCCCTGGCGCCTCGACTTCCAGCGGGGTCGCTGGTACTTCACCGGTTGGGACCGGGTTCGCGAGGGCGAGCGGAACTTCCGACTCGATCGGATCGCCGGCACCGTCGAGCAGACGGGCGAGCCGGCTTCCTCGACGCCGCCACCGTCGCCGGGGGCCCAGCCACGGCCGGCGTGGGAGATCGGCGATGAGCAGACGGTCATGGCCCGCCTGTTGGTCGACGAGGCCAGGGCCGAGACCGCAGCCCGCCAACTCGGCCCCGACGTCGCTTCCGAGCCAGGACCGGACGGCGGCACGATCTTCACGGTCCCGGTCGCCCGCCACGACGCGTTCCGCTCGTTCGTGCTCGGCTTGCTCGAGCACGCCGAGATCCTGGAGCCGGAGGCCTGGCGCCACGACCTCGTGGCCTGGCTCGAGGTGGTGGCTGGGCATCGCCAGCTGTCGGACGTTGCGTCCGGCGGAGCGGCCCGATGAGCCGAACGACGGCATCCGATCGGCTGCGTCGGGTCCTGGCCGTGGTCCCCTGGATCGTGGCCAACCCGGGGTGCCGGGTGTCGGATGTGGCGTCGCGGTTCGGACTCAAGGAGTCGGAGCTGCTCGACGACCTCGGCGTCGTCTACATGGTCGGGCTCCCGCCGTACTCGCCCGATGCGCTGGTCGACGTGGAGATCGACGACGAGGGCCGGGTCACGATCCGCCTGGCCGACTTCTTCTCCCGCCCGCTCCGATTGACCCCCGGGCAGGGCCTGGCCCTGCTGGCCTCCTCGGACGGCCTGCTGTCGATCCCCGGCACCGACCCGGACGGGGCACTGGCCCGGGCGCTGGCCAAGCTCGGTTCGGCCCTCGGCGTCGACAGCGAGAACGCCTCGGACCCGATCGAGGTCCACCTCGGGGCCGCCGAGGCCGCGGTCCTCGACCAGCTCCGGCGGGCTGCCGGCGCCGGGTACGAGGTGGAGATCGACTACTACTCCTACAACCGCGACGCCATGACGACCCGGGCCATCGCCCCGTGGCGGGTGTTCGCCGATGCCGGGCACTGGTACGTGCACGGGTGGTGCCACCAGGCCGAGGGTGAGCGGATCTTCCGGGTCGACCGGATCGAGTCGCTGGCCGACCTCGACCGACCGGCCGCCGTCCGGCCGGACGATGCCGAGGAGACCGACGGGATCTTCCACCCGCGCGACGACGATCCCCGGGTGACGCTCGAGCTCCAGCCCCAGGCGGCGTGGGTGGTCGCCGCCTACCCGTGCGAGGACGTCAGCGAAGGCGACGACGGCGTGATCACGGCGACGCTGGTCGTCACCGCCCAGCCGTGGCTCGAGCGGTTGCTCGTCCGGCTCGGACCCGAAGCCAGGGTCGTCGGCGCCACGGGCATCGACGATCCCGGCACGCTGGCCGTCGACGCCGCCGAGCGCATCCTGGCCCGATACGGCCCGACGAGCGACCGGTCGCCCTGACGAGGGGCGGGCTCGGACCCACTGGTCTGGATCGACCCGGCCGGGGTACTACCCTGGTGGCCAATGTCAGATGAACGCGAGGACCCTTGGGCCTACGGCGTCTCCGCCGCCGACGCCGAGCGGTCGTGGCCTCCGCCAGATCCCGAACCGGATCCCGACGACTCCGCCGCCCGCCACCACACCGGACGCTTCACGTCCCCCAGCCTGGGAGCGTACGATCCCGCCGCCGCCCACGAAGCCCTGTCTGGCGGGGACGGGGCTGACGACGCCTACTTCCGGGACTTCGGCTACGGCGAGGGCTTCGGCGACGGTCGCCTCGCCGCCGGCTACGAGAACAGCACGCCGGCTCCGGCCGAGCGCCGCAACGCCGGGTCCACCACCGGCCGCCACGACGCCGTGGCCCCCGACACGCCGCCGAACGACAACGGCCGTCACGATGCGGTTGGCCCGGCCACTGGCCGTCACGATGCGGTTGGTCCGGCCACTGGCCGTCACGATGCGGCTGATCCAGGCGCTGGCCGTCACGATGCGGTCGATCCCGGCGCTGGTCGTCACGAAGCGGCTGGTCCGGGCGCTGGTCGTCACGATGCGGGCGGTCCTGGCGCTGGCCGTCACGATGCGGTCGGTCCCGGCGCCGATCACCACGATGTATCTGGAGCGGGCGCAGGTCGTCACGATGCGGGCGGTCCTGGCGCTGGCCGTCACGATGCGGTTGGTCCTGGCGCTGGCCGTCACGATGTGGTCGGTCCCGCCACCGGCGGCCACGATGTGGTCGGTCATGACGGCGGCGGTCCCGGTACCGCCGGTCTCGGCGACAGCCCAGCGACCCCAGCGCCCGAGTGGTCCCTCGATCGTGGCGATCGGCCGGCACCGCCCGAGCCCAACCGCCCGCCGACCACCCAGAGCCCTGCGGTCGTGCAGGGCCCGACCGGGCAGAACCCGACGTGGCGCACGTCGGCCAACGGCACCGCCGCCGCGGCCGACTCGGCGACGGCCGGCGACCGGCCCAGCGCCTTCAGTGGCGACTGGTCGGTCGACGGCTTCGACGAGGCCGACCCGGACGCCGAGGACATCCTCGACGACCCCGACGCCGGAGCCGCGACCCGCCGCAACCTGATCGAGTGGGGGGTCGTCCTCGTCGGCGCCTTCCTCCTGGCCCTCGTGTTGCGGGCGTTGGTGCTCCAGGCGTTCTGGATCCCGTCGCCGTCGATGGAGACGACCTTGCTGATCCGCGATCGGGTGCTCGTCAACAAGGTGAGCTACCGGATCGGTGACATCGGTCGCGGCGACATCGTCGTCTTCCGCCGGACCGACGCCGAGATCGAGCAGAACCCCGAGCTGCCCCGTGACGTGATCAAGCGGGTGATCGCCCTCGGTGGTGAGACCATCGAGATCATCGACAACCAGGTGTTCATCGACGGGCTCCTCCTCGATGAGCCCTATCTCGACCTCGGCGTCGTGACCAGCGACTTCGAGGCGACCACGGTGCCGGAGGGCCACGTCTTTGTCATGGGAGACAACCGTGAGTTGTCGCTCGACTCGAGGTTCGAGACCGGTCCGATCGCCGAGGACCGGGTGGTTGGTCGCGCCTTCTTCCTGTTCTGGCCACTCAACCGGATCGGCTCGCTGTAGGCGGCCGGGTCCGGCCTCAGTCGTCGTAGTACTGGGCCGTGACGGCGACCGAGGCCTCGATCCTGGTGACGTAGAACGCATCGATGCCGGCGTCGAGGAGTGCCGCCATCTCCCGTTCGTGGACGGCGCCGGTGGCCAGGGCCAGGCGACCGAACCGGTGCAGGAGCGTGATGCGACCCCCGGTCCAGTCCTGGTGGTCGAGCCGTAACCCGTCGATGTCGCGCTGTTCGAGATCGGCGACCCGACGCTCGAGGCCGCCGTCGAGGGATCGATACCCGGCGATGTTCACCAGGCGGGCGCTGGTCTCGGGCCGCCACGGCGTGAGCGTCGCCACCGAGGGGTGACACAGCCACAACCGGTCCTCGGACGCCGCGTCCCTGGCCACACCGATGACGGCCTCGAAGGCGCCGGCATCCCGTATGTCGAGCGACAGCGGACGGTCGGCCCCGATCGATGCCAGCAGCTCGTCGAGCCTGGTCGTCGTCGGCGGGAGATCGGCCGCTGGCGTCTTGGCCACGGTCCTGCGGCGAAGCCGTCCGCCGAGACGACCGGTGCGATCGAGGACCGGGACCCCGTCGGCGGTCAGCCACACGTCGGCGGCGACGGCCCTCGCCCCGCGCTCGATGACCTGGTCGAGCTCGGCCAACCCGGACTCGGACGGGTCGGCCGCATCGGGGTCGGCCCGGCCGAAGACGACCGGTCGGTCGAGGAGCGCAGGGAGGCGTGGTGCCATCGGACCATCCTGCCGGGGACGAGCGTCGAGTCCGCCCGCCGTGCGGTTCCGCAGACGGTCCGAATCCACCGGATCGAGCGCACTGAGTGGCCGCTCACCACCGTGAGCGAGATCGAGGCGAGATCGGATGGTGAAAGACCGGCGAACTCCCACCACTCCGGCACGTTCCACTCAAGACCCGGGTTCCTGCTGCCGAACCAAAGAGGGCACCAACGAGCAAGGCCTCGGGCCCG
Organism: Actinomycetota bacterium; assembly: GCA_039195375.1. Taxonomy (GTDB): domain Bacteria; phylum Actinomycetota; class Acidimicrobiia; order Acidimicrobiales; family SZUA-35; genus JAHELU01. The sequence goes on from JBCCVL010000046.1 coordinate 12,368, forward strand.
GATCCGTCCGGGCATCGTCAGGCAGGAGGACGCACCCCAATGGCAACGATTCGTGCCAGCTGTTCGGATTGTGGCGATGTGGAACTGACCACGCAGGACGTGCACGTCCGGATCTGTGACGACACCAACGAGGGGACCTACTCGTTCCGCTGCCCGCACTGTCGGATGACGGTGGTGAAGCCGGCGGAGACCCGCACGATCGACCTGCTGGTCGCCTCGGGAGTCTCGTTCACCACCTGGCGCTTGCCGGCGGAGCTCAGCGAGCGTCACGAGGGCGAGCCGATCTCCCACGACGACCTCCTGGACTTCCACCACCTGATGAGCGACGACTCCCGGCTGTCGGAGGCCCTCGACGCCTTCATCGACACCTGATCCGATCTGACGGCGCCGTCACCTGACGGATCCGAGCCCGTGGCCGGCGACCACTCGCCGGCCACGGGCGCGTCCGGGGGCGGAGGCTCCGACCTCCCGGGGCTCCCGACCCGTGGACTTCGCCCGCTACTCGGCCCCCTGGCGTCGCCGCACGCAACCCACTGGGGCCCACCTGGCCGGTACGCTGGCCTCGTGTTCAACATTGGCCCAGCGGAGCTCATGGTCATCGGCCTGGTTCTGCTGATCGCCGTCGGGCCGGAACAGTTGCCCGGCGTGATCCGTCGGGTCGGCTCCATGGTGGCCCAGGCGAGGAGCATGACCGACGGACTCCGGTCCGAGTTCATGGCCGGGCTCGAGGAGATCGAGCGGGTCACCGACCCGGACGAGTGGACCTCCGAGAATCGGCCGTACGAGCGCACCAATTCCTACGCCGAGCGCAAGCATCGCCTGGACGAGGAAGCCGAGGCCGCAGCCGCCGCCGACGAGGTGGCTGATGACGCCGCCGCTGCCGATGCCCACGAGGACGCCACCGACGCCGGCGAGGCGGCCGATGACGCCGCCGCTGCCGTCGACGACGTCGATGACGGCAGTTCGGTTGCCCCCGCCGATGGTGACCGTGCGGTTGTCGCCGCTGATGGCGACCGTGCGGTTGACACCGCCGATGGCGACCGTGGGGTTGTCGCCGCCGATGGCGACCGTGGGGTTGTCGCCGCCGATGGCGACCGTGGGGATGACACGGCCGCCGATCGCGCCATCGGCGGTGAAGGAAGCCAAGGCGACTGCGACGCTCCCGAAGCCGGTTCGGAACGACACCCACGGCCGACCTTCGCCCCCTCCGACGAGCCGCCGACCGGCAACGGCCACGCCGCCGATGCGGCCGGCCCCCGGCCGAGACCGGCCGCCGAGGCCGAGGTCGAGGCGAGCGAGCCGTCGACCGACAGTCGCAACGCCGATCCCGATCCCGTCGCACCGGGTGGGGACCGGACCGTCGCCGCCGCTCCGGACGGAACCGACACCGAGGCCGGTGGTGCCGGCGGTACCAACGCATCCGACGTGATCCGCCCCCTGGTGGAGGGCGACGCATGAGGATTCCGTTCCGGCGGACCGACAAGAAGACCCCGGGGGTCGGCCCGGACGGCGAGATGACGCTCGTCGGGCACCTGTCGGAGCTCCGGACCCGCCTGATCCGTTCCGTCGTGGCCGTGGTCGCGGCGGCGATCGTCGTCTATGCCTTCTTCAACCCGATCTTCGACTTCCTGCAGGAGCCCTACTGCCAGTTCCAGGCCGACAACGGGGCCAGCTTCGACGAACTCGGCCTCGGGAGCACCGGGTCGGACGTCGACGAGGAGTGCGGGCTGCTCGTGACCGCCCCGCTCGAGTCCTTCAACGTCCGGTTGACCCTCGCCGGCTACGGCGGCCTGATCCTGGCAACGCCGGTGGTGCTCTACCAGCTCGGCCGATTTGTCATGCCCGGTCTCTACCCCCACGAGCGCAAGGCCCTGATCCCCTTCGTCGCCATCTCGGTCCTGCTGCTCGCCGGCGGCATGGTCGTCGCCTATCTGCTGTTGCCCCGGGCGCTCGGTGTCCTGTCGGACTTCGGTTCCGACACCTTCATCTCGTTCTTCTCGCCGAGCGAGTACCTCGGGTTCTTCGTCAAGATGCTGTTCGCCTTCGGCGTGGCCGCCGAGCTGCCCCTCGTCCTGATCTTCCTGCAGAAGATCGGCCTGGTCCGCCCCGAGACCCTGGCCAAGAACCGGCGCCTGGCCATCGTGGCCGTCGTGATCCTCGGGGCCGTGATCACCCCGACCGGTGACCCGTTCACCCTCGGCGTCATCACGATCCCGATGTACCTCTTCTACGAGATCGCCATCCTGGTCGGCAAGCGGTTGAAGCCGATCGGCTCGGGCACGGGGATGGCCGCCACCGGGACGGCATGACCGACGCCGACTCCTCGGCCAGGGACGACTTCATCGGCGGTCTCGGTTTCCAGCCCGATCGGTTCCAGCTCGACGGCTTCCAGGCCGTCGACGACGGTCACCACGCCGTCGTGGCGGCGCCGACCGGCGCCGGCAAGACCGTCGTGGCCGAGTACCTGATCGACCAGCGACTGGGCCAGGGCCTCCGGGTCTTCTACACCACTCCGATCAAGGCCCTGTCGAACCAGAAGTACCACGACCTGGTGGCCGCCCACGGTGCCGGCTCGGTCGGGCTGCTCACGGGTGACAACACGATCAACGGCGACGCCCCGGTCGTGGTCATGACCACCGAGGTGCTGCGCAACATGCTGTACGCCGGCACCTCGATCGACCGCCTGGCCGCCGTCGTGCTCGACGAGGTCCACTACCTCCAGGACGCCTACCGGGGCCCGGTCTGGGAGGAGGTCATCATCCACCTGCCCCGCTCGGTCCAGTTGGTGTGCCTGTCGGCGACGGTGTCCAACGCGGACGAGCTGGCGTCGTGGATCGAGACGGTTCGCGGACCGACCGACCTGGTGGTCGAGACCCAACGGCCCGTCGAGCTCACCAGCCAATACCTGGTGGGGGAGCGGGGCGGCAATCACCTCCACCTGATGAAGACCCTGCAGGGCAACCGTCCGAACCCGAAGGGCTTCCGCTATGACAACGACCCCCGAGGGGGCGGCGGGGGAGGAGGCGGCGGCCGGGGACGGAACCGGGGCGGCGGCAAGGGCAAGCGGCCGCGGCCCCGCAAGTGGCGGACCCCCGACCGGGTCGGCGTGGTCGAGCTGTTGGCCCGCCGTGACCTGCTGCCGGCCATCCACTTCATCTTCTCCCGGGCCGCCTGCGACGATGCCGCCCGTTCGGTGCTGGCGTCCGGCATGGCCCTGACGAATGCAGCCGAGCGAGAGCGGATCGCGGCCATCATCGACCGTCACACTCGCAGTCTCGACCGCCGTGACCTCGACGTCCTGGAGTTCCACTGGTTCCGGGCCGCTCTGGAGGCCGGAGTTGCCGCCCACCACGCCGGGATGGTGCCGCCGTTCAAGGAGGCCGTCGAGGCCTGCTTCGTCGAGGGGTTGGTCAAGGTGGTGTTCGCCACCGAGACCCTGGCCCTCGGCATCAACATGCCGGCCCGCACGGTGGTCGTCGAGAAGCTGACGAAGTTCACCGGTGAGCGTCACGAGTTCCTGACGCCGGCCCAGTTCACCCAGCTGACCGGGCGGGCCGGCCGGCGGGGGATCGACACCAACGGCGACGCCGTCGTGCTCTGGTCGCCCTACGTCCGGTTCGAGCAGGTGGCCGAGCTGGCCGGCTCCCGCCGCTTCACGCTGACCTCGTCGTTCCGCCCGACCTACAACATGGCCGCCAACCTTGTCCGCCGCTACCGGCCCGAGCGGGCCAGACAGCTGCTGAACCTGTCGTTCGCCCAGTTCCGGTCCGACGCCGGGGTGGTCCGCTCCGAGCAGCGGGTCGAGAAGGTCCGCGCCCGGCTGACCCAGCACCGTGGCCGGCTCGAGCGCGACTACGGCCCCATCGAGGAGCTCCGGGCCGCGGCCCGAACCCCCGAGGTCGACGACCGCGACGAGCAGGCCGTGGCGTTCGCCCTCAGCCGGGTCGGTCCCGGTGACGTGATCTCGGTCGACGCCCCCAACGTGCCGTCGCCGGTGGCCGTGATCTCCCTGGCCTTCCGCCGCCACGGCCGGATCCGGGCCCGGGTTGTCGACGAGCGGGGTCAGACCTACGAGCTGACGCCGCCCGACCTGTTGGAGCCGCCCGAGCAGGTCGGCGGTGTCGAGCTGCCCGAGCCCTACCTGCCCGACAGCGTCACCTTCGCCTTCGAGGTGGGGGAGAACCTGAAGCGGAGTGGACTCTCCGACCGTCGGGGCCGGAGCCTGGCCCCGAGCGGGACGGCGACGTCCCAGGCGACGCTCGACCCGAAGGCGGTCAAGGGGCTTCGCCGCCTCGACCGGCTCGAGCAGGACCTCGAACGTGCACTCCGCTCGACCAGGGGTGGCGGCGACTCGCTCGGTGCCCGGTTCGATCGGGTCATCGAGCTGCTGGAGCGGCGGGGCCATCTCGTCGACTGGGAGCTGACCGGCTCGGGCGAGCGGCTGGCCCGGCTCTACCACGAGCAGGACCTCCTGGTCGTCGAGACGTTGGAGGCCGGTCTGTTCGACGACCTGCCGGTCCCGGAGCTGGTGGCCCTGGCATCGACCTTCGTCTACGAGGAGCGCCGGGGTGACCGGCCCGAGCCCGACCCGTGGTACCCGTCGGCCGAGGTCCGTCGTCGGGTCAGGCGGATCCTGGCCGCCCATCTCGACCTGGCGGCCGACGAGGACGATCTGCGGCTGCCCCAGACCCGGGTCCCCGACCCGGGATTCCTCGCCGTCGCCCACGGCTGGGCCTCCGGCGGCGGGCTCGACGATGTGCTGAGCGACGAGGTGTTCACCGCTGGTGACTTCGTCAGGACCGCCAAGCAGCTGATCGACCTGCTGCGCCAGCTCGGCAAGCTCGCCCCGTCCCCGGCCACGGCCGCAGTCGCCAGGCAGGGTGCCGATGCCGTGCACCGTGACCTGGTCGCCGCGTCGTCCGCCATCGAGGGCGGCGGCGCAGACGATGACGGCGACGATGGCGCGACCGACCCCGGTGCCGACCCCGACGATGGCGCGGGCGATGCTGCGTCCGCCGGGGTCGCCTCGTGACCATCGAGAAGGGGTCCGACTGGGGGGAGCCGTGGGACGAGCACGGCGCCGTCGCCCCCGTGGAGGTCGACGGTGACGCCGAGTTGGCGGCACTGGTCGATCCCGCCGCAGGGTCGCCGCCGGTCGCCACCGTCAACGCCGGCGACCTGCTCCGCACGCTCGGGCTCGACCGGCCGAGACCGGCGGGGGAGCGCCACCGGTATCCGATCGACGCGGTGGTGGCCCGGCTCCGGCGACCGGACGGCGCCGAGATCGACGCGTGCTTCGTCGCCCACCTGACCGTCCGCAACCGACCGCTGACCGGCATCGGGCCGGGACTGTCGCTCGCAGTCATGAATGCCGCCTGGCTCGGACCGCTCCGCCTCGGGCCCCGGGCCCACCCGAACGACGGCGTCGTCGACGTCACCGAGGGAACCGTCGGGCTGCTGCAACGCCCCGAGGCCAACCGCCGGGCCGCGTCCGGTGCCCATCTGCCCCACCCCCAGCTGCGGACCAGGAGAGGTGCGACGTGGGAAACGAGCTGGTCCAGGCCGGTCGCGGTCTGGCTCGACGGGGTCGAACGGGGCCGCTTCGATGCCGTCCGCGTCGAGGTCCACCCCGATGCGCTTGCCCTCGTCGTGTGAGCATCGCTTCGCCAACCTGCGACAGACTTCTGCCCAGGTCCGCCAGTGGACCGCCAATCGGCCCTACTCTTTCTCGCCGTGAGCGCGTATGTGGTCGAGCACTACACCGAGTCCGAGCAGGACGTCCTCCGCCGGTACTTCACGAACCTCGACCAGCCGGTGTTCGCCCTCGTCAACCTGCCCGAGGTGGTGAAGGGAGCGCTGTTCGCCCGGTACTCCCGGTCGTCGAAGAGCCTGCGCCGGCTCTTCCTCGACGAGTTCGTCGGCGAGCTCGACATCGAGGGTGACGCCTCGATCGATGCGACGGTCGGCCTGGCCAGGGCCGAGGAGCTCTATGAGAAGGTGTTCTTCGAGTACGGCGACGATTCCGTCGCCCAGCTCGGTGGCATCCACCTGGCCTGTGAGCAGGCGTCGAACATCCTGACCAAGATCCTCGAATGGGGCCGCCTCGCCGCCTACCTCGAGCAGTCGACCCGCTACATCGCCTACGACGCACGGCCCCAGGGCCGCTACCGCTACTACCGGGACCCGGACGTGCTCGCCTCGTCGCTCGGCACCCGCTACGTCGGCGACCTCGACCGCCTGTTCGACAGCTACGCCGAATTGGCCCCCCAGGTCGAGGAGCACGTTCGTCGGCTGACGCCGAAGGACCCGGGAGACAGCGATTTCGTCTACCGCCAGGCGGTCAAGGCCAAGGCCCTCGACGCCGTCCGGGGCATCCTCCCGGCGGCGGCCCAGTCCAACGTCGGCATCTACGCAACCGGTCAGGCCTACGAGCAGATGCTCCTGCGGATGCGGGCCGACGCCCTGCCGGAGGCCAGGACCTACGCCGACATGATGCTGACCGAGCTGCGCAAGGTCATCCCGTCGTTCGTCCGCCGGGTCGATCTCCCCGACCGGGGGCAGGTGATGAGCGACTACCTCGAGAGCAACCGGGAGGCGATGGATGCCGTCGCCGATGAGTTGCTCGGCGACGCCGATCCCTTCGACGACGATGCGAGGGTGGAGCTGGTCGACTTCGATCCCGACGCCGAGGTCAAGATGGTGGCCTCGATGCTCTACCCCCACACCCACCTGTCGGAGCTCCAGATCGAGGATCGGGTGCGGGCGATGTCGGTCGACGAGCGGCTCCAGGTCATCCGGGCCTACGTCGGCGAGCGGGAGAACCGGCGCAACCGGCCGGGTCGGGCCCTGGAGCGGCCGTTCTACCGCTTCGACATCCTGGCCGACTACGGAGCGTTCCGCGACCTGCAGCGTCACCGGATGTTGACCGTCGACTGGCAGCGGCTCAGCCCGTACCACGGATACACCCGCCCGTCGTTGGTCGATGACGCCGGCCTGACCGACGAGTTCGACGAGGCGATGGAGCGGTCCGGGGAGCTCTACGACGCCGTTCGGGCCGCTGGCTTCGAGACACAGGCCTCCTACGCCGTGAGCCTGGCCTACCGGGTTCGGTTCAATCTGAACCTCAACGCCCGCTCGGCGATGCACACGATCGAACTGCGGAGCACCCCGCAGGGCCACCCCGCCTACCGCCGTGTGGTGCAGGCCATGCACAAACTGATCGAGCACGAAGCAGGTCATCGGGCGATTGCGGCTATGATGACGTTCGTCAACCACTCCACGGAGGCGGAGCTGGAGCGGTTGGACGCTGAACGACGGGCAGAAGCAAAACGGACAGGTAGCGCTGTCTAGTTCGTGACCGACCCGGGCGATCCGAGTCGGCCTCGTCTCCCAGGAGCGACCCGTGACTCGTTCGTACCCGCAAGCCCGCCCATCTACGCCACGTCGCCCGGCCGTCGGCCGGACCAGACGCTCGACCAGCGAGCGCCGTGCGCCTCGATCGATGGCCCGCGTTGCGCTGGCCATCGGCGGCGCCATCGGACTGCTCGTGGTCTCGGTTGCACCGGTCGCAGCCCAGCAGTACACGGTGCAGTCCGGTGACTCGTTGTCGATCATCGCCCGCGACCACGGCGTCACCACCGCCGAGCTGGCAGCGGCCAACGGCATCTCCAACCTGCACCTGATCCGGGTCGGTCAGGTCCTGACGATCCCCGGGCTCGTGTACGAGGTCCGCTCGGGCGACTCGCTGAGCGTGATCGCAGCCAGGACCGGCGTGTCGACCTCGGCCATCGCCGCGGTCAACGGCATCACCAACCCCAACCTCATCCGGGTCGGCCAGGAGCTGCGGATCCCGGCCGGCGGTTCGGCACCGGCGCCGGCCGATCCGGCGGCCGGCTACGACAACCTGCCGGGCCGGCTCCGGGAGAACCCGGGCAGACTCCAGCTGATCCCATCGTTCGAGAAGTGGTCGGTCCACTACGGCGTCCCGACCGACCTCCTGATGGCCATGGCCTACCGCGAGTCGGGGTGGCAGACGTCGGTCGTCAGTCCGAAGGGGGCGGTCGGCGTCGGTCAGCTGATGCCGGCCACCTCCGAGTGGATCGCCGACCACCTGATCGGGGCCGACCTCGACCCGAACGACCCGGACGACAACATCCGGATGAGCGCCCGGTTCCTCAACTGGTTGGTCGGGTACATGGGGAGCGAAGAGGCGGCGATCGCCGGGTACTACCAGGGTCCGAACTCGGTTCGGGCCATCGGGTACTACGACGACACCCAGGCCTACATCACCAACATCGCCCAGATCCGCCGGTTCTTCGTCCGGTCCTGAGGCCGCCGGCCCGGCGCCGACGCCCCCGGCATCGGCCGCGCCGCGTCGGTGGACGGGCGTCCGCCGACTTGCGCCGCGGCCGAGGTATGTCATGATGTCCCGACCGCTGCGACCAGGGCAGACCACCAGGGGAAAAAGAATCGCCGCGGTGCGGTGAACTCCAGCCGCGAGGGGCTAGAGTCCGGCCGTTCCCGCCATGGGCCCGACAGTGAGGCTGTCTCGATGAGTGACGATACCGACGACGAACTCGAAGAGCTGGAAGACGACGAACTCGACGAGGACTTCGACGGTGAGCCCGAGGACGAAGACGTCGACGAGGAGGAGCTCGACCTCGAAGAGGAGATCGAGGAGTTCGAAGAGCCCGCCGACGGCGAGTCCAAGGAAGAAGAGGACGACGACGAGGAGGAGGCCGCCGAGCAGCGCCCTCGGGCCCGAAAGGTCTCCGACGACGAGGAAGAGGACGACGAGGACCCCGACGACGTCGAGGCCGACCTCGACGCGATTCTCCGTGACCGCCTGGCCGCATCGGAGGACGAAGACGACGACGATGATGGCGACGAGGGCGGCGACGGTACCGGCGGTGGCGCCGGCGCAGGGCGCGGCGAGGAGATCGTGTGTCCGAGCTGCTTCCTGTTGGTCAATCGCAGCCAGCTCGACCGCGGCCCGAATCCCCCGTGCCCCCACTGTGGCGAGCCGATCGAGCTCTGAGCTGATCACCGGTGGCTGACGAGGAACGCAACCCCGTCGACGACCTGGTCGACCTGTTCGTCTACGCCCCGGTCGGCCTGCTCTACGAGTACGACGAGGTGCTGCCCCGGCTCGTGCGTCGGGGCAAGAGCCAGGTGCAGCTGGCCCGGGTCATCGGCAAGATGGCGATGCGGGGCGGCGGGACCGCGCCGGCGAACCTCTTCGTCGAGGCGGTGGCCAAGATGCTGGCCGAGCGCATCACCGAGATCGGCGCCTCCATCGGCTTGGCGCCACCGACCGACGATGCCACGCCCGGCTCGAGCCCCTCGGCCCCGGTCGGTTCGGACGACGTGGCTGACGACGACGAGGTCGAGGCCATCGACGCTGAGCTCGCCGACGACGAGCCGGAGGACGAGCCCGTCGCCGAGGAGCGTCCGCTGCCGATCGCCTCCTATGACACGTTGACCGCCAGGGAGATCATCTCCCTGCTCGACGAGCTCGACTCCGATCAGCTCGCTCGGATCCGGGTCCACGAGGAAGCGAACCGGGCGAGGAAGACGGTTCTCGGCAAGCTCGATCGGCTCCAATCCTGACACCACCCGCTACAGTCCGGGCGGCAGCCACCGGTCGGAGAGGAGCGGGCGTGCACATCCCCATGGAGTCGGCCAGGCGGGCGACCGGCGACGACATCCCGGCGATGGAGGCCATCGCCGACCGGTTGCGGGAGGCGATCGTCGACCAGCGGGGTGGCGCGATGTTCCTCCAGCGGGAGGCCGGCCCGTGGCCGGACCGGGATCGGCTGGCCGAAGCCGTCGAGGGTCGGTCGGCCGCCGCCGTGGCCGGCTGCTACGACGGGATCGTGTTCGGGTACGCCATCGTGGCCTACGAGGAGCTGCTCGACGGGACCACGTTGGCCCGGCTCACCGACTTCGTGGTCGACGAGGAGATCCGTGGCTCGGGCATCGGCGAGGCGATGATGAACCTCATCCTCGAGCTGGCCGAGGACCGGGGCTGCATCGGGATCGACTCGGTCGCCCTGCCCGGCGACCGGTCGACCAAGAACTTCTTCGAATCGTTCGGGCTGAAGGCCCGGTTGCTGACCGTCCACCGGGCGTTCGACGTCGATGGAGCAGGCTGAGCCGACCGCCGGGCCACGGCCTGAGGTGGCCGTCGGCGCCGTCGTGATCCACGACGGTCGACTGTTGCTGATCCGTCGAGGACGAGGCCCTGCAGTCGGTCAGTGGTCGGTGCCAGGCGGTCGAGTCGAGCCAGGTGAGCACCTGGCCGCCGCCGTCGAGCGGGAGGTGCGGGAGGAGACCGCCATCGAGGTCACCTGCGGCCGGCTCGTCGGTTGGGTCGAACGGCTCGGCCACGACCACCACTTCGTGATCCTCGACTTCTTGGCCGAGCTGATCGGGTCACCGGAGGGCACCGCCGGCGACGACGCCAGCGAGATGGCCTGGGTCCCCCTCGAACGGCTGCCCGAGGTCGATCTCGTCGACGGGCTGCTCGACTTCCTCGAGGCCAACGAGGTGCTCCGGGCGCACTGACGTTCGCTGCGGCGCCAGCGCCCCCGGACGGCACTGACCGGCCGGTGGCGACGATCGACTGGACGACGGCTGACGAACGGGTCAGCCGTTGGTGGTCTCGGCCGGGTCCGGCTCGCCGACGTCGGCGGCTGCGGCTGCGACTGCGTCGGCGTCGGCGGTGTCGTCGCTGGCCGTGGTGGCACCGTTGGCGGTGGGAGCCGGTTCGGCCGTGTCGTCTTCGGTAGCCGATTCGGCGACCACGGCCGGCGCCTCGGCCCCTGCCGTTCCATCGGCCGTGTCGTCGGCGGTGTCGTCGGCGGTGTCATTGACCATCTCGTTGGCGGTGGCTTCCGCCGGCGCCACGTCGTCCGAGGCAACGTCGGCCGACGACTCGTCGGCATCGGGGGCCGGGCTCGCAGCCGGCTCCGCATCGGCGGCAGCTTCCTCGGCCGACTCGGGAGCGGAGCTCGCCGACTCCGATGTTGACCCGACTTCCGCCTCCGCAACGGCGTTGGATGCGGCCGGATCGGACGCATCGGCCCCGGGCACGCCACCATCGGGCGGGGTGACCGCGTCGGCAGCCGGGGTGGCCGCAGCATCGTCGGTGGTCGCCGGCTCGGACGACTCCGGCGCAGCTTCCCCGGCGGGAACCTCGTCGGTTGAGGTCTCGGCGGCCGGAGTCTCGGTCTCGGTCGGAATCTCGGTCTCGGTCGGAGCATCGGTCGAGGTCTGGGTCTCGGTCGCGGACGGTGCGTCCGACATCGGTGCCTCGCCCGCCGGGGCCGACTCGGCCGGTGCCGTCGACCCGTCCGTCGCGGCGTCCGTCACCGGCATCTCGGCTGCCACCTCGGTGGTCGGGGTGGTCTCGGCCGTGTCGCTGGCGGATGGCGTTGCATCGGGTGGCGGCGTCGCATCGGCGGTCGGCGCCGCCGGCTTCGGCTCGGCGCCGGGTACCGGACGATCCTGGCCTCCGCCCGAGCGACGATTCCGGGACCGGTTGTTCGAGTTGTTGTCCCGACGGGGCGACCGGCGACGCTTCGCCGACTTCGGAACCTGGGCCGGATCGACACCGAACAGGGCGGCGATCGCAGGGATACGGTCGGAGAGCCGCCTGACCTCGCCGAGCAGCTCCTCGCCGGGTTCGGACGGCAGGCCGGCCGGGGTGACGGCACCACGAACCGGGGAGAAGGCGAGTGCGTCGAGGACCGTGGCCCAGCGGTCCTGGGCCACGTCGGCGGCCAGCGCCTGGCTGGCCTGCTCGGCCAGCTTGCTCGCAACCTCGGTCGGCAGGGGAGCGCCCGCCTTCACCGGGCGGGAGCTGAGACGGAGGCCGCGGACGACCCGTCCCTCCTCGACCGCCGAGTCGAGGTCCTTCAACCAGGTGGCGTGATCCGATTCGAGTCGCTGGTCGAGCAGCGACTTGATCTGGTCGACCAGCGCCCGGGTCTCGTCGTCGCGGGCGACGTCGGAGCCGGCGACGACGACGGACCGCAGGTCGCGGATGTCGAGCTCCTGGCCATCGGCGATGGCGGCGTCGGCCCGGTCGCGCCACTCGGCGAGGCGGGCCGGACCGAGGTTCTTCTCGGCGATGGCGAGGATCGGGCTCGGGTCGATCTCGGGTTTGCCGGCGGCCTTCGCCTCGGCGTTCTGCTTCTCGATGGCGGCCCGGACACCGGGCATGCCGTCGCGCATGACCTGCTCGACGATGGGGCGATGCTCCTCGGTGATCTCGGCCAGCAGCGCATCGCGGTGGACCCGCCGAGGCCGGAGGCGCTTCGGCTTCGGGCGGCGCTCGGCCTCTGGACGAGGCCCGCGCTGGCGGTCGTTGCGGTCGTTGCGGTCGCGGCGGTCGCCCCGACCCTCGCCTCGGGCCCGGCCACGGCTGCGCCGGTCGCCCCGTCGGTCGCCCCGTGCCACCCGCTGGGTGGTGACCAGCTCGTCGTCGCGCAGCGGGCGCGACTTCATCGCCAACAGGTCGGTCCGCTCCTTCTTCTGCTTGGGAGCGAAGACCTCCGTCACCTCGATGCCGTCGAGATGGAACTCGGCCTCGACCTTGACGACGTCGCCGACCTTTGCCCCCTCGTAGAGCAGCGACCCAAGGAGATCACCCTTCGGTTGCTTGGCCCCGGCGGCACGCCAGGTCCAGGAACCGTCCTCCTTCGTACTGGTGAGCTCCACTTCGATTCTGCGGCCCATGCCGTGAACCTACCTTCGCGTCTCCGGACGTCGTGTGAGTACCGCCGGTCACGCACACCGGGACCGACCGTGGCCGATCCGAGCCACCCGACCCGGACCGCAAATCCTAAGGGCCGCTCCAACCCGGTCACGCACCCGTCAGCAGGTGCAATACAGGTGTCACAAGCCCCTGACCAGCCTATGGGTTCGACGCCCCGGTCCGGTCAGGGCGGGCCCCGAAGATCCGCGGCCAGGGCGCGGGTGGGGATCAGTCCGGACCGGCGGTCGAACCGTCGACGCCGTCGTCGGTCGACTCGCCGGGAGCGTCGTCGCCCGGTTCGTCGACCCGGATGGTGGCAAGCGCCCGATAGGCGTCATTCGACCGGGCGGCCGCCCTGGTCTCGCGGGCCGTGGCGTCGACGTAGCGCTGGGTCGTGGCGAGCGACTCGTGGCCGAGCAGGAGCTGCAGCTCCGTACCGCTCGCACCGTTGCGGGCCAGGCTGGTGGCGAACGTGTGGCGCAAGGCATGGACGAGGGCGCCGGCCGGGACCCGGGTCCTGATCCCCGCCTCCCGGTACAGCTGCTCGACGAGATACTGGAGCGCACCCCGCCGCATGCCGGCACCGTCGTTGGACACGAAGAGGGGAGCGTCGGCCGGCAGCCGCCCGGGGAACCGGCGGGCCCGGGAGGCCAGGTACTGCTCGATGACCGCCTCGACCTCGGCCTCGAGGGGCACCGTCCGTTCCTTGTTTCCCTTGCCCCGAACGCCGATGACCCGCTCGCCGGCGGGGCCGTCGATCGAGCGGAGGGTGAGGTCGAGCAGCTCCGACAGGCGGAGGCCGCAGGTCACCAGGGTCGTGATGACGGCGAAGTCGCGCTCGGGCCACGGATCGCGGGCCCCGGTCCGGCCCCTCGCTGCGACCTGCAGCAGCCGCTCGACCGAGTCATCGCCGGTGATCGCCTTGGGGCGGCTCTTCGGCACCCTGGGCTTGTCGACGGCGGCCATCGGGTTGCCGGCCACCGTCCCCTCGGCCACCAGGAACGTGAACAGCTGGTTCCACGTCGACCAGGTGCGGGCGATGGTCGCCGCCGACTGGTGGGCGATGGCGGCGAAGGCCCGCCGCAGGTTGGGGATGCCCAGGTCGTCGATGGCCAGCTCGCCGGCCGGGCGACCGGTGACGACGGCCAACTCGGCGGCGATGGCGTCGAGGTCTCGCCGGTAGGCGGCCAGCGTGTTGGCGGAGTGCTTGCGGGGCGCCCGGGCCAGGAAGAACTCGTCGATCGCGGCTGCCAACTCGCCGCTCGCCACCGCCCGGTCGGGCCCACGGTCGGCCGCATCGCCACCATCGCCCGTCCCTGCGTCGCCGGCACGGCCGGCGACGGGGGCGGGTCGGCCTGGATTCATGGCGTTGATCGTAGTCCGCTATCTTGACCGCAACGGGGCGCATCGGCCGACGCCGCCGCCCCGGCCTGCGATCGGAGGTACCAGGTGGACCACGGCCAGCCCGCCCCCGAGTCCGGCGACGACGCCCTTCCCGAGCCGCTGGCCGGCCTGCGGTGGGACAATCGGTTCGTCGACACGCTCCCCGTCGATCCCTCGACCGAGATCCGCCCTCGTCAGGTCGTCGGTGCCCTGTCGTCGCGGGTCCGACCGGTCAACCCGTCCGCCCCGGTCCTCGTTGCCGACGCACGCGAGGTTGCCGAGGAGCTCGGCCTGGCGCCCGAGCTCTGGACCGACCATCGCGATCTGATGGCCAGGGTCCTCACCGGCGACCGGCTCCTCCCGGGCATGGATCCGCACGCCGCCAACTACGGCGGCCACCAGTTCGGCAACTGGGCCGGTCAACTCGGCGACGGTCGGGCCATCGCCCTCGGGGAGCTGGTGACACCGGACGGTGGCCGCCAGACGCTGCAGCTCAAGGGCGCCGGCCCGACGCCGTACTCCCGGGGTGCGGACGGCTTCGCCGTGCTGCGGTCGTCGGTTCGGGAGTTCCTGTGCAGCGAGGCCATGCACCACCTCGGCGTTCCGACCACCCGGGCGCTGAGCCTGGCGGTCACCGGCGACAAGGTCGTGCGGGACATGTTCTACGACGGCAACCCACGCCCCGAGCCGGGCGCCATCGTCTGCCGGGTCGCCCCGTCGTTCATCCGCTTCGGCTCCTTCCAGCTGCCGGCCTCCCGCCAGGACGACGGGCTGCTCGCCGCCCTCGCCGACTTCACGATCGAGGAGTACTTCGCCGACATCGCGGCGGAGCACCAGGAGGGCACGCCAGACCGCTACGCCGCGTTTTTTGCCGAGGTCGCCCGGACGACGTTGGCGATGGTGCTCGGCTGGATGCGGGTCGGCTTCGTCCACGGCGTCATGAACACCGACAACCTGTCGATCCACGGTTTGACGATCGACTACGGGCCCTACGGCTGGCTCGAGGGCTTCGACCCTGGCTGGACCCCGAACACCACCGACGCCACCCATCGTCGCTACCGCTACGGCCAGCAGCCACAGGTCGCCCATTGGAACCTCCTGCAGCTGGCCAACGCGCTCGTGCCCCTCGTCGACGCAACCGAGCCGCTCCAGGAGGCCATCGAGGGCTACGGCGCCGATCTCCAGCGTGACGAGCGACAGGTCTGGCGCGACAAGGTCGGCCTCGACCGGGTCGACGACACCGCGGCGGCAGACGAGCTGATCGGGGAGCTCTTCCAGCTCCTGGTCCGCACCGAGACCGACATGACCATATTCTTCCGATCGTTGGCCGACGTCGTCCGCCGGGACGATGGGGTCGAGGCCGACGGCGCCGGGTCGGGTGACACCATCGACGACGCAACGGCGCTCGTTGCGCCGCTGGCCGACGCCTACTACGACGATGCCGGTGCGGCCGAGGTCATGGCCGCCACCGCCGAGTGGCTGCGTCGTCACCGGGCACTCGCCGCCACCGACGGCCGCAATGGATCCGAGCGGGCGGCGGCGATGGACCGGGTGAACCCGCGCTACGTGCTCAGGAACTACCTCGCCCAGGTGGCCATCGACGCCGCCGAGGGCGATGACTTCGCCGAGGTCGAGCGGCTGCTCGACGTGCTGCGTCGCCCCTACGACGACCAGCCGGGCAACGAGCGCTACGCGGCCAAGCGGCCCGAATGGGCCCGTGAGCGACCGGGCTGCTCACAGCTTTCCTGCAGCTCCTGATCGGCCAGGCGGCCGGCGTCGTTCGGCGAGCCGATCGGCCAACGAGAACAGCTCGTCACCGCCGCCTGAACACCTGCTTTCGTGTCGAGGCCGGAAGTCCCGTTGGTGGATGAGTTGAGGTACCCAACCACCCCCGACCTGGAAGTCTTTGCTTCCTGAACGATCTACTCTCAGTCGGGCAACGACATCCGTTGGCGGGTCAGCGCGTGGTGGGCCGCCGGGCGACGAAGGTGTATCGGAGGCGTATTCATGAATCCAGCTGTGGCCCCAGTGCCCCTCGACTCGGGTGATTCCACAGTTGCCGATCGTCCGCTGGTGTCGGTCGTCGTCCCGACTCTCGACGAGGCCGCGAACCTGCCTCATGTGCTCCCCGACATCCCCGGCTGGGTCCACGAGGTCCTCATCATCGACGGTGGCTCGACCGACGGCACCCCCGAGGTGGCCAAGGAGCTCCGTGACGACGTGATCGTCATCGAGGACCTCACCCCGGGCAAGGGCGCAGCGCTCCGCCGCGGCTTCGAAGCCGCCACCGGCGACATCATCGTGATGATCGACGCCGACGGATCGATGGACCCGGGTGAGATCCCCCGCTTCGTCGGTGCGCTCATGGGCGGCGCCGACTTCGCCAAGGGGTCGCGCTTCTGCCACGGCGGCGGGACCGACGACATGGAGTGGTACCGCTGGCTCGGCAACGCCGTGCTCACCCGCATGGTGCGGGTCGGTTTCGGCGGCAAGTACTCCGATCTCTGCTACGGCTACAACGCCTTCTGGCGCCATGCCGTCGACGAGCTCGACCTCGACGCCGACGGGTTCGAGATCGAGACCCTGATGAACATCCGGGCGCTGCGGGCCGGTCTCGAGATCACCGAGGTCCCGAGCTTCGAGTCCGAGCGGCTGTTCGGCGCCTCCCACCTCAACACGGTGTCCGACGGCTGGCGGGTGCTGAAGACGATCGTGGGCGAGCGTCGTCGCCCGTTCGAGCCGGCGGCGGAGGTCATCGACCTGCGCCATCGGGACTGACCGCCTGAGCGGTCCATTCCCGGCCACCCCACTGGGTACCCTGGACGTCGCAGCGGACTGCGACCGCTTGCCCTTCGGCCAATCCGGGTCGACCGGAGCTGACGTGCTGCGGTGGAGGCTATGAGACGGCAAACGGCACAGCTACGGGACAGGCTGCTCGCAGTCCCCGTGGTCACCAGCAGCCTCTCGCTGATGACGGGCACGCTGTTGACGTCGGCCCTGGGGCTGGTGTTCTGGATCGTCGCCGCCAACCTGTACGACGACGCCGACTTCGGTGTCGCCACCACGGCGATCTACACGATGATGATGCTGGCCGACGTCGCCGCGCTCGGTCTGCGCAGTGGGCTGGTGCGGTTCCTGCCCCTGGTCAAGCGGACTGCGGGCCGCACGATCGTGTGGGCCTACGGCCTGGCTGCGCTCTCGGCCGGCCTGACCGGCGTCGGCTTCCTCGCCGGTCTCGACTGGTGGGCGCCCGATCTCTCGGCGCTGACCGAGACCGTCCTCGTCTTCGGCCTGTTCGCCTTGTCGACGGCCTGCTGGGCCCTGTTCAACCTGCAGGACGCCGTGCTGGTGGCGGAACGCAAGGCGCCGTGGGTGCCGATCGAGAACGGGATCTTCGGCCTGGCCAAGATCGCATTGCTCTTCCCGTTCGCCCAGTGGGCCCCGGAGCTCGGGATCTTCTGGGCGTGGACGTTACCGGTCTTCCCGATCGTCATCGTGATCAACCTGTTGGTCGCTCGTCAGGTGGGGGCCCGTGACCGCCTGGCCAGTCCGCAGCCGGAGGCGGGGCCGCCGTTCGGCGCGATGCTGTCGTTCTCGCTTGCGGACTGGGTCGGTTCGATCGCCCGGCTGGCCACGCTGGTCGTCATTCCCCTCATGGTCCTCGGCAGCGAGGGCAAGGTCATGGCCGGCTACTTCAACGTGGCCTGGCTCATCACGTTCACGATCTTCACCCTGAGCATCAATGCCGCCCACGCCCTGCTGGCCGAGAACTCACACGAGCGCGATCGGGAGCAGCGCAACACCGTCCAGGCCGGCCTGCTGAGCCTGGGGCTGACGGTGCCGATCGTGCTCATCGGGATCATCACCGCGCCGCTCGTGCTCCTCATCTACGGCTCCGCCTTCGCCGACAATGCCAGTACCGTGCTCCGGATCCTCCTCGTCGCCGCCGTCCCGAACGTGATCCATCAGATCTACATCGGTCGGCTCCGCTCCCAGGGCCGCATGCGGGCCGTCGTCGGCTTGGAGACCCTGCTGTCTGCCATCGTCGTCGGCCTGACTGCGGTGTTGCTGCCCCGCTACGGGATCAACGGTGTCGGCGTCGCCTGGCTCGTCGGGCTGGTCGTCGTCGCCGGGATCGCGGTCGTCCGGGAGTGGGCGACGCTGCGGTCGGCGCCGGTTGACCTCGGCTCGACCACCAACGGTACCGGTGCGACACCCGCCGGGCCCGACCTCGACGACCGGACTGGCCCGGAAGCGGATCCGGCGACGGAAACGACACCAACCGAGCGGGCGGCCAGACCGTGACCGCGTCGAGCCGCATCTGGGCCGTTGCCGGGTTCGGCGTCGTCACCTCGTTGCTGCTGGCGCTCGGCGTCGACACCATCGGGTCGCTGATGGCCCTGGCCCAGCTCGGCGGTCTCATCGGTGCGCCGACGGCGCTGCTCCTGCGCAACGATCTCCGCTCCACCGCGGCGACGGTCGTGATCGCCGGCGTCCTGTCGATCGCGATCTCGGCCATCGCCGTGCAGTCGCTCGTGTGGTTCGAGTGGGCAACGGGCCCGGCGATCGTCCTGCTGGCGACCGCCTACGGTGTCGTCCTGGCCCGATTGCTGACGGGCTCGGACGACCTGGCCGAGGCCTCCGCCGGGAGCGGAAGTCGATGGTGACCCTCGAGGCCAGGGAGCGGACGGGTGCCCCGCTGCTGAGCCACAGCCCCGCCGGTTGGGTCGGCATCGCCCTGGCTGCGCTGTCGATGCTGTTGACCCTGGTCGGTGGGCGGACAACGCCGAGCGACGAGGTCGACGGCTACGGCATCATCTCGGCCCTCCCACCGCTGTACTGGGTCGGGCTCGTCGTCGGGCTCGTCGCCACCGTCGTCGCCCTCCGCCTGGCAATCGTCGAGCGTCCCCGGTACGCCCTGCTCGTGCCCGCCGTCTGGCTGACGGCGTTCCACATCGGTCCCCACCTCGCCCATGCCCACCTCCGGTTCCCGACGGTGTGGGTCCATCTCGGCTTCGTCCGCCTGATCGACGAGCAACGGACCGGTGAGGTGCTCATCGACGCCCGGTTCGCCTGGCCCGGCTTCTTCGGCACGTTCGTCGCTCCATTGGCCGCACTCGACGAGCCCGTGCTCGAGGTCGTGCTCCGTCTGTGGCCGGCCGCCATTATCGGCGCCACCGCGGTGCTCGTTTCGCTGCTCGCCACCCGCTCGTACCCGACCGTGCCGTTGATCGGCCCGCTCGCCGCCGTCGTCTACGTGCTCCTGTCGTGGACCGGCCAGGACTACTTCTCGCCCCAGAGCTTCGGCTACACCGCCTACCTGGCCATGCTCGTGCTGCTCGAGAGCGGCCCGCTCCGGACCAGCTCGGCGTGGAGCGCCTCGGTGCCGGTGCTGGCCCGCTTCGCCGCCGCCGGCGGGGAACGACCGGTCAGCCGGACCACGCCGGTGTTCGTCGTACTGCTCATCCTCAGCCTCGGGGCCACCGTGTCCCACCCGCTGGCCCCGTTCTTCATCTGCACCGGGCTCGTCATCCTCGGGCTCTACGGTCGGACGCTGGCCTGGCGGCTCCTGCTGATGGTCGGTCTGGCCTACCTCGGTTGGTTCCTGATCGCAGCCGAGCCCTGGTACTCGACCAGGATCGAAGCCCTGGTCGGCCAGATCGGTGCCTTCTTCACCAACCTCGACCGCACCACGACCGAGCGGGTCGTCGACTCGTCGGCCGAGCGGGTCTTCGTCACCAACGTCCGTAGCCTCGTCGGCCTGTCGACGTTCGTCACCGTGCTCGTCATCGGTGTGGCGATGGCAACCGAGCGGTTCCGTCACCTGCGCCCGGCCATCCCGCTCGCCCCACTGGCCGGGATCCCCTCGCTCGCCCTCGCCCTGCAGAGCTACGGGGGCGAGATCATCTTCCGGGTCCTGCTGTTCACGCTGCCCATGGCCGCGATCCTCATCGCCAGGGTCCTCGTGTCGTTCCGGGTCCGGGCGCTGCCGGTCCTGGTGCCCCTGGTCGTGGTGGCCATGACGCCGTTGTTGCTGCTGGCCCGCTACGGCAACGAGTCGTTCGAGATGGTCACCGCCCTCGATCGTGAGGCGACCCAGGCCGCCTACGACCGGGCAGACGACGACACGTTGTTCGTGCTCGACAGCGGGTTCCTGGCCTTCCGCGACCGCACGATCGGGCGAAACGCCTTCATCGACGAGCCCCTGCGGGCCGACGATGACTTCGTGGCCAGGATGCGGGCCGAGGCGAGGGAGCAGGGCCTCGACCGGGTCCTGGTCGTGATCACGCCGAGCATGCACCAGTGGAGGACCCACGGAACCGATCGGCCCGGCTACCTCGACGAGATGGCCGAGTGGCTGATCACCGAAGCCGGCGCCACCGTCGTGTTCGAGCGCGACCGGGCCTGGGTGTTGGAGCTGTGAGCCCGATGACCGACGTCGGTCGTGTCGTCGGTGCCCGGGGGCGGGTCGGCGATGCCTGAGTTCCTCCTCCAGGTCCTCGGGCTGCTGGTGCTGGTGATCCCCCTGATCGCCATCCAGTGGAACCTGGCCGGCCGGACGGGCCGCCGGGCCAGGATCTCCCCGCTGCGGGACCAGCAGCGGTGGCGGTTGGAGTTGTACGGCAACCAGCCGGGGGCCCAGCAAGCCGTCGTCGACGCCGCCGACATCCCGTTCCCGGTGAAGCAGGTCCGCTCGGCGAGGGGCCAACTGGCCCGCTCCGATCCGTCGCGGGCCTGGGCCCTGCCCCAGCTCGAGCTCGAGGTCGTCGTCGACGACCCGTTCACCGACGACGTGTTGTCCGGGCTGTTCGGTGTCGAGCACCACGTCCGGTTCGTGACCGGGAACGAGGCCGTGATCGACGTGCGGGGCGACCGGCGGGTACGGGTCCGGGCGCTGCCCTTCGTGCCCGAGACGGCGAGATGACGGTGACGCCGGTTGGCGACGGTCGGTCGTCGGCCACCCAGCGTGGCCGTCCTTCCCGTAGCGGATCCGGATGGCTACAGTGGGAGCCAGTGCGCGGGCGTTGTGGCGGTGACGCGGGCGACGGGGCTCCCTCGACGCCTGGCTCGGTTCGACGATGAGTCGCGACCGCACGACCTCGACGCCGCTGGTCTCGGTGTGCGTCCCGGCGTACCGGGCCGAGCGTTTCCTGGCCGAGACGATCGCCAGCGTCCTGGCCCAGACGTTCGCCGATTGGGAACTGATCGTCCTCGACAACGCCTCGCCCGACCGCACCGGCCAGATCGCGCGGTCGTTCGATGATCCCCGGATCCGGGTCGAGCGCAACGAGACAACGCTGTCGTTGCCGGACAACTGGAACCGGGCGACGGCGATGGCTCGTGGCCGCTACCTGAAGGTGCTGTGCGCTGACGATCTGATCACCCCGACCTGCCTCGCCCGCGAGGTGGAGATCCTGGAGCGCCGACCCGAGGTCGCCATCGTGTCGTCCCGGCGCGACTTCATCACGGCCGAGGGTGAGCCGGTCCTCCGTGAACGCGGCCTCGACGGCCTACTCGGCTATCAGCCGGCGGCCAACGTCGTTCCCCGAGTGGTCGCGTCCGGCATCAACCCGATCGGGTGGCCGTCGTCGGTCTTGATCCGACGGGCCGACTACGTCGCCGTCGGCGGGTTCGACGACCGTTGGCTGCACCCGATCGATCTGCATCTGTGGCTCCGGCTCCTGTCGTTCGGCGGGTTGTACGGGATCGACGAATCGCTGGCCTCGTTCCGGATCAGCGCGGGGTCGGTCACCGCCGGGCTGTCCGACACCGGGGCTCAGCACCGCAGCGCCATCCGCACCTTCGTCGACGAGTCGAACTGGGACGTGCCCCGCTCGGCCTTGGTCAGGGCCGGCCTCCGATCTCGCCTGGAGGAACTGCGGCTCCGGCTGCTGTTCGGCGCCGCCAACAGCGGGTCGGCCCGCGTGCGACGCCTGCCGTCGTTGGTGCTCGATCGCAGCCGCACGCCCGCTCCGACCGAAACCACCCGGGATGACGACGCCGCGGTCGGCCAGACCGCAACCGTGACCAGCTTCGGATCGGAGCGGGCCAGGGCGACCATGGACCGCCGGGTGGGCTGAGTCCCGGCGGCGACGGCGGGGCGCCCCCGGCCGCGGACATCGTCAGCGCGGTCGTGAAGGCACCACCAAACGTGGTTCGGGGCCTCCCTCGGTGCCCGCACGTGGCGGCTCATCGATGCGACATCCGGCACATCGACGTGGTCCGCCGCGCCGGTCCGGAGGCCAGTATCCTGCGTGCCGATGGTGCTGTACGAGAAGATCCGATGAACACCGCAGCGTCCCCCCGAGGTTCGTCGACCGCCGGACGCGGCGGAGGCGACACCCTGTTGCGTGGCCTCGACGGCCTCGACGCCGTCGACCCGACCGAGACGCAGCCCCTCTTCGCCCACGCCGGCTACCTCCCGCTGCCGGGGTTACTCGGCCCCGAGTCGCTCGCCGACCTCCGGGCCGAGGTCGACCACCTGCTCACCGAGGCCCGACGCCGTGACTTCGACATGGAGTGCATGGGTGGCTCGCCCCGGCACATGACCACGCTCGGCGGCATCGAGATCTCCCGCATGGCCCCCCGTATCACCGAGCTGTACCGCAGCCCGGCGCTGATCGAGCGCATCGGTCGGTTGATCGGCATGGAGCTGGTGCTGGCCGACGATCCGGTCGAGCGTCACGTCCTCAACCGGCTCCACCGGGGCGGTGACACCCACGGGCTCCACACCGACGACTACCCGCTGGCGCTGGTGATGTTCCTCGAGAGCCCGACGTGTGAGGAGGGCTGCGGCCACCTCGAGTTCTTCAGCGCCTGCAAGGCCGGCCACAGCTCGGTCCTGTCCCACGACGCGGGCGACGCCTACCTGCTGCGGGCCGACCAGCTGCCCCACCGGGTCAGGCCGATCCACGACGGGTGCGTCCGCACCGTGCTCAACTTCGCCTACGGCGTGGCCGGGGAGCCGGTCATGAAGACGCCCTCCGCCTCGATTCTGTACTCCTGAGCGGACCGATCACCCAGGCCGGGCTCGCCCCAAGGCCGGGATCGCCCCGGCCGTGACCTACAGCGGGTTGCCGTCCTGGTCGAGGTAGTCGAGGCTCAGGTGGCCGTCTGCCGCCAGTGCGGTGTACTCGTCGTCGCTCAAGCCGGCGATCCCCTTGAGCACCGA
>JBCCVL010000047.1:0-35374 GCA_039195375.1 Actinomycetota bacterium
TCGAGCTGGTCGATGGGCCCGAGTTCGGCGAGGGACTGTTGAGCGAGCACTCGATCGTGGTCGTGGCCACCCAGGGCCACGGCGACGAGGACGTGCTGGAGGCCGCGCTCAAGGCGACGCCGGCCTACATCGGCGTGGTCGCGTCGAGCAGGCGGGCCGAGAGCATCCGGTCCCACCTCCTCGGCCAGGGCGTCGGTGAGAGCGAGGTCGACGCGCTGCACATGCCGGCCGGGCTCGACCTCGGCCACACCAGCCACAAGGAGGTGGCGGTGGCGATCCTGGCCGAGCTGGTCCAACTACGGGCCGCCGGGGACTTCACCCAGGCCGTGCCACCGCCGGTGACCGCGGTGGCAACGGCGATCGACCCGATCTGTGGCATGACCGTCGAGGTCGGCCCCGCCGGGTTCCCGTACGAGCTCGGCAACGAGACCTACTACTTCTGCTGCCCCGGGTGCCGGGCCACGTTCGAGCGGCAGCAGACCGAAGGGAGCGGCTGATGCAGATCACCAACGAGTTCGAGGTCGGGCAGCCGCTCGAGACCGTCTGGGAATTCTTCGGCGATATCCCCCAGGTCGCAGCGTGCCTGCCGGGCACCCAACTGACCGAGGAACTGGGTGAGGACCACTACGGCGGGGTCGTGGCCATCGGCCTCGGGCCGGTCAAGCTCGAGTTCGACGGCAACGCCAAGATCACCGACCGCGACGAGGCGGCCCACACGATCGCCGTCGACGCCGAGGGTGCCGACCGCAAGGGTCGTGGCCAGGCGGCGCTGTTGCTCAACGCCGATCTCGATCCGACGCCGAGTGGGACCAAGGTCGGGGTGGCGATGGACCTCCAGCTGTCCGGCGCGGCGGCCCAGTACGGCCGTGGCCTGGTGGCCGACGTGACGTCGGTGCTGTTGAACGACTTCGCCACCAACGTGCAGAGCCGGCTCGATGCGATCGAGCGTGGCGTCGATCCGAGCCAGGTGGCGGTGGCTCAGTCGTCGAGCGCCGGCGGTCTGGCGATCGGCCTGCGGGCGGCGCGGATGGCGCTGCTGCGGGTGTTCCGCCGGTTCTTCCTGCCCTACGACCCGGAACTGGTCTGAGAGGAGCTGTCATGTTGTGGTGGATCGGAAACCTGGTCCTGCTCCTGGTGGTGGTGCCGGTTGCGCTGGCCCTGCTGAACCGGGTGCTGGCGGCGCTCGAGCGGATCCGCAAGGCCAGCGACGACATCCTGGCCGGCGGCGTCGGCCTGGCCGGCGAGCTGGAGACGACGCCGGACCTGCTGGCCAAGACCGACCAGACGATCGAGGAGGTGGCGGACGGTGCGGTCCGCTACGCCGGCTCGGTCGCCAAGCTGCTCGGCTGAGCGAGAGGAGAACGGACCATGCCATTTGTCGCCTGGGTCACGGTGGTCATCGCCGGACTCATCATCGCCGCCGCCGCCCTCGGACTGTTCCGGGTGGTCATGCACCTGCGGGCGGTCGACGCAACCCTCGGTCAGGTCGTCGGCGGAGTTCGGGTGATCGCCGAACGGACGTCGACGGTGCCGACCCGGCTCCCGTCGGTCAACAACTCGCTGCAACCGGTCCGCGACTTCGCCGACTCGATCCCCGGGGAGGGCTGATGCTCGTACTGGCACAGGAGGGTTCGACCACCGGTTGGACGATCGGGTACGTGATCGGGATCGTGGTGGTCCTGGCCGTGGTTGCCCTCGTCGTCCCGATCCTGCTGTTGGCCCGCTCGATCGGCAATCGGGCGAGCGACATCAACGACGCGCTGGAGGAGTCGGTGGTCAACACCGCAGCGCTGTCGGAGCTGCGGACGACGATCGACTCGGCCGGCGCGATCACCGCCGGCCTGGCCCGGGGTCGGGCCAGATTGGGAGGCTGACATGGGGATGCTGGCGCTGACCGAGACCCAAGAGAACCTGTGGTGGGGCGCGATCATCGGCGGGTTCGTCGTCGTCTTGGCCGTCGTTGCCCTGCTGACGATCCTCGTGCTGCTGGTGCGGACGATCGAGCAGCGGGTGGTGTTGATCAAGGACACGCTGGAGCGGGCGGCGGCCAACACCGACGACACCGCACTGATCGCCGAGACAGCCGAGCAGGTCGACGCCGTCCTGGCCGAGGGCCTGGAGCACCACCTGTTCCTCGGTCGGGTCCTGGACAAGGTGCGGCTGTGAGGCCGCATCAGGTACGGCACGACCCCGAACGAGAGGTGAGGTCATGACGACGTTGGTGGTGCTCTCGGTCCTGCTGATCACCCTGCTGATCGCCGGGCTCGCCGGCTACCTGTTCATCGTCGGCGGCCAGCTGACCCGCATCGCCGGGTTGCTGGAGGACTGCGCCGAGCTCGTGTGGAAGATCAAGGGCGACGCCGAGGTGATCGAGCCCGGTGTCGAGCGGATCAACAACACCGGAGGCGTGATCGCCGGAGCGCTCCCGCTGCTGTACGGCATGGCTGAGGGCATCGTCACCGGTGCCACGTACGAGCCGGCCCCCAAGGACCTGGCGCCGGAGCCGGCCCGTCCGGCCATGGGCCGTCGCCGCAGCCGCCTGCATGAGGGCGTCGGCTACCGCCCCGAGTAGCGTCGGCGTCAGCCGGTGCCCTCGGGCCGGTTGCGGTTGGTGGTGAGGGGGCCGGTGGTCGGCGCACGGTAGGTCTGGATCCAGTCGTCTTCCCACGCCTGGTCGTACTGCTCGGGGGCGCAACCCGGCTTGTAGACGGCGATCAGCTCCTTGACGATCTGCTCCCGGTGGGCGGCCGTCCCTCCGGGCACCTCGTAGGTGCAGATGTGCAGCTTCCAGCGGTCGCCGGCCCGGCGTTCCCAGCACCTGGATCGCTCGTGGCGGAACGGCAGGCCGGACCGGGTCAGGTCGTCGGCGTGGTCGATGTCGATGACGGCGAAGTCGTGTGGCTTCCCGTCTGGGTCGGCCCGGTAGAGGATGGCGTAGACCGCCGCCGTCGACGGCGGGGTCCAGCCGCCGAGCACCCGGGGGCCCTCGAACGGGTAGCCGGCGAGCGAGCCGAGCCGGATCACGGCGCCAGACCAAGGTCGGTCGGGTCGTCCTCCTCGCCGAGGACCTCGGCCCGGGTCAACGGCCAGGGCGGCAGCGCTGCGGTCTCCACTGCGGCCTCGAAGGCGGGGATGGCGACCTCGACGGCCTCGTCGGCGTTGGCCGCCTCGACGACGATCTGGGCTCCGTAGGCCATGGCCCCGACCCCGGAGGCGATCCCGCCGAGGGGGGCGACGGCGTCGGCCAGGGCAACGACCTCGTCGAGCTCGACCGGTCGATCGCCCTCGGCCTGCAGGGACACGCTCCAACGCATCAGGAGATCATCCGATGCGGGGCAGCCGGGCCGCAAGTGTCTCGAGGCTGGCCAGGTCGTGGCCGGACGCCAGCTCGTCGATGAACGGGGCGGCCACCGCCATGCCGAGCGTGTCGGGCACGCGATCGCCGTCGCCCCGGAGCGGGTTGACCCACACGATGCGGTGCGACAGGCGGCTGAGCCGCTCCATCGCCTCGGCCAGCGTGGCCGGATCGCCACGGTCGAGCCCGTCGGAGCACACGAGCACGGTGGCACCCCGGCTGATGCCCCGCCGGCCGTACCGGCGGACGAAGTCGTCGAGCGACCAGCCGATCCGGGTTCCACCGTCCCAGTCGAGCACCCGGGAGGCGGCGAGGCGCATGGCGTCGTCGGGGTTGCGGCGGTCGAGGGTCGGGGTGATCCGGGTCAGGCGGGTCCCGAAGCAGAACACCTCGACCTTCTGGGCCGCCCGCCGCATCGAGTAGGCGAACTGCAGGAGGTTCCGGGAGTAGTCGGCCATCGACCCGGACACGTCGAGGATCAGCACGAGCGGCCGTGGCCGCTCCTTGCGGTCCCGCCGGCGCAGGGTCGGGGCGGCGCTGCGGAGTTGCATCTCCTCTCGAGCCATCCGACGGATGTCGATGACCGGGCCGGACGGGTCAGGGCACCGGCGACGGGTGCGGCGGCGGGGCGGCTCCAGCCGGGTGCGGGCGATCATCCGTCTGACCGCCTCCAGCTCCTCGGTGGTGCAGGCCGAGAACCGCTTGGTCCGCTCGATCTCGACCGAGGCGGCCTGGAGGCCGAGGGTGAGCGGCTTGGTGTCGCCGTCCTCCTCGCCCGGCTCGGTGTCTGGCACCTCGAGGGTGCCCTGGAGGCCCTGCGACCGCAGCCGCTCCTTCGCCGCCTGCTCACCTGCCGGAGCGGGGTGGTGGAGGAAGAACTGGCGGAACACCTCGTCGTAGATCGGGAGGTGGTCTCGCCGGTGGACCAGCGTGGATCGGCCGGCCCAGTACACGTCCTCGGGGTCGCTCGGGGTCAGCTCTCCCACCGCGTGGCAGAACGTGAGCACGTCGTCGGTCCCGACCGGGAGGCCGTGGTCGCGCAGCGCCTGCCCGAACCAGACGAACCGTTCGACGATGCCGCTGGCCCCGGGGTGGTCGTCGGCCACGGTCTCGGTCAGTCCGCCTGCATCGCTGGCACGACCACCATCGCCGTCAGCCGACGATGCGGTCGAGCTCGGCCCCGACGGCGTCCAGGTCGTCGCGGTCCTTGATCACCGAGCCGATGGTGTCGGTCGCCACCTCGACGTCGAGGTCACTCGATCCGACCACGCCGAGGGCGTCGACCCAGTCGAGGGTCTCGGCGATGCCGGGAGGCTTGGCCAGGTCCATCTCCCGCAGTCGCTGGACGGCTTCGACCACCTTGCCGGCCAGCTCGGCGCTGGCCTCGGGGGCCCGCACCCGCACGATGTCGAGCTCGGCCTCGGGGGTGGGGTAGCCGATCCAGTGGTAGAGGCAGCGCCGCTTGAGGGCGTCGTGCAGCTCCCGGGTCCGGTTGGAGGTGAGCACGACGATCGGCTTGGAGGCGGCGGCGACGGTGCCGATCTCGGGGATCGTGATCTGGAAGTCCGACAGCAGCTCGAGCAGGAACGCCTCGAACTCGTCGTCGGCCCGATCGATCTCGTCGACCAACAGCACCGCCCCGTCACCGGCCCGGATGGCTTCCAGCAGCGGGCGCTCCAGCAGGAAGTCGGGCCCGTAGAGGCCGCCGACGGTGGTGGCGTCGGCCAGCTCTCGCTCCGACAGCGCCCGCACGTGCAGCATCTGCCTGGCGTAGTCCCACTCGTACAGCGCCTGGTGGGTGTCGATCCCCTCGTAGCACTGGAGCCGGATGAGTCGCCGGCCGCCGATCTGGGCCAGGCACTTGGCCAGCTCGGTCTTGCCGACGCCGACCTCACCTTCGAGCAGGATCGGTCGGTCGAGGCGAAGGCCGATCAGGGTTGCGGTGGCCAGGCCGCGGTCGGCCAGGTAGCCGACGGAGCGGAGCTGATCCTGGAGCTCGGCGACGTCGGTCGGAACCGGCTTGGCGGTCACCCGCTACTCGACGGCGCCGTTGGGTTGCCCGAGCACCAGCTCCCGGATCGACGGTTGATCCGAGGAGAACTTGCCTTCACGCTGCAGGAGCTGGCGCCACGAGGTGGCGAGGTCCTCGTCGCCGTCGGCGATGCCGTCGAATGTGAAGTCTCGGGCGTTGCGACAGACCTTCGTCGGACTGCAGTCGACGTCTGCGGCCACCGGGTCGTGGTCGGCCACCCAGAGGTCGTTCATCGGTTGGTCGCCGTCGAGCCGCGTGGCCGCCTGCTGGTCGTTTGGCTCCATCGTTCCATGTTAGTGGTTGGACGTGCGGGCGATCATTTCGGCAACGACGGCGATGGCGATCTCCTCGGGCCGCTTGGCCCCGATGTCGATGCCGGCCGGGCCGCTGACCCGATCGATGTCGGTGACGCCCCGGAAGGCCAGCCAGTCGCCCCTGGCCGTCTGGAGGCTCGCCGGTCCGATCGACCCGATGTAGCCGGCGTGTGAACCGAGCGCAGCCTGCAGCACCCGACCGGTCGCCTCGACGTCGTGGCCGAGCACGACGACGCCGTCGATCGGCGACAGCGTGGCCGCCAGCCCGACGACCGCTTCCGGACCCGGATGGTGCTCGACCTGCCAACCGAGGAACGCCCCGGCCCGCCCGAGGGCGCCAGCCACCGGTCCGGGACCCATCACGACGAGGGTCGGTGTCGGTCGCCAGCGGGTGGTGATGGTGCCGGCGTCGACGGTGACGGCGTTGCCGTCGGTCCCGTCGACCAGGCTCGTGGCGGTGACACGATTGTCGTCGACCTCGGCCGCCACCCCGATCGGGGCCCGTTCGAGCAGGTGGTCCCACAGCTCGGTCGGCAGGGCATCGGCCGGGGTGACGAGGATGCGGAGGGTGGTCCCCGGCTCGACACCGACGACGTCGGCCTCGATCGTCGTCAGCTCGACGTCGACCACCCGGCCGTCGGTCGCCTTGGCTGCCGCCACCTCGATGAGTCGGCTGTCGATCGCCCCGTCGAGGAGCTTCCCCAGCCGGCCGCCGCCCGGCGTGATGGCAACGGCGTCGGTCGGATCGAATCGGGGGGTGCGGTCGGGGTCGAGGTTCCAGGCGACGTCGACCCGCGTGCCTCCCCGCAGGCACGCAGCGACACTCAGCGCGATCCCGAACACGGGCTCACGATAGTGGAGCCGGCCGTCGCCAGGCGCCGTCGGTGATCGCCCGTCGCCCGCGATGACGGCGCCACCGGCCGTTGTCCCGACGCGACGATGCGTCGCCGGTCAGGACGTGGCGGTGAGGAGCGTGACCTCGTCGACCGACGCGGCCAGCATCGCCTCGAAGGTGGCAGTGCGGGCGAGCTCCTGCCGGACGGTGTCGTTGGTGTGGTAGGAGCAGCTGATCAGCTGCACGCCGAGGTCCTCGTCGACGCTCGAGTGGAGCGGCGGTGGCCGGTCGATGTCCCAGAGGCAGGTGTCGGCCTTGCCGGTCGACGTGTCCGGGGCGGCGACCGTGACCGACGCCAGGGTGGCGAACATCACGGCACTGTGGCTGGCGTCGTAGGGAAGCGTGAACAGGCCGGTGTCGTCGAGTGTGGTCGGTTCGCTGGTGACGACGTTGATGCGCAGTTCGGCGTACTCGTCGCCGAGCGACGGTCCGATCAGCTCACACTGGCCGGTCTCCATCCCGAGCAGCTCCGCCCGGAACTGGCACGGATTGAGCGGGATCCAGACCTCACCGTCGGGGGCCGACCAGGGCGACCGGGTCACCTGGAGCGGCGGCCAGTCGGCCTGGTAGATCAGGAGGCTGACTCCCGGGACCCAGTGGGCGAGCACCGCCAGCTTGCGGATCATCATGACGGACGGGTTGGCGGGCACGGGCAGCTCCTGGCGACACCGACGACAGCGGAGGCTCCGCACAGCGAGTGACGACTCGAGGCGGAAGGCCACTGAAGTTGTCAGATTAGGTATACCTAACGCGAAAAGCCAACCCGACTATCCGGATCGCCCGGCTCGCCTGGTCCGGCTCGGCTGGTTCGGCGTGGCGCAACCGGGGCCGCTTCGTGCCCGTGGCGGTCGACCAGGGTGACCGCTCGTCGGGGTGGCACCGGCACCCCCGGTGGACGGTGGTGGCCGGCGGGTCGACACGGCCGCGGGCTCGGCCCTCTCGCCGTCACACGTCGGTGGGCTCGGGCCCCTCGCCCTGCGGTCGAGCACGGCGGGACTCGGCCCAGGTCCCTTCCTGTGGGCCGAGCCGCTCGCCATCGCCCGTGCTCGTGTCACCGTCAGGCCAGCACCAACGCTCGCCTCTTTGGGAATCTAGACCTCATGTCTCAACGAGTCAACGGTGGCCGGCGCCCGTTGGTACGGTTCAGCCATGGGTCAGCCGTCCCCCCGTCGGAAGCGCCGACGGCTCTCGCACGACGAGGCCCGCTCGGCGCTGATCGAGGCGGGGAAGAGGCTCCTGGTCGAGCGGGGCCTCGACACCGGGCTCGGTCTGGTCACCCTCAACGCCGCGATCGTGGCGTCTGGGGTGCCCCGGGCGTCCGCCTATCGGGTCTTCGAGCGCGACGATGTCGACCCCCAGGTCGCCTTCCGGACCGAGTTGCTGATCAGCTACATCGAGGGCGATCCGCTGGCCAAGCGCCGCGAGGCCGCCCAGCTGATCGCCGACGACACCCTCATCGCCCTGCAGACCGACGACCCGGTTGAGCTGGCCCGAGCGCTGCGGGAGGCGATCCGCCTCGCCTTCGCCGGCACCGTGACCGACATGACCAAGGACCCCGACTGGCAGATCATCGGTCCGTCGTGGGCCGCCACGGCCCTCAACCCGTGGGCGCCGGAGGAGCTGGTGCAGGCCCACCGCAAGGCCGACCTGAGCAGCGTCCGCAACTTCGTGCCGCTCTACCAACTGGCGTGTGCGGCGGGCGGTATGAAGCTCCGACCCGAGCTCGACTGGGCGACGTTCGCCCTCCTGGCCAACTCGACGGCCAATGCCGCCTCGTTCTACTCGCGCTACCACCCGGAGCTGCGGAGCATCATGCGTCCGACGGGACCGAACGGCGAGGAACAGCCCTGGTCTCACGAGGCGGTCCTGATCGAGGGCCTGGCGCTCACGAGCTTCGTGCCGGATCCCGATGCCGAGGTCAGTGCCGACCTCTCGGTCTGGACCCGACCGTAGGCCTCCCCCTGAGTGAACCACGCCGACGCCACACGGGCGATGGGGATCGGTCCCCTCCGGGTGTCGCCCCTGTCGACCGTGTCGCCCGCCCGCCCGCCGGTCAGGGCTCGGGCGTGACGTCGACGCAGGCGCCGAAGCTGGCGGTGTCGCCGGCGTCGAGGCGGGCGTTGTAGCCCGGGATGCCGGTGAACACCGTCCGCTCCCCGCTCGACTCGGCGGTGATGTTCCAGAACGTGTCGACGGCCCCACCGAGATCGAGGACGACCTGCCACGACTCCAGCGGGCCACCTTCGTTGACGACCTCCATCTGGAAGCAGTAGCCGTCGAACCACTCAGAGGTCCGCTCCGAGGAGGTCCGCAGGCCGGCCGTGGTCGCCGCCTCGGCCGGCTCGGACTCGGGTGGACGGACCGGACCGTCGGTCGAGCCGGTCGGCGTGGTCACCGGGTCGGTTGGCGCGTCGGTCGAACCCCCGGTCGGGGTCGACGAGGGCTCCGAGGTCGGCGCCGTGACCGCAGACGGAACCGTCTCCGTCGGTGCGCCCGACCCGGTCGTCGCGGTCCGCTCACCCGACGGGTCCACCGTCGATGGCGGCGCCGTCGTGTTGCCGGACGGGTCG
Source organism: Actinomycetota bacterium (assembly GCA_039195375.1). GTDB lineage: Bacteria > Actinomycetota > Acidimicrobiia > Acidimicrobiales > SZUA-35 > JAHELU01. Next base: position 9,167 of record JBCCVL010000047.1, read on the forward strand.
ATCGGCTCCTCGGCGACGCCATCGGTCACGTCCCCGGCGATGCCGTCGGCCACCGTCGCCGAGTTCGGCGACCGCCCGAGCAGCCCGCCGAGGGCCACACCGGCGACGATGAGCAACACGGCGACGGCGCCGGTCGCAGTTGCGTGGCGGCGCCGGCGTCGTCGACGGGCCTCGGCCACGATCTCGCCCATCGTGGGCGGTGGCGTCGTGGTGGTCGGACGCAGCGCGTCGTGCAGGTCAACCACGGCCCGTCCCCCGCTCCGACGTCGGGACGACCAGATCGGCCACCGGGCCGGCGTCGTCCCGGTGCGGTCCATCGGTCTCGCTCGCCGCCGAGCCGACCGGGAGCGACAGATCGCCATCGTCGACGGGCTCGCCGAGCGCCTGTTGCAGGTTGTGCCTGGCCGAGGCCAGCGTCGCCGACGCTGCGCCGCGGGTGATGCCCATGGTCGTGGCCACGTCCCGCTCGCTCAGATCGAGCACGTAGCGGAGCGCCACCGCCGAGCGTTGCCGTCGGGGGAGCTGGCGGACCGCGTCCCACACGCGGGGGTCGGCGACGGGCGGCGGATCGTCCGCGCGATCGGGTGGGCGGTGGCGGCGCAGCAGTTCGCGTTCGATGGTTCGCCGTCGCAGGCGGCGCCGCAGCTCGTTGAGCGCAACCCGGTAGAGCCAGCCTCCCGGCGAGTCCATCACCCGCACCCGCGGCCAGCGCTCGTACGCCCGCACAAACGCCTCGTCGGTCGCCTCTCGGGCCACGTCGACGTGGCCTCCGGCGACGGCCAACGCAGCCGCCACCCGCGGATGCTCGCGTCGATACCAGCGCTCGAACGCAGCGTCGTCGGCGACGTCACGATCACCCATCGATCGCGGTCGCATCGCCGACGGGACGAACCCGGTCGGTCGAGGCCAGGCCGGACTCGGCTCGTCCGCACATCGGTCCGAAGGGTAGCGACCCGAGGTCGACCGTCATCATCGGCGGGTCCCTCCCGCCAGCCGTCCGGAGAGGTCGTGGAACGGTCGGCGCGGAGACGCCGCCGACCGGATCCCGAGACGGAGCAGCACGACGGCGACACTCCCGAGCCCCACGGCGAGGGCCAGTCGACCGAGCCAGGGCCCGCTCGGCGATGGTGCAACGAGGTCGACCCCGGCCGGTTGGGCCAGCTCGTCGACCGCGGCACCGGCAGGCGTCTTCGGCGCGGGATCGCCCGATGGGGCGGCGGCCGCGGTCACGAGCGATGGGGCCGGCCGCTGCTCGACGTCACCGGTCGATCGTGGAGGCACCGTCGATGGACCGGCGGCGGCCGCCGAGGCGATCGTCGCATCGTTGCTCGACGATGCCCGGTCCTCGTCGTCGGTCTGCGCGGCCGCCACCGAGGTCGCCGTCGAGGTTGCCGTCGACGTCGAGGTCGACCTGGGGGTCAGCTGGTCGGCGGCGACGGGGGTGGCCGAGGTCGGCCCCGCGGCGGAGGAACCACCGGAGGATGGTGGAGCGGCGGTGGTCGACGCCGACGACGGCGGACCGGCGGTCGGGCTCGTCGAGGCGGTCGATGCCACCGATGTGGTCGCGATCGAGGTGGCCGGGCCAGACGGCGTCGACGTCGAAGCCGGGGGCTCGGTCGTCGATGCGGTCGTGACCGGTGGGGCCGTCGTCTGGGGTACGGGCGACGTGGTCGACGTCGGCGGCGCCGGACCGTCGCCGGCATCGACCGTCACGTCACTGCAGGCGTAGAACGCCTCGGGGCTGTCGCTCCGCTGCCACACGACGTAGACGATCGCCGGCACGGCGCGGTTGGGGAGCGGTACCCGCAGGTCGTGGCGGGTGGCCAGGCCGAGCGGCCCCGAGTCGTACTGCAGCTCCAGGTCGTCCCAGGCGAGCACATCGGTGCGGGCGTCGAATCCCGGACGGGTCAGGTAGACCCGGTAGTACTCGGTGGCGTGCGGCGCGGTGTTCTCGTACGTCAGGACGACGTGGCCGGACCCGTCGGTCCGCAGGGCGGTGGTCGGCCAGGCGCCGGGGCGGTCGAACGCCGCGTACTTCGCACGGCCGGCGCTGCAGAGCCGGCCGTCGGGGATGAGCTGCCGATGACGACCGGCAGCGTCGCCGATGTTGACCTCCATCCAGTCGTAGAGCGCCTGGGAGTTGGTCGACCACGCCTGGGCGCACATCGGGTTGTCGGGGTCGTCGAATCGGCAGGCGTAGGTGCGGGAGGCCGGCTCCTGGGTCGACCCGTGTGCGTCGGCGGCCGGCGCCGGCGCCAACAGGGCGAGCGTCGACCCGATGACGGCGACGATCCCGGTGAGCGCCGGCGCTCGAAGGGTTCTGGGGCAGCGAATCACACAACTGCAAGTCACCGCAGCCCGAAAACGCTTGCTCGTCCGCCGAGAAAACTCGCCGGACGTGACCGCCGGTCAGCGGGTCAGCTCGTCGACCGCCGTCAGGTGTTCGACGAGACCGTGCTCGTTTGCCCCGATCTGGATCACGGGGACGGCGCCGGCCCCGATGTTGGCTTGCACGTCGACGGCGGCGGCGAAGTCCTCGTCTGGGATGGTGACGTTGACCCGCTCCCAGTTCCGGTCCCACAGCTCGGTCTCATCGGCCCGACTCCTCGGCACGAGCATGGTGAGTCGGGCGGTGGTGCGTCCCGGGTCGGTCGGATGGGGCCGCAGCGAGAACAGCTCGACGTGGCCGGCCTGCCACTGGACGACCGTGCCAGGGACAAGCGTCAGCGCCGCGGTGAGACCGTTCAGGATGTCCCACTCCTCCCGTGGTTGCTCGCTGATCGTGGTGACCAGTCGATTCTTGGGCAGCAGGGCCAGGAAGTGGTCGCCGAGGCGCTCGACCCGGCTGAGGTTGGCCGGGAAGTACGGGGCGATCGAGTTCCGGTGCAGGTACTTGAGGTGGTAGATCTCGAGGAAGCCGTCGGTCAACAGCTTCCAGTTGCAGGCCAGTTCGTAGTCGGTCTCCGCGTGGCGGACCATGTCGGCCAACCCCAGCTCATCGAGGAGGGCATCGGCCTCGGCGCCGAGCCAGTCGGCCACCGTCGGTGACTCGTCGGTCGGTCGGGCCGTGACCCAGATGACGCCGTGGCGCTCCTCACACGGCACCGCCCGCAGGCCCCGCTCGCAGGGCTCGGAGGAGAACAGCGGGGCGTCGGCCACCGTCCGGAGTGACCCGTCGAGTTGGTACGACCAGCCGTGGAAGCCGCAGGAGAAGATGCGGGCCGACCCGTCCGGCCTTGTCTCGACGGTCGAGCCCCGGTGAGCGCAGGCGTTGTGCATCGCATGGACGGCACCGTCCCGGTCGCGGCTGACGATGAGGGGCACACCGGACAGCTCGGTGGTCACGAAGGATCCCGGTTCCGCCAGTTCGCTCGCGCTCAGGGCCGCCGCCGGCCGGGCGGCCATGGCCGTCAGCTCCTCTGCGTGCTGCTCCGGCGAGGTGTAGGCCGAGGTGTCGATCTGGGTTGCCGGCATGGCCGCCGGTCGTGGGCCGCCGGCGATCAGCTCGGCGAGCTGGTTCTCGAGGCCGGTCTCGATCACGCTTCGCATAGTGGTCTAGTATTCGACCTATGGTCGAAAACGTCAAGACCGGGTCGGCTGTTGGCGACACCACAGCCGGTGCCGGCCACCGTCGTGCGGAGCGGCGCCGGGCCCAACGGCGCTCGCTGATCATCGCCGCCTGTGAGGAACAGCTGGCCGAGACGGGTCTCGCCGGAACGACCCTGGCCAGCGTCGGCGACCGGGTCGGGCTGTCGAAGGCGGCGCTCTACTACTACGTCGACGGGCGCGATGAGCTGCTGGCGCTCGTGCTCGATGACGCACTGCGGGCGATCCGGGCCGACGCAGCCGCTGCGGTGACGGCCGACGCCTCGCCGGTCGACGAGCTGAGGGCCTTTGCCAACGCCCACGTCCTGGCCGCCGTCGAGCGCCCCGCCGGACCGATGATCATCAGCAACGTCGACTACCTCGCCGCGCACGATCGCACCGCCGAACTCCTGCACGATCACGAGCTGCACGCACGGGCGATCATCGAGCGTGGCGTCGTGGCCGGGTTGCTCCGCCCGGTGCCGCCGGTGGTCGCCTCGACCGCCTTCTTCGGTGCTCTCAACACCCTGTGCCGGGCCTACGATCCGGATGGGTCGCTCGCCCTCGGCGAGATGATCGACGCCACCCTCGACCTCCTGCTCGGAGGTTGGGCCGATCCAACGGGAGCAGGGTGATGACCAGCGACGACCGTCCGCACGAACTCACCGCCTACGAGCGGATGAGGATCCAGATGGAATACACCGTGCCATTGCTCCGGGACCTGCAATCGATCCTCGGCGAGAAGGCCGTGCTCGATGCGCTGGCCGAACGGCTCCGGCGGCGGGTGCGGGCGGCCGAGATCCGGGCCGAGCCCCGCCGGGTCGGCGAGACCAGGGTGGCGATCGGCTTCGACCACTTCGCGGCCGGAGGGGCGCTCGACTACGAGACGCTGGCCGACGCCCCCGATGCGGTCGACATCGACGTCAACCGCTGTTCGTACGCCACGATGATGCAGGAGCTCGACGCCGCCGACCTCGGTGACATCCTCATCTGCGGCGAGGACCTGGTCACCGTCGCCCGAGCCGGCACCCGGCTGACCCGCTCCGAGACCCACATGCTCGGCGGCACCCGCTGCGACTTCCGCTTCCGCTCGGGTTCGTGACCCGATGGTCCGCACGGTCCTGATCACCGACGCCGACGACTTCGTCGGTCCAGCTGCTGTCGAGCGCTTCCGGTCCGAGGGCGACCGGGTGGTGGCGCGATCGGCCCCACTGGCCTCCCGCCGCGAGGTTGCCGAGTTGGTCGGTGAGCACGGGCCGTTCGACGTGGTCATCGCCAACCTCGAGGCTCCGATCGCCGTTGCACCGATCACCGAGCACAGCGACGCCATCGTCGGCGAACTGTTCACCCGCCTCGTCGACCCGCTGTTCTGGCTGTTCGCCGAGTGCCTGCCGGCGATGACCGCCGCCGGCGAGGGGGCGATCGTGGTGCCGACGTCGGCCACCGCGATCCGCTCGTCGTCGCACCCGATCGCCGGCTACGAGGCGGCCAGGGCGGCCCAGCTGGCACTGGTCCGCAGCGTTGGCCGCGAGGTGGCCCGGCACGGTGTGCGGGTCAACGGGATCGCACCGAACTTCATCGAGAACCCGTCGTACTTCCCACCCGAGACGGTGGCCGACCCCGAGTTCCAGGCCTCGCTCCGGGAGACGGTGCCGGCCCAGCGGCTCGGTCGGGGAGCGGAGGCGGCGTCGGTCCTGTGGTGGCTGGCGTCGCCAGACGCCTCCTACGTGTTCGGGTCCGTCATCCCGACCGACGGCGGCTGGACCCTCGGCTGACGCCGCGGGCTCAGGCTCCGTCGATGCCGGCCAGGAAGGCGACCCGGTCGGCCATCTCCTCCCACTGCTCCCGGTGCATGATGTGGCCCATCTTCGGGTCGAGCCACAGCTGCGCCCCCGGGATCCGCTCGGCGATGTCGCGGCCGTGTTCCTCGCCGAAGACCGGGTCGTCGCCGCCGTGCATCACGAGTGTCGGACAGGCGATCGCCGCCTGGGCCTCCCGGAGGAACGGCCCGCCGGCCAGCGACCGCAACATGAGCTGGATGCCCTCCGGGTTGTAGTTGCGATCGTGGGCCGCCGTGACCCGCTCCCGGACCCACGCCTCCTCGAAGGGGTATCGCCCGCCCCACAGCCAGCGCCACGTCTCGACGGTGAAGTCGATCGCCTCGTCACGCTCCCGTCGCTCGCCCATCGCCAACAACCTCGGTCCGGAGTCCGGCGGTCGGGTCGGCGACGTCGGATCGTCTGGGTCGCCGCCGGCCGACGCCATGACGACGGTCAGCGTGGCCACCCTGTCGGGATGGCGGAGGGTGGTCCACCGGACGATGGCGCCGCCCATCGAGGCGCCGACCAGGTGGACCGGCCCGACGTCGAGGTCGTCGATGACGGCGGCGACGTCGTCAGCCAGGTCCTGCTGGGTGAACGGCTGCGGCGACACCCCGCTGTGGGGCTGCGAGTGGCCCATCGTCCGGTTGTCCATCCGGACAACCCGGAAGCCGCGTCTGGCGAACGCCTCGCACTGCTCCTCGGGGTACTCGACCGAGCCGATCTGCTCCCCGAGCCCCGCCACCAGCACCAGCGTCGGCCCGTCCGGCGGCCCGGTGGCCTGGTGGTAGAGGTCGTACTCGTTCCTGGCGACGTGTGGCATGGCGTTCCTCCGGTCCACATCGTTGCACAGCTCGGCGACCCGCCCACGAAAATTGATGAAACGAGATGTATCAGGAATACCCCTCGTCGGGAGGCGGTTGTCAGGGGTACCTCACACACGTCTCCGCCAACCGTTCCAGGAGGAACACACCGTGTCCGTCACCCAGACCGCTTCCCGCTCCGCTGCCGACGCCGAGGTCGATCCCCGACCCCGGTTCGGCATCGGTCACCTGTCCATGCCCGCCGACGACGTCGACCGCGTCACCGAGTTCTACACCTCGATCGGTATGCGCCTGGTCGTGACCATGGGTCGGATGTCGATCCTCGAGCTCCGGGGCGGCACCCACCTCATCGTCCACCGGGGCGAGTCCGGTGGCGGCAGCCTGGACCTGATCGTCGACGACATCGACGAGACCAGGGCCGTGCTCGCCGCCGCCGGCGGCAACCCCAGCTCCATCGAGCGAGGCAGCCCGCACGACCGGTTCACCGCAACCGACCCCGAGGGCAACGTCCTCGTGGTCAACTCGAACCACGCCATTGGTCCCGTCTGATCGGGTCCCGCCGCCGGCCGGGCCGGGCTACGAACCGGGGTCGGCCGAGAGTCGGACCTCGGTGACCCGGCCGACGGTGGCCGCACCGACCGAGCCGTCCAGGAACGAGCTGAGCTCGTCGGCCTGGTCGGCTCGGTCGCGGCGCGACGTCCAGACGTCGTAGGCCGCAGCGTCGGCCCACAGCGCGGTCACGATGGCCGCCGAACCGTCGGCGGCGATGGTCAGCTCGGCACCGAGGCAGCCGTCCTGAGCGGCGGCGTTTGCCAGGATCTGTTCCCGCTCGAAGAACGCGACGAGGCCTTCGGCTGCCCCGTCGGCCAGCGGAAGCTCCAGGAACGTCCGGATCATCCCTCCGCCCCGTCGACCGTGACGCCGTCGACCTCGACCCCGTACACCTGGGCCGCCCGCTCGGGTGAGACGAACCCGTTGCGCACGTCGTCCCGAACCTGGTCTGGGTCCCGGTCCCTCGGGTCGCCGAAGCCGCCGCCGTTGCCGGTGACCACCCGGATCACGTCGCCCGGCTCGGTGGCCATGCCGGCGACGAACGAGTGTCGCTCCACCGACCCGTCCGCGGCCCGGATGATCTCGCAGTAGTTGGGCGAGCCGTCCCGGCCACCGTCGACGGCCCACGGGCCCTGCGTCGACTTCGTGAAGGCCAGGGTGGCGTGCCCGTCGGTGGCACGGATCTCGTATTCCATCACGATTCCCCGGCCGCCGGCCTGTGCCCCCTCGCCCCCTGGCTCGGTGTTGAGCTCCATGCGATTCACGAACAGCCCGTTGCGGGCCTCGTTGATCTCGGCCGGGCAGTTGAACGTGTCGCCGTGCACGCCGCTGAAGATGGCCGAGTTGCCGTCGCGCCGGCCGGTCGCCCCCCAGCCGCCGAGCTGAGGCTCGATGATCGAGTACGGCCGACCGGTGTCGGGGTGGGTGCCGCCGATCAGGGTGGCGCAGACCGAGGCGAAGTGCCCGGCCCCGAGCCGATCGGGGGCGACCTGCGTCATGCACCGCCACAAGAGGTCGTAGAGCGGGAGCAGCAGGTCGTAGTAGAAGCCCATCGGCGCGGGCTCGTTCGGCTCGAACACCGAGCCGGGGCGGGTCAGCAGCGTGATCGGTCGGAACGTGCCGGCGTTGGCCACGATGCCGGCGTCGGTCAGCGACTTGAACACCATCTGCACCGGGATCATCGCCGCGTCGCGGGTGCAGTTGGTCGGGGCCTCCGACTGGTCGGGGTTGTCCCGCAGGTCGACGAGGAACTCGTCGTCGGAGATCGTGACCGTGACCGACAGCTCCCGGCCGTCGTCGAGCTTCTCGCTCAGCTCGTAGGCACCGCTCGGGAGGTTGCGCATGGCGGCCCGGGAGACCTGCTCGCCGTACGCCATGTAGGAGGTCACGGCGGCCCGCATCGTGTCGACGCCGTAGGTCTCGGCCACCGACTGGAGCCGACGGGCCCCGGTGCGGACCGAGGCGATCTGGGCCCACAGGTCACCGTCGAGGGTCTCGGGCATCCGGGAGTTGAGCCGCAGGATGTCGAACACCGCCCGCACCGGCTCGCCGCCGGCGATCAGCTTGACCGGCGGCAGGCGGATGCCCTCCTGGAAGATCTCGGTTGCGTCGCCGCTGGCCGACCCGGGGGCCATGCCGCCGACGTCGGAGTTGTGGGCGATGTTGGCGGTCCAGGCCACCAGCTCGCCCTCGGCGTGGACCGGCATCAGGACGACGAGATCGTTGAGGTGGGTGACGCCGCCGTGATACGGGTCGCTGGTCACGAAGACGTCGCCAGGCGACACGTCGTCACCGAGGCGGTCGATCACCACCTTGCACGCCTTGTCGAGCACGCCGACGAAGGCCGGGATCCCGGCGCCGGACGAGGCCAGCTCGCCGTCGGCGTCGAGCACCGCGGTCCCCATGTCGAGGACCTCGTAGATGATCGAGCTCATCGCCGTCTTACGCATGGCCGCGAACATCTCGTCGGCCGCGGCCTGCAGCGAGCTCTGGATGATCTCGAGGGTGATCGGGTCGTGCCGGTCGGTCGGGGTGGCGGTGTCGGGCTGCGGGGCCATGACTCAGTCTCCTCTCGTGGCGGGGATCGGGTCGAGTTCGGGTTCGAGGTCGATGACGACGTTGTGGTGGCCGTCGACCCGGGCCGTCGCCCCGGGGTGGACCACGATCGACGTGCCGTCGCCCTCGGCGATGGCCGGGCCGGCGAACGTCATGCCGGGGGCCAGCGCCGTGAGGTCGTAGATCGCGGCCTCGTGGCGACCGTCGTCGGCGAAGTCGACCATCCGGGTTCCGGTCCGGGCGGGCCCGGCGTCTGGCGGGCCGAGCGGCTCGGGATCGGGCGGGGTCGCTCCGCTCGGGGCGGTGGCGATCAGGTGCAGGCCGACGACCTCGACCGGGGCGTCGAGCCGGTAGGTGTACTCCGCCTCGAAGACGGTGCGGAACCGCTCCCGCACGTCCTCGACCCGGGCCGTGGTCAGCTCGTCGCCGTCGACCGGCACCTCCGTGGCGTGCTCCTGGCCCTGGTAGCGCAGCTTCAGCAGGCGCTGGAAGGTCGGGGCCTGCCCGTCACCGAGGTCGGGGGCCAACTGCTCGCTCGCCCCCGCCTCCAGCTCGGCGAATCGGGTGGCCACCACGCCGATCGAGGTCTCGTCGAGGTCGTGGAGGGCGGTCACGAACGCATCGCGACGGACGTCCGACATCACCATGCCCCAGGCCGAGAACACCGCCGCCGTGTTCGGAACGACCACCCGCCGGACGCCCAGCTCCTTGGCCAGGGCGACGGCGTGCATCGGCCCGCCGCCGCCGAAGGCGACCATGGTGAAGTGACGGGGGTCGTGGCCCCGGTTGATCGACACCAGCTTGAGGGCGTTGATCATGTTGTTGTTGGCGATGCGGACCACGCCGCGAGCGGCCCCGGCGGCGTCGGTCCCGAGGCCGTCACCGATGGCGGTCAGGGCGACCTCGGTCGCGGCCAGGTCGGGGATGATCGAGCCACCGCAGAAGTCGTCGGTGCCGATCCGACCCAGCCACAGGTTGGCGTCGGTGGTCGTGGCCTCCGTGCCGCCCTGCCCGTACGACACGGGACCGGGCCTGGCTCCGGCCGACTGCGGGCCGACGTGCAGCTTGCCGAACTCGTCGACCCGGGCGATCGAGCCGCCGCCGTTGCCGATCTCGATGAGGTCGACCACCGGCACCATCGCCGGGTAGCCCGACGACGTGCGGTTGCGGCCGATCCAGTAGTCGGTCATGACCCGGACCTGCCCGTCCTCGATCAGCGAGCACTTGGCGGTGGTGCCGCCGATGTCGATGGCCAGCACGTTGGGCTCGCCGATCAGCCGACCGAGTCTGGCCGCCCCGAAGAACCCCGACGCCGGGCCCGACTCGACCATGGCGATCGGGGCCTGGGCCACGGCGTCGATCGACGAGACCCCGCCGTTCGACTGCATGACGAGCGTCGGGTCGCTGAGACCGGCTGCGGTCAACCGCTCGTCGAGCCGGCGCAGGTAGCGCTCGGCCACCGGCTGTACGAAGGCCGACAGCACCGCCGTGCTGGTCCGCTCGTACTCCCGCCACTCCCTGGTCAGGTCGCTCGACGCCACCACCGCAACCTCGGGCCAGAGCCGACGGACCTCATCGCACACCCGGCGTTCGTGCTCGGGGTTGGCCCACGAGTGGAGCAGGCAGACCGCAATGGCCTCGACGCCATTGGCCCGGAAGTGGTCGACGATGGCGCCGACACCGCTGACGTCGAGTTGGCTGCGCTCCTCGCCCCGATAGGTCAGCCGTCCCGGCACCTCCCGACGCAGCGCGCGGGGCACGAACACCGGTGGCTTCTCGTAGTCGAGGTTGAAGAAGTCGGGCCGGTTGCCCCTGGCGATCTCGAGGGTGTCCCGGAACCCCTCGGTGGCGATCAGCCCGACCGTGGCCCCCTTGCGCTCGGTCAGGGCGTTGATGACCACGGTGGTGCCGTGCACGTGGGCCCGGACATCGGGGAGCGACACGTCGAGGTCGGCGAAGACGTCGAGCACGCCCTGGTCGAAGTCGGGTGGGGTGGTCGACGACTTGGCGGTCTCGATCGTCGTGGCCCCCGACTCGGGGTCTCGGGAAAACACGACGAGGTCGGTGAACGTCCCGCCGACGTCGGTCGCAGCCCGGCGCTGAACCCCGATCGAGGCGGGGTTGGTGTTGTCGCTCATGCCGTCGAGCTCCGATTCCTGGTCCAGTTGTCGGCGGCGACGGCGATGAGGATCACCGAGCCCTGCACGAGCCGCTGGATGATGGGGTCGATCTGGTGGAGGTTGAAGCCGTTGGTCAGCAGGGCGATGAAGAACGCGCCGAGCACGGTCCGCCACACGGCGCCCTCGCCGCCGGCGATCGACGTGCCGCCGATGATGACCGCGGTGAGCACGGAGAAGACGAACGAGAAGTCGTCGCTCGGCTGCGCAGTCAGCGTCCGGGAGGCGAGCAGCGCGCCGGCCAACCCGGCCGCCACCCCCGTGAGCACGAACGACGTGATCACGACCCGCTCGACCCGCACCCCGGCCAGCCTCGCCGCCTCGGGGTTGCCGCCGGCGGCGAACAGGTGCCGGCCGTAGCGGGTTCGCTCGAGGACGAACCAGAACACGATGACCACGACGATGGCCACGATCGAGGCGTTGGTGATGCCGAGGTCACGGCCGCGGGCGATCTGGGAGAAGTCCCGGTCGGTGATCCGGACGATGCTCCGGTCGCTCAGCAGGAACCCGATCCCGTAGAACACGAACGACGTCGACAGGGTTGCGATGAACGAGTTGATCCCGGCCAGCGCCACCACCAGTCCATTGACCACCCCGAAGAGGGCACCGAGCAGGATGCCGCCGCCGATGGCGACCAGTGCCGACTCGGTCTCGTTGTAGAGCAGCGCGGTGGTGATGCTGGCGTTGATGAAGGTGGCCGAGAGCGAGATGTCGAAGTTGCCGCTGATGAGGGTCAGGGTCATGGCCGACCCGGCGATGACGATCAGGCTCTGCTGGTCGACGATGTTGCGCAGGTTGGCCGTGGTCAGGAACACGTCCGAGGTCTGCCACAGCAGCAGGAACAGGGCGACGGTGATCCAGACGATCCCGTAGTCGGCCAGCCCGAGCCGACGGACCCGGTCGAGGAGCCCGGGGGCCGGTGGGGCGCCGGCGGCGGGTGCGGTCATCGGTCCCCTCCATCGGTCGGGGCGACCGCGTCCACCTCGTCGACGCCGAAGGCCAGCGCCATCAGCTCGGCGTCGGTGGCGCCGTCTCCGTCCAGTTCGCCGACCACGCGGCCCTCCTTCATGACGATGATGCGGTGGGAGATGCCGAGGACCTCGTCGATCTCCGACGACACGGTGAGGATCGCCATCCCCCGCTCGGCCAGGTCGACCAGCAGGTCGTAGATCGCCCGCTTGGAGCCGACGTCGACCCCCCGGGTCGGCTCGTCGGCCACCAGCAGGTCCGGCGGGTCGATCAGCCAGCGGGCGAACAGCGCCTTCTGCTGGTTGCCGCCGGACAGGCCGTGCATCGGGGTGTCGATCGAGGCGCCGGTGAGCTGCACGTCACCGACCGCGGTCGAGACCTCGCGTCGCTCGGCCTGACCCTGGACAACCCCGCTCCGGCTGAACCGGTCGAGGTGGGGGAGGCTGACGTTGTCGGTCACCGGGCGGCCGAGCAGCAGGCCCTCGGTCCGACGGGACTCGGGGATCATGGCCACGCCGTCGTCGATGGCCCGCCGGGGTGACGACGGTCGGTACGGCGAACCCCGCAGCTCCATCGTGCCGGCGGCGGGTCGGGTGGCCCCGAACACCGCCCTGGCCACCTCGGTCCGACCAGACCCGACCAGCCCGGCCAGGGTCACGATCTCGCCAGCCCGGACCTGGAGCGAGACGTCCTCGAACTCACCCGGCCGCGACAGGCCGTGGACCCGCAGGACGACCTCGGCGTCGTCGGGGACGGATCGGCGCTCCGGGTAGGCGGCGTCGAGGCGCCGACCGGCGATGCCCTCGACCAGGCTGGCCCTGGTCTCGGTCTCGGTCGGCCCGGTCCGGATCACCCGGCCGTTGCGCAGCACGGTGATCGTGTCGGCCAGGGCCAGGACCTCGTCGAGGAAGTGCGAGACGTAGATCACGGTCACGCCGCCGGCGGCCAGGCCCCGCAGACTGTCGCCGAGCGCCTCGGCCTCCCCGTGGGACAGGCGGGCGGTCGGCTCGTCCATCACGACCACCCGGGCGTCGCGGGCCAGGGCCCGCAGTATCTCGACCCGTTGCTGCTGGGCCACCGGCAACGAACCGACCCGGGCCGACGGGTCGAGGTCGATGCCGTGGCGATCGGCCAGGGCGTCGAAGCGGTCCCGGGCGGCCCGCCCGGCCAGGACGCCTCGGCGGTGCGACTCGATCCCGAGGAACACGTTGTCGAGCACCGACCGGGTCGGGACCAGCGACAGCTCCTGGGCGACCATCGTGATGCCGAGGTCGAGCGCCGCCTTCGGTGTGCGCAACTGCACCGGTGTCCCGCCGATCAGCAGCTCGCCCTCGTCGGGCTGGTGGACCCCGGCGATGACCTTGCCGAGGGTCGACTTGCCGGCCCCGTTCTCGCCGACGAGCGCATGGACCGTGCCCGGTTCGATGCGCACGTCGACCGAATCGAGGGCCACGGTCCCACCGAAGCGCTTGGTGAGACCGCGGCACTCGATCGTCGTCGCCGCCGGAGCGGCGACGCCATGGGGAGAGATCAGCCGTCCCACTGGGGCGTGAAGTCGCCGATGTTGTCCGGCGTCATCAGCCCACCGTTCGGCACGGACTGGGCGGGGTCGATCCCGCCGGTGTCGGTGCCGGCCAGGGCGTCGATCATCGCCTGCATCGCCAGCTCACCCTCGGTGCCCGGCGCCCCGTAGAGGCCACCCCACCAGCGACCGTCGGTGACGGCGTCGATGGCGTACGAGCTGCCGCCGAAGCCGATGATCAGGACGTCGTCGAGGGAGCCGGCCTCGTCGAGGGCCAGCTCGACGCCCTGCATCGACTGGTCGGCACCGACGACGACGTCGATGTCGGAGGTCGACACCAGGATGTCCTGCATGGCGGCCAGGCCGACGTCTGGCCCGAGGTACTGGCCCTCGGCCTCGGCCACCACGGTCACCGCCGACCCTTCGACCACGCTGTCCCAACCGGCTCGGACGGCCTCGTCGAGGGGAACGCCGCGGATGCCGTAGAAGTAGACGACGTTGCACGGGTCGAGGTCGGCACAGGCCTGGAGGGTCAGGTCGCCGATGCGCTCGCCCCGGATGAGCGGCGGCTCGAACACGGCGGCGGCGATGCCGTCGACCTGGGGCTCGACGGTGGTCAGGTCGTCGCCGACCACCTGGTTGAGCACGACGACCTCGATGCCGGCCTCGATGGCCGCCTCGACGTCGGGGATCGAACCCGACCCGCTCAGCGACGTCAACACGATGCCGGCGTACTGGCCGGAGGTGATGGCGTCCTGGAACTGCTGCTGCTGGAGGGCGGGATCGAACTGGGCGTCGAACTCGATGATCTCGACGCCGGCGTCACCCGCCACCTTCTCCATCTCCTCCCGGGATGCGGCGAGCCAGGTGTTGGCCGCGCTGGCCGAGAGGAAGGCGATCTGGGTCGGCTCGCCGTCGTCGGCCGCTGCGCCCTCGTCCTCCTCCATCGCCTCGTCGTCCGCGTCGTCCTCTTCCATGGCCTCGTCGTCGGCCGGCTCGCTTGCGCTGGCCGATGCCGACGCACTCGCACTGGCGGACGCGTTTGCGCTGCCGTCGTCGGCGGCGTCGTCCTCGTCGTCACCACCGCAGGCTGCGGCCACGAGGGCCAGTGCCAGCAGCAGTGCCAACCACCGCCGCCAGTGTGTGTTCGGTCGGATCTGCATGGGTCTCTCCCTGGTCGTGTATCCGTCGAGTCGTCGATCAGCGCAGCGGCCCGGCCGCCTTGATGCGGAGGCGGAGGATGTTGTCGGTCATGTAGGCCATGGTCAGCTCCTCGAGTGAGATGATCTCGGTGGCATCGGGATCGGCGCCGATGGCGACGGCGGCGTCGATCGCCTCGGACTTGGCCCGCTCGATCACCGCGTCCCGACCGTCCTCGGCCACGGAGAACAGCTGGTCGATCTCGGCGCTGACCGAGGCGATGGCGGCGCCGATGGCGTTGGCCACGTCGAAGTCGTCCGGCCGGACGACCTCCGAGGCGCCGGTCAGGGCGTCCGGCACCAGCACGCTGCCGCCGCCGACGGCGATGACCGGCTGGTCGGACCGGCTGAGCTTCATCCGATCGATCCCGCTCTCCAGCAGGTCGTCGACCGCGGTCATCGCCCGGCCGGCCAGGTCACCGTCGAGCGAGTCGACGCCCTGGCTGCCGAACGAGGCCCGACCGGTCCGGTTGGCCACGTCGCTCAGTGTCAGCGTCGAGCCACCGAAGCACAGCGCCTCGTCGGTCAATCGGTGGCCGACGCTGGCCGGCCCGAGGGTCACGGTCGGGCCGCCGCCGTCCACGGCATCGGCGTCGCCGTTCTCGCTCACGATCGTGCCACCGCCGAGGGCCACCGCCAGGAGGTCCGGCATGCGGAAGTTGGTGCGGACCCCGCCGATCTCGACCGGGACCGCCGACTCCCGGGGGAAGCCGGAGGCGAGCACGCCGATGTCGGTCGACGTGCCGCCGACGTCGATCACGACGGCGTTGGGGTGGCCGGACAGGTGGGCGGCGCCCCGCATCGAGTTGGCGGGGCCGGAGCCGATCGTGAGCACCGGGAAGTCGAGCACCCGGTCGATCGCCATCAGGGTCCCGTCGTTCTGGGCGAAGTAGGGGACGGCGTCCATCTCGTGGCGGTCGAGGGCGTCGCTCAGGCCGTCGACGATGGCCCGGGCAACCGACAACAGCGCGGCGTTGAGCACGCAGGCGTTCTCCCGCTCCAGCAGGCCGATCGAGCCGAGGGCGCCACTGAGCGAGATGCGGGCATCCGGGTGGATCTCACGGATGAGGTCGGCGACCCGGATCTCGTGGGCGTCCGAGACGGGGGCGAAGACCGAGGCGACGGCGAAGGCGTCCGGTGGCGCGTCGAGCGACTCGACGAAGCTCCGCACCGCGTCCTCGTCGAGCGGGACCTGCTCGGAGCCGTCGAACTCGAAGCCGCCGTCGATGATCGCCTCGCCGGCCGACACGACCGCCCGCAGGTCGTCCGGCCAGGTCCACAGCGGGGGCACCGAGTAGGTGGCCGGCCCGCCGATCCGCAGCACCGCCACCGTGGCCAGCTCCCGCCGCTCCAACACGGCGTTGGTCGCGTGGGTGGTGCCGAGCATGACCCGGTCGACGGCGCCGGCACCGATGCCGGCCGCGGCGAGCACGGCGGCCATGGCGTCGCTGATCCCACCGACGATGTCACCCGTCGTCGGCGACTTGTGCTTGGCCAGGACCTGCAGGGCGTCGTCGAGGATGACGGCGTCGGTGTTGGTGCCGCCGACGTCGATGCCCATCCGGAAGCGCGGGCTCTCAGCCATGGATGTCCTCCACCGGGACGTAGTCGAGGTCGTACGAGAAGGCCCGTGGTCCGACGACGGCGAGGGCCTCGGGGCTGCGCCACACCGGGTCACACGGGAGGGCGATCACCACCACCCGTTGGCCGTAGCGCAGCTGTTCGGTCACGATCGGGCGGGCGGTGTGCACGTCGACGACGGTGATGATGTCTGGCACGGTGGCCTGGACCTTCCCGTCCTCCATCAACACGGCGTTCTCGTTCTGGAACTCCATCCGCAGGAGTCGTCCGGCGTCCCGACCGGTGCCCTCGATGACCGCCGAGCCCTTGGCGAACCCGTCGGTGGTCTGCCGGTCGACGTCGGCCACCTTGCCCTCGACGAGGGGGAAGCCCTGGACGGCGGCGCAGAGGGTGCCGATCGGGTCGTCGGTCGCCTCCAGGAGCAGCCTGCCCACCTCGATGGCCCGGCTCATCGACTTCGGCACGGCGCCGAGCCTGGCCTGGGCCACCGTCATCGGGTAGAGGCACATCGACGCCTCGCCGCCCATGGCCCCGACCACGGTCCGGACCAGCGTCTCGGCCCACTTGGCGGTGACCGTCGTGAACGAGACGACGTTGCCCCGCTCGTCGGTCATCACCACCGGGCTGATGTCGATGCCAGCGATGGCGGCCGTGGTCATCTGCAGCTCGGGAAAGGCCCGGCCCATCAGATCGCAGTCGACGACCGGCAGACCGCTTCGGGCGGCCCACGTCAGGGGGAGCACGCCGTTGATCCCGCCGAGCTCGCCGCTCGAGTAGGCGGCGACCCGGCGACCGAGCTGGGCCTCGATGGCGGCCCGGAGCCGCTCGCCCTCGTCGCCCGAGGCGAACTTCTCGGCCATCACCGTCGGGGCGCCGACCATGGCCGCCGGCAGGATCAGGTCGTCGTCGTCGAGGTCGTCCAGATCGATGAGCTGCACCGGCCCCGATTCCTCGACCGCACGGCGGGCCATCAGGTTGCCGAGGAGCGGATCGCCGCCACCCCCGGCCCCGAAGACCGCAGCGCCGAGCGTCAACCAGTCCAGCTCCCGTTCGCCGATCTCCATCACGAGACCAACGCTAGATCTGTGCCCGGTCGCCGTCTTCGGGCAGGCGAACGAACGGCGCGTCGATCCTGTGCAGTCTGCACAAGAGCGTGGTGTTCGATACGGTCGACGAGATGGCAGGGCCAGGGTCGGCGACGGCGACCGGAGACATCGGCGGCGGGCCGGTCCGGCTGATCGATCTGGGCGAGGGCGTGGTCGTCGACGACGAGTTCGCCCGCTTCGGCCACAATCCCGTCAGCCGGATCTTCGCCGCCAGCGACCTCACCGCGATCGAGCGGGCCGGACCCGGTGATCTCGTCGTCCTGGACCCGACCCTGGACCGCATGGTCACCAGCTATCGGTTCGATCTGGCCGTTGCCCGGGCCCAGTCCGGTGTCGCCGCCATCGTCGGTGGCGACCCCGGGCCGACGGGGCGCCGGGTGGCCGCTGGTGCCGGCATCGCCCTGGCCACCCTCGTCCCCGGGCACGACGTGGCCTCGCTCGCCGTGCTGTTGCGCGACCTGAGCCGGGGTCGGCAACAGGCCGACATGGCCGCCCTCGAGCGGGTGGTCTCTGCCACCGCCGACTGTGCCGGCACCGACGACCTCGACCGCCTGCTGACCGAGGTCGGCCGGGCCCTTGGCCGGTCGGTCCGGCTCGCTCGCACCCCGCGGGGCGACGGCGATCGGCCGATCCGGGTCCAGGGGGTCGTGCGGTGGTACCTGGCGGTCGAGGGAGCGACCGGCGGTGCGCTGCTCGACTCGGCCCTGTCGCACGTCGCCCGCCACGTCGAGGGCGTCCTGCAGGCCGACTTCGACGCAAGGGAGCTGCCCGAGGCCACCAGGTCCGAGTTGCTCAACGAGATCCTGCTGAGCGACGTCGGCATGTGGGCCGACGCCGCCGGACGACTCCGCCAGGCCGGGTTCCCGATCGACGGCTCGCACTGCGCCATCCGGATCGACTGCCACGATCCCGGGGCGGGCACTGCGGAGCAGCCGGCCGACGCCGCCGCCACCTACCGGGCCCAGCAGCGGATCGCCGAGCTGGCGCTCGAGGGGGTCAGACGGGTCGGCGGCATCTGGACCCGGGCCGGGACGGCGACGTCGATCGTGCTGGTGTCGAGCCGCACGACGTCACACGGCGAGCTGGTGAGCCGCGAGGTCGGCCAGGCGGCTGCGCTCGCGGTCGAGCAGGCGGGTGTGGTGCTCGGCGACCTGCAGCTGCACGTCGGGGTGGGGACGCCACATCTCGGTGTCGCCGGCCTCCGAGCCAGCGTCAACGAAGCCACCACCGCCGTCCGCTCGGCTCGCGACAGTGGGCTGCCGAACGAGCCCCACCACTTCGACCGCCTCGGCTTCAGTCGGGCGCTGCTGCAGTGGGCCGAGATCGACGGCGTGCGCCCGCTGCTCAACGAGGTCCTTGCCCCCCTGCTCGACCAGACCCCGGCCCGGGCCAGGGAGGCGCTGGAGACCCTGCGGGTCTATCTCGACAACGGGCGCAACGTCTCGGCCGCCGCCACCGCCCTGCACCTGCACCGGAACACGGTCCGCTACCGGATCGACCGCATCCGGGCCCAGCTCGAGGTCGATCTCGACGATCCCGACGAGCGACTCCTGGTCGAACTCGGCTGTCGCCTGGTCGCCACCGAACCGACGGCCTAGTGGCGCCGCGGCGGCGTCGGCCTTCCCGGGCGGATACCGGCACCGGCGCCGGCCGGGCCGAAGTCACTTTTTTCGCCATCGATGCCACGGTTTTGGGCGCCCGAACGCACATACCAACCATGAAGTTGTTCACCGAGGCCGATTCGGCTGCCCCAACCTCGGTTGAGCCCCCCTCGTCCATGTCCGACCGTCCCCGGGCACGACCCGACGATCCACCGGTGTTGCCGGATGACCCACCGGCGCTGTCCGACCAGTTCCACGACTGGTTGCTGTCGTATGCCCGGATGCTCGACGTCGACCGGGCCGAAGACGCCGTGCAGGAGGCGTTCGCCGCCCTCATCTCGCGTCAGCGCCGCCCACCGCCGGTGGAGAACGCCAAGGGGTATCTCGTCCGGGTGGTGCAGCGCAGCGTGGTCCGCCGTCGCCGCCTCCCCTTCCGTCTCCCGGCCAGCCAGGACCACTACGACCGCTACCCGGATCCCGACCTGGCGAGTGCCATCGCCAGCCTGCCACCGCGCCAGCAGGCGTGCCTGGCGCTGCGCTTCGGCCATGACCTCACGATCGCGGCCATCGCCGAGCACCTCGACGTGACCGAGAGCACCGTCCGCTCCTACCTGGCCAGGGCGCTCGACCGCCTTGGTGAACTCCTCGGGGAGGGGCCATGAGCCCGGGGACCGAGCCGACCATCGAGGACCGCCTCCGCAACCACTACGCCCACCTCCGGGACCGACCGCCGGTCGCCGACCCGAGCCGGCGACGACCACCGACACGGTTCCTGGCCCTGGCCGCCGGGTTGGCCATCCTGATCGGCGGCGGCGCCTACCTGGCCGAGCGCGGTCCCGGGGCGGAACCGCTCCAGGCCGACGTCGGCGCCGATCCGGACGGTCTCGACGGTCCGATCGGCGGGTCGGACGACGCCGACGGGGAACCGGCCGACGGCGACGAGTTGCCATCCGGTGACGCCGAGCCGGCGCCGAGTCCCGAGCCCGACGACCGGGCCGACAACCAGACCGGGGCCGAGACCGAGACGGAGATCGGCCTCGACCCAACGCCCGACGATGCCGGGGCCTCGACGGCGGACGCAGACCGGGGCGACCAGGCGGCGGGCGAGGCGAGCGCGGATGGCGGCAACGCCGATGGCAGCCCGGTCGCCCCGACGCCCGGCACGGAACTGCCACCGGCGGACGCCCCGACGGCCTCGGCCTACGGCGCCTGGGAGCCGGGTCGACACGACACGTGCTCGAAGGAGATCCACGACCACTACTGGGTGTACGGGCCGGACGGCAAGGTGTACCCGACCCACCACCAACCGGTCGACCCGGCCACCGGCTGCCACTTCGGCCACGAGCACGGGCGAGACCCCGCCGGCTCCGACCTCGAGGACATCCCGTTCCCGTTCGGCTACGTCAACGAGCAGCTGGTGACCGCCGGCGCCAGCCCCCGGCCCGAGTCCCACGTCGGCCACAAGGTCGAGTGGTACAACGACGGTGGCTACTACGAGGACGGCAGCTCGGTCGACCGCCACGACCAGATCTGTGACGTGGCCTACAAGGTCCATCACGACAGCCACTCGGCGGCGGCGTTCGACAACCACGAGCACGAGGTGTTCGTCCACGCCCGCTGTGGGAACGGCGCCGAGCTGATCTACCGGGCCCTGCACCCGTTCGGGCGGCGGGGCGAGTTCGCCATGCACTGCGACCAGGGCACCGGCCCGACCGTCGTCGTCGGCCCCGGCGATGGCGAGGGCGCCGACCGCATCGACGGGCGGGAGATCCCGGCCAGCGCCTGCTTCGAGGACCGCGTGCTGGTCCCCAAGGGCCAGCGGAGCGACTGGTTCCCGTTCGACGAGCGCTGGACGCTCTACCAGTCGGTCGACTCGCCGGACTTCGGTCGCTTCTTCGTCCAGCTCCAGTTCTTCGTCGACCTGCCGGCCCGCTACTGGGACGGCGACGGCCTGGCCAACACGATCGACCTCTGCTTCGTGACCGGCGACCTCCAGGTCCGCGACGACGAGCACTGCGAACCCCTCCGGGCCGCCGACCCCGGGCGGGTGGTGGCCTGGGACGATCCGGCCTCACCCTTCGACGGCAGCGCCCGGTCGATCTTCATGGGCGATCTGCGCCTCGACAACGCGGCCGGCCAGACCGACTGGTACACCGACGTGAACGGCGGGATCTGGAGCCCCGAGCCGTTCCCCGGCTCGATCCGCCAGCACGTCGGAACCACGCCGATCGACGCCGCCGCCAGCTACCGGCCCGACCCGATCCGATCGATCACCTTCGCCGACGACCTCGGCATCCACCCCCCGAACTGACGACGAGCGCACCCGTCTCGCCATCGGCGCAGCGCAGGCGGAGCGGCCCGGGCCGACGGGCCTGTTCCGACGCGCCCGCGCACGACCCGACCCCCCTGATTCCCCCGACGCCCCTCCCTCGATACCCCTCCTCGATACCCCTCCTCGATATAAGGACGGAAAGCTCGTGACCCTCACGAACGACACCGACACGGAACCACCCGGCCCGCCGTGGCCCAGCCCGGAACCACCGGGCCCGATCGGTCTGGTCGAGCCACCGGGACTGCGCCGCGGTGACCGGCTGGCGATCCTGCTCGGCCTGGTCGCGTTCTCGACGCTCGTCGCCCTGGCGTGGGCCAACAGTCCGAACAGCCGCACCGGCGGCCCGGCCCTCGCCGGCGACGACAACCGTCCCTCCGTCGTCGCCGGCGATCCCTCTCCCTCGATGGTGGACGCGATCGAGGCGATCGGCGGGGACGCCGACGCCGGCCCCGGTCCGACCGCCGATCCGGCGGGGCCGGTGATCGTCGTCGACCCCTCGTCGCCCGGACCCGCCACCGGGGAGGCGGTCCTCGGCGGCACGACCGCTGGCGACGCGGCCGGCGACGATGCTGCCGTACCGACGTCGGCCGCCGATTCCGCCGCCACCGACCCGACGACCGCCGGGTCGCCGGCCCCGGACGGCTCGTCGGCGACGACCGTCCCGACCGGCGCAGCGCCCTCGTACGGACCGACCGACCCGGTGGCACCGACCCGGGTCTTCCCCGTCAACCGGGCTCAGCGCCTGTCGACGGCGGGGATCGTCGAGCTGGTCGAGGGTCAGGCGATCACCAACGTCGCCGACCTCCTGTCGGCCCTGCCCCCGTACATGGGCGAATCGTTCGTCCTGATGGACGAGTCCCGCTCCCGCCACCGGGCGTCGATCGACTACCCGAGACTGATCCTGTACGGCCCCGACGCCCGCCTGCTGATCGGTGTCTCGTCCCACCCGGCGGACCCGCTCCGGGAGGTCGTCGAACTGGCCGAGCTCGACGAGACGTCCGGGCTGTGGCGGTTCTCCCAGCTCGACTTCCGGACCACCTTCGTCCACGACACCGACGCCTCGAGCTGCGCCGGTTGCCACGGCTCACCCCAACGCCCGATCTGGGGGTCGTACCCGGATTGGCCTGGCGCCTTCGCCGGCGACGACGAGCGGTTGACCGGCCCCCAGGCCCACAGCCTGATGCGGCTGAAGGCCGACCCGATCGACCGCTTCCACACGATCGTGTTCCCGTCCGACCACTCGATCCAGAACAACGGTCAGCTGTACCTGCCGAGCCGCCAGTACGGCTACGCCAACACGTCGTTCAACTTCGAGCTCAACGCTGCGGTGGCCGACGGGCTGGCCAGACGGATCGTCAACCACCCGAGCTGGGCCACCGACGGCAACCGGCTGCTGGCCATGCAGTGGCGCTGCGACGGTCGCTACGACCCGGCCGGACGGGACGCGCTCTACAACCGGTTCGGGATCGACGGCACCAACGACTTCCAGCTCCAGTCGCCGGTGTTCGACGCCACCGCCGCCCAACGGGACGAGTACGACTGGAACCAGGGGTCGACCGGCCTCGACGACTCGGTCGCCTTCCGCACGCTCGACCTGGCGGCCGAGCGCGATCCGGCGCTCGAGGCGATCCTCGCCGCCGAGCCGCTCTTCGTGACGCTCTCGAACGCCTGGTTCGGGGTCCTCGGCGCAGAGCGGTCCGAGTTCCTCCGCGTCAACGGGCTCTACGAGGTCGACTTCCGACCCCAGAACCTCAGCGGCGGGTTCGTCGCCCGGGTCTGCGCCCACCTCGAGCGGACGGGGGCCTGACGATGCGACGCTCCACCGTCCTCATCCGGCCGCTCGTGCTCGGCCTCCTGCTCGTCGGCGTCGGTTGCCGGGCCGACGAGGCGGCCCTCGGGCCCGCTCCTCAACCGGCGGCTGCGGTGCCGGCGACCACCGCGTCGTCAACCGGCTCGTCGTCGTCAGCGGCGTCGGCCACCCTCGACCTCGGTACCCCGTCGAACACCGACACCGACATCGAGACCGGGGTCGGCGCCGTCGCCGTCGAGTCGTCGACACCGGCCGAGTCGCCGACGTCGTCATCGACAGCCGGGTCGGCGCCGCCGCCGTCCACCTCCGCCCCCGGGTCGTCGTCGATCGCGACGGCCCCACCGACGACACCGTCATCGACGACACCGCCATCGACGGCGTCGTCGACGACGGCCAGCCCACCACCGACGACGGCGACGGCGGCCCCGTCGACAACCCCGACCACGGCTCCACCATCGACGTCGACCACCGGGTCACCGCCCACCACCGGGCGACCGGCGGCCGACGTGGTGGAGTTCCGGATCCCGGCCGGGACCGGGAGCGGTGCCTGGAACCGGTTCGACGACCCCGTCCGGGTCCGGGTCGGGCAGGTGCTCCGGATCCACAACGACGACTCGGTGGCCCACACGGCCCACTCCGACGGGGTGCCGTTCGTCCACGGATCGGCGATCCGACCCGGCGGGTTCGCCGATCACCCGATCGTCGCCCCGTCGACCCCGGATCCGGCGGCGCCGGTCACCTACGATCACGACGCCGGTGCCGGCGCGCCGTTCTGGGTCGTCTCGACCGGGGCGGGGACCGGTGGCTCCGGCGGCTCGGGTGACGACGACGCCGGGCTGGCGGCGGCCGAGGCCGAGTCACTCCGACTGGTCAACGACCTGCGGGCCGGACTCGGTCTGCAACCCGTCGAGCCGGTCGACGACGAGATGCACGCCTTCGCTCGGGGCTGGGCGGTCGAGATGCGGCGGACCGGGTTCCGCCACTCCGACGCCCGGTGGTTCGAGAACATCGTCTGGTACTCCGACGAGACCATGACGCCGGCGGAGGCCGCGGCACAGTTCCATCGGATGTGGGTTGACTCGCCCGGGCACTATCGCAACATGACGAACCCCGAGTGGTCGGTCATCGGCGTCGGCATGTGGCACGACGAGACCGGCTGGTGGGGGGTCCACGTCTTCCGCTGACCCGGCGGCCCGCTCACGTGAACTGGACTCACGTGAACTGGACGTAGAAGCTCTCGCCGGTGCGGGCCGCAGCCTCGCAGACCTCGATCGTTGCCGCGTCGGCCAGCGGGTCGTTGGCCCGGTCGCGCCAGCGCTGGATGGTGGCCAGCGCAGCAGCCTGGATCGCCTCGGCCGGCGCCGAGCCGTCGATGCCGAGGGCCCGGGCTGCGGTCGGTGACAGGAAGAGCCGCTGCAGCTCCTCACGCTCGTGGTCGGCGAGGCGGATGCCGTCGGCGGCGACCAGGTTGGCGGCCCGGAGCCGGGCGAACTCGACGGCGCTGGCTGCGATCCGCTCGGCCCCCCGTTCGAGGTCGTCGGCCACCCGGCTCTCGAAGACCCGGAGGTGGGGCACCAGGCTCCTCGTCGCGGCCAGGGCGGTCCTGGCCTGGAGGATCCGGGCCCGGGGCAGGAAGTGCTCGTCGAGCACCCGGCGCAGGGCCTGCAGGCCGGAGGCCTCGACCAACCGTGGGGCCATCTCCGACGCCGTGGCGACCCGGCCGGCCCGCACGTCGGTCACGAGCAGCCGGACGCCGTACAGGCCGAGCCGGTCGAGGAGGTTACGCCGGATCTCGACGGTGAGCTCGCCAGACTCGGGGTCGCAGAACTGTTCGGCCGACAGGAGCATGTCGTCGACCAGCTCGTCCGGCTCACCGGCCACGGTTCGGATGGCGGCCGCCTCGTCCTCCCGCAGGGTGAGCCCGGTCTCGGCCAGCAACCCGGCCACCGGCAACACGTTGGCGGCCAGGCCGCGGACCTGCTGGTTCGACCGGTAGCGGTCGGCGATGCGGGCCGCCGAGTCCATGGCGTCGAGCCGGCCGGCCCCGATCTCGTCGGCCCGGGACAGCAGTGCAACCGAGTTGACCGGCGACGACGACGCAACCGAGCGGTCCATGAACGCGTCGAGGAAGGCGACGTCGGAGCGGTGGAGGTGCCGCATCAGGTAGATCACGGCGTCGGCCTCGGGGGCCTGCTCCCGCTGTGGTTCGAGGAAGTCGCGGGTCCGCCGGGAGTTCTCGTCGTTGATCGAGGCCAGCCCCGGGGTGTCGATCAGGGTCAGCGACGACAGGGCGCTGCTCGGCCAGGCGATGTCGAGGGCCCGGACCTGCGACTCGGCCAGGTTGCCGAGCTGGATCCGCAGGGCGCCGTCGTCGCGCCGGAACGGGACCTGCTGGACCCCGCCGTCGTTGAGGTGGGCCGACACCTGGTAGCTGGGGCCGTGGTGGTAGCGGCTGACCAGTCGGGTGCACTCGCCGGCGTCGGTCGGGGCGAGGCGCTCGCCGACCAGGGCGTTGAGCAGGGTCGACTTGCCGGCCTTGACCCGGCCGGCGATGGCCACCCGGAGCGGGCCCTGCAGCCGGTCGATGATCTGCTCGACCTGGGTTCGGTGTGGCCCGGGGGCGAGCCGGTCCCTGGTCCAGACCAGCAGGGCGAGGACCTGGTCGGCGGCGGTGGTGCCGGCCTGGTTGATCGCCGGGCCAGGAGGCCCGGCTGCGGGGACGGTGGTCGTGGTCATGCCGCACCTCCGGCTCGGGTGAGCTGGTCGATCCGGGTGAGCGCCTGGAGGGCGCCGTCGAGCTCGCCGGCTCGGCGTTGCACGTCGGCCTGGCCGGCCTGGGCCGCCTGCTGGGCCCGCTGCGCCGTGTCGGTGTAGGTGGCCTGCAGCTCGGTCAGCCGCTCGGTGAACTCGTCTCGGAGTTGGCGCTGCAGGTCACGGATCTGGGTGGTCATGGCGTTGCCGACCTCGAACTGCACGTCCTCGACGAACTGCCGGACCTGCTGGCGGGCCGACTGCCGTCGGGCGGTCACCTTTCGCTTCTTGTCGTCCATCAGCTGGATGCCGCCGAAGAGGGCA
>JBCCVL010000048.1:0-35294 GCA_039195375.1 Actinomycetota bacterium
CGCCAGCAGGTGACCGTCCACGCCCCGGCGACCGTTCGGGCCCTCATCGACAGCGCCGAGGGCACCGTCGAGACGCTGGCCGGCGTCGGCGAGGTCCTGGCCAGCGAAGACGGCGACCGCCCGGCGGTGGCGAGCACCATCGCCTTCGAGGGAGCCGAGGTCCACGTGTCGGGTCTCGTCGACGAGCTCGACCTCGACGGCGAGCGGGCCCGGCTGCAGAAGCTGATCGAGGCCAAGAGCGGTCAGGTCGCCGGCTTCGAGAAGAAGCTGGCCAACCCCGGCTACGTCAACAACGCTCCGGCCGAACTGGTGGCCGAGACCCGTGAGCTGCTGGCGGGCGCCCGCAGCGACCTCGACGCCGCTGAGGCGGCGATGGCCGCCCTCGGCACCTGACGCCGGCGGCGCCCGCGCCGGCCGCGGCGATGGACAGGATCCGGCACCGCGCGTCGCCAACCGGCCACAATGGCAAGCTGACGCCCACCGGATCGACGGTGGCAGAGAGGAGTCGGCGGTGAAGGTCGGCGACACGGTCGACGAGTTCACGCTCGAAGACCAGCACGGCAACCCGGTCACCCTGTCCGGTCTGCTGGAGACCGGGCCCCTGGTGGTCTACTTCTACATCAAGGCCATGACGCCCGGTTGAACGATCGAGAGCAAGCACTTCCGCGACCTGCACGCCGAGTTCACCGAACTCGGGGCGACGATCGTGGGAGTGTCGGCCGATCGGTCCGATCGGCAGCGCCAGTTCGACGAGGCAAACGAGCTCGGATTCCCCCTCCTCGCCGACCCGGACAAGGTGGTCCAGGCCCAGTTCGGGGTCAAGCGGTTCGGCCCGCTCCCGAGCAAGCGGGCCACGTTTGTGGTCGACACCGACCGCACGGTGCTGGATGTCATCACCTCGGAGACGAACATGACCGCCCACGCCGACCGCGCCATCGAGGCGCTGCGGAGCCGGCAGGGCGCCTAGGCGGGGACGTCAGTCGACGGTCGTGACGATGGCCACCACGCTGCGAGATGGCGTCGTCACGACCGAGCGGCGCCTGGTCAGTCGCCGGCCGGCGTGAAGCTCGCCGGCAGGTGCTTGATGCCGTGGATGAAGCTCGACTGCAGCAGCTCCGGCGGACCGGTCGCCTCGATGTCCGGCAGGCGCTGGAACAGCTGACGGAACATGACGGTGATCTGGCGCCTGGCCAGGTGGGCGCCGAGGCAGAAGTGGGGCCCGGGTCCGCCGAAGCCGACGTGGGGGTTCGGCTGGCGGCGGATGTCGAACGTCAGCGGATCGTCGAAGACCTCCGGGTCACGGTTGGCAGCCAGGTAGAACATGCACACCTTGTCGCCCTCGGCGATCGCCTGGCCGTTGATCTCGGTGTCGACGGTCGCCGTCCGGCGCATGTAGGTCACCGGCGAGGCCATCCGCACGATCTCCTCGACCGCGGTCTGGGCCAGGCCGTCGAAGTCGGCCGCCCACGCCGCCCGCTGGTCCGGGTGGTCGGTGAGGTACTTCAGGCCCCAGCTGATCGAGTTGCGGGTCGTCTCGTTGCCGGCCACCACCAGCAGGATGAAGAAGCTGGCCAGGTCGCCAGGCGTCAGCTCGTCGTCGCCGAGGTCGGCGTTGATCAGCTGGCTGGTGAGATCCGACCCGTCGCCGCCCTTCTTCGACTCGGCCACCTCGTTCATCAGGTTGGCCAGGTCGCCGCCTGCGGTCAGCAGCGCGGTGATGACGTCGGCCTCGTCGGCGACGTACTCGGGGTCGGAGGCCCCGAGGATCACGTTGGTCCGGTCGAAGACGAACTTGTACTCCGAGTCGGGGATACCCATGAGGTCACACACGATCCGGAGCGGCAGGGCCGCAGCGACATCGACGACGAAGTCGACCGAGCCCCGGTTGGCGACCTCGTCGAGGATCGTGGCGCCGACCTGCTCGACGGTGTCCTCCAGCTGCTTGAGCATGCGGGGGGTGAAGCCGCGCGACACGATCCGGCGGAGGCGGGCGTGGCGGGGGTCGTCCATGGCGATCATCGAGCCGAAGAACTCGTTGAACTCCGGTGGTGTGTCGCCGATCGTGATGCCGCTGGCCGAGCTGAAGATCTCGGGCGTCTTCGACACGTGCAGGATGTCCTCGTGGCGGGTCAGGACCCAGCCGCCGGGACCCTGGGGGAGGGGGATCTCCGGCGGGACCTCGGGCTCGGGCACGAAGTTGACCCCACCGTTGGTCGAGCGGAGCAGGTCGAGGTCGGCGTCGATCTCCTCGGCCGGACGAACCCAGAAGTCGTGCAGGATCGGGTTGGGGAGCGCGGTGTCAACGACTGCCATGCAGCAAACGTTAGCGACGGCCGGTTGAGCGGGCGAACGCGGCCGTCCCGGCCGGATCAGGGCAGGGTGCCCGTTCCCGAGACGAGGTACTTCGTGATGTCCCGGCCCCGGATCGGCAGCTCGGCCGCCTGCGCCATCCAGGCCGCCATGTGCTCGGAGGCGAAGTGGCCGTCGAGCGCCGCCTGGTCGTCCCACAACTCGAACAGGTGCACGCGGCCGGGGTCGTCGGTGTCGGGGCTGAAGACGTAGGCCCGGCAGCCGGGCTCGGCCCTTGTCGCCTCGACCATCGGCACGAGGGAGGCGAACATCGCATCCCGGTGCTCGGGGTCGATCTGGAGCGTTCCGGCCACGATCAGCACGTCAGATCCTCTCGAGTTCGGCCCCGTCGAACAGCGGGGTGATGCCGAGGCGGGCGGCGTCGGCGTCCATCTCGGCGTCGGTCGGGGCGCCGGTCAGGGCGGTCGCCGCCTCCATGGTCGCCGGCAGCAGGCGGGCGTCGCTCGACGAGTTGAGGAACAGCCCCGGCCGGGCCAGGACCCAGTTGACGGCCCGCGTCAGCGCCTCGACGTCGTCGATCGGCTCGTACCACGAGAAGCGGCGCTCGGGCGGTGGGTCGGGCCACCGGCCCCTTGCCACCGACTTGATGGTCTGCATCGCCACCCCCCGCTCGCTGCAGCGGTCGATGAGCGCCTCGGCGTCGGCCCGATAGCCGGGGTCGCCGAGCAGGCTGTGGTTGTAGGGGAACAGCACGCTGTCGAAGTCGAACCGATCGAGGCTCCGGAGGTGCATGCCGCAGATCCGCACGCCGTGTCCGGTGACGCCGATGAACCGGCACAGGCCCTCGTCGCGGGCCTGCGTCAGGGCCTCGACGGCACCGCCGGGTCCGTGCGCCGTCTCCCACTCGTCCGGCTCGACCAGGTTGTGGAGCTGGATCAGGTCGACCTGGTCGACACCCATCCGCTCCAGGCTGCGCTCGAGGCTGGCTCGGGCGGCATCGCCGGTCCGATCGCCGGTCTTGGTCGCCAGGAAGAACTCCGCCCGGTGCTCGGCCAGGAACGGGGCGAGGCGGAGCTCGGAGTCGCCGTAGGAGGCGGCGGTGTCGATGTGGTTCACCCCGGCCGGATCGAGCAGGGCCAGGGTGGCGTCGGCCCGTTCCTGGCTCATGCCGCCGAGGGCTGCCGCCCCGAAGATGATGCGGCTGCTGTCGTGGCCGGTTGATCCGAACGGGGCGGTCGGCAACATGGTCGTCCTCCTGGAGCGGGTGGCCGAGCCTACCCCGCTCCGGTGGGGGGCGAGCAAGGGCGAGGAGGGCAAACGGGAGCGCTGGCCGATGCGGTGGCACCGGTGGGAGACTCGGCCGATGACCAAGCAGGATGCCGTGGCCGTTGCCCTCGACGATGCCAGGGCCCGCTACGCCGACCGCCGCCCCCGCAGCGCGGAACAGGCCCGGGCCGCGGCCAAGGTCCTGCCGGCGGGGTCGACCCGGTCGGTGCTGGACTTCGACCCGTTCCCGTTCCGGGTGGCCAGGGCCGAGGGTGCGGAGCTGCTCGACGTCGACGGCCATCGATACCTCGACGTGCTCGGCGACTACACCGCAGCCCTGCTCGGGCACAACCCGCCGGAGGTGGCCGACGCCGTGCGCTCGGTGTTGGCCAGGGGATGGTCGCTCGGCGCGGTGGCCGACGGTGAACACCGACTGGCCGAGCTGGTGACCGACCGGTTCCCATCGATGGACCAGATGCGGTTCACCAATTCGGGGACCGAGGCCAACCTGATGGCGATCAACCTCGCCCGCCATGCAACCGGCCGTGACCGGGTGCTGATCTTCGACGGTGCCTACCACGGCGGACTGCTGTATTTCGGTGCCACCGGGGCCGCCCTGCAGGCGCCATTCGACTACGTCCGCTGCGCCTACAACGACCTCGACTCGGTTGCCGATGCGCTGGCCGAGCACGGAGACGACGTCGCCTGCCTGCTCGTCGAGCCGATGATGGGGGCCGGTGGCTGTCTCCCCGGACGCCCGGACTTCCTGGCCGGCCTTCGTCGGCTGTGCACCGAGCACGGTGTCATCCTGATCTTCGACGAGGTCATGACATCGAGGATGTCGACCGGCGGGGCCCAGCAGCGGCTGGGGATCGTGCCGGACGTGACGACCCTGGGCAAATACCTCGGTGGTGGTATGACGTTCGGCGCCTTCGGCGGCTCGGCCGAGTTGATGGGGGCGTTCGACCCCGCCCGCGGCGGGCAGCTGACCCACGGCGGCACCTTCAACAACAACTCGATGACGATGACGGCCGGCGTTGCCGCCGTCGAGCACATCCTGACCGCTGAGGCCCTGGATCGGTTGTTCGCCGACGGTGAGGAGCTGCGGGCACGGATCGACCCGGTCCTGGCCCCGGCGGGCCTGTCGGCGACGGGCTGGGGTTCGCTGATCGGCGTCCATGCCGTCCCGGGGCCCGTCGAAGGCCCGGCCGATCTGGCCGATGCGGATCCCCGCCGTATCGAGCTGCTGTTCCACGAACTACTCGAGCGTGAGGTCTACATGGCGACCAGGGGATTCATCGCTCTGTCCCTTGCCGTGACGGAGGCGGATATCGACGGTTTCGTCGAGGCTTTGACGGGCGCGGTCGAGGCGCTCCTCGACCGGGGCGTGCTCGCAGGGTGACAAGCGGCTCCCGAACCGAGCCCTGACTCGGAATCGCCCCTACCGGGCGGTAGACTCGGGGTGAGCCGCTGTGGCGCGGCGGCCACGACCGGGCCACAGGAACAGGCAAGATGTCACGTTGGGTGGCAGGAAAAGGCTCACCCACTACCCTCAGTGACGGTCCCCGTGCGGCTGCTAGGTGCCCGGGGAGCAAGGTGACAGAACGGGAGGCGCCGCCATGGCCAAACAACGATCGAGCTTCGCCAAGCTCCAGCGCGACAAGGCCAAGAAGGAGAGAGCGGCCCGGAAGCGGGCGAACCGGCAGGAGCGTCGCTCCGGGCTGGACACCGCGCCGGACGAGACCGAGGTCAACGACGATGCCGTCAGCCTCGTGAGCGGTGACGGTGAACCGTCGCCCCAGGAGCTCCTCCAACTGGTCGAAGACCTGCACAAGCGCCGCGAGGCCGGCCTCATCAGCGAGGACGACTTCGAGGAGGCGAAGGTCGAGCTCTTCGCTCGACTGCAGATCGACTGATTGCACTCGACGGCCCCCGGCTCCGCAGCCGGGGGCCGTTGCGCGTCCAGCGGTCATGCGTGACCCTCGCCGACGCACTGCGTGGTGGAGGGGGCGGGGTGTTTCGCCCGCTAGGGAGTGACCGGTACCTCGGTGGCGAAACCGGTCGTGAACCATGTCGCGTCGATGGCGTCGTGGACCTCGGCGATCGCCCGCTGCAGGGCATCGCTGAACCGATGCAGGTCGGCCCCGAGCAACGGCCCGCCGTCGACCTCCTCCAAGAGCGCCTGGGTGGCGGCGCAGCGGCTCATGGCCTCCCCGTTCCCGGGGATCTCGAGCAGCCACCGCCCGGTCTCGATCAGGCACGCCTCGACGCTCCGGGGACACTTGTTGTCACGGAGCAGGAACGCGATCTGTGACGCCGGCGTGGCCGGGAGACCGCTCCGCCGGAACGCCTGGAGGGCGCTGACCGAGCGGAGTGCGGCGAACCAGGAGATGTCGAGATAGGGCTCGAGGGCGGGGCCGCGGCCGGTCGTCAGGAGGTTCGCCTGCACGTCGAGCACCCGCGACGTGAGGTCCGCCCGTTCGAGCTGGCGGCCGATCGTCAGGAAGCAGTAGGCGTCGTCGTGGCTCATCGTGTCGCCGAGGATCCCGGTCAGGGTCTGGCAACGACGGACCACGGCCGTCAGCCAGGCCGACCGGGTCCGGCGGTCGACCGCCCGTTCGGCGGTGGCCGCAGTGAAGGCGTGCAGCTCGGTCAGGACCTCGGCGGCGTCCATCGGCAGCACGGCCCGGGTCACCCGCAGGTTGTGGTGCAGGGCCTCGACGGACGACCGGATCGAGCTGGCCTCGTCCGGGTCGGCGCTCAACCGGCGCACCACGTGCTCCTCGGTCGCCTCGGCCACCGGCGCCTCGTGCTCGGCTTCGAGTCCGAGCACGGTCAGCAGCGGCTGCCAGCCGAGTGTGGCCGTGCGGGGGAGGTCGATGATGAGGTCGGAGTGCGAGCGGATGAGGCGGGCCGTCCCCTCCGCCCGCTCGAGGTAGCGGCCGGCCCAGTAGGCGCCCTCCGCCACCCGGGAGAGCAGCAGCGGTGAGGGGGTCTGATAGCTCATGGTGTCGGTTCCTCCAGGTCCGGTCCGGCGGACGTCCGGTCGGGTTTGGTCGGGTGGTGGCCGTTGGTCCGGCCCCGGGTCGGGTCGTCGGTCACATCGATCACCGGCGACGAGGGCCCGACGATCCACGTGTCCTTGCTGCCGCCACCCTGGGAGCTGTTGACGACCAGGGACCCCTCCCGCAGCGCCACCCTCGTGAGCCCGCCGGCGGTCACGTACGGGTCGCCGGCGCTCAGCACGAAGGGGCGGAGGTCGACGTGGCGGGGGACGACGTCGTCGCCGGCGATCGTCGGTGCGGTCGACAGCTCCAGGATCGGCTGGGCGATCCAGTTCCTCGGGTCGTCCTCGATCTGGCGGCGGAGCTCGTCGAGCTCCTCCTCGGTCGCCTTCGAGCCGATCGTGACCCCCTTGCCGCCGGCCTCGTTTGCCGGCTTGCAGACCCAGGCCGACAGGTCAGCCAGCACCTCGGCCCGCTGGGCTGGTTCGACGAGGCGCATGGTCTCGACGTTGGGGAGGATCGCCTCCTCGCCCAGGTAGTACCGCACGAGCTCCGGCACGTAGGAGTAGACCACCTTGTCATCGGCCACCCCGGCTCCGGGGGCGTTGACGAGGGCGACGTTGCCGGCGAGCCAGGCCCCGAGCAGGCCGCGAACGCCGAGCACCGAGTCGGCCCGGAACACGGCGGGATCGAGGAAGTCGTCGTCGACCCGTCGATAGATCACGTCGACCCGCACCGGCCCGCCGACGGTCCGCATGAACACCGCATCGCCGTCGACGGCGAGGTCGGAGCCTTCGACCAGGTGGGCGCCGATCCGAGCGGCCAGGAAGGCGTGCTCGTAGTAGGCCGAGTTGTGGATGCCCGGCGTCAACACGACGACGACCGGGTCGCCGTCTCGGGGCGACAGACCCCGAAGCATCTGGCTCAGCCGGTCGACGTAACCCTCGACGGGGAAGATGTCGAGATCCCGGAAGAGGTCACCGAACACCCGCTTCGCCACCTGTCGGTTCTCCAGCATGTACGAGACGCCGGACGGGATCCGCAGGTTGTCCTCCAGCACGAGGAACCGTCCCGTCCCGTCCCGAACCAGGTCGGTCCCGCAGATGTGGGCCCAGACGCCGTCGTTGACCCTGGCTCCCCGGCACTCGGTCAGGTAGTTGGGTGAGCCGTCGATCAATTCCGCCGGGATGATGCCGTCGCCGATGACCTCGCGGTCGTGGTAGAGGTCGTCGATGAACCGGTTGAGGGCCCGGAGCCGCTGGATCAGCCCGGCCGAGACCCGCTCCCACTCGGCCGCGGCGATGATCCGGGGGATCAGGTCGACCGGCCAGCTTCGATCGATGTTGCCGTCCGGCCCCGAGAGCGAGAACGTGACCCCCATGGAGCGTATGGCCGCCTCGCCGGCCTGCTGGCGCTGGAAGAGGTCCTCCCCGAGGGCCTGCAACCGGGCCATGACGGCCTCGCAGCCCGGCCGGGCGCGACCGTCTGGGGTCACCATCTCGTCGTGGAACGAGCGGGCGTCGTAGTCGGCCGCGGGCCAGGCCATGACCTCCGGTCTAGGGCCGGTTCCGCTCGGGGTCGTTTCCACTTCGTTACCAGCCCGTGAACGAGTCGCGAAACGGCCCCGGAAGGGTCCCGGCCGAGCCCATCGGCCCGGTCGTGTCCCCGGCGGTCGGGCTAGCATGCGCCAAACGAGCCGCCCGGTCGGCGGTCACGGAGTGGCGAATGGGCATTCACGTCGGGATCGAGCACCACACGAGCTACCGCTTCGATCGGGCCGTCGAGATCCATCCCCACGTGCTGCGACTCCGGCCCGCACCGCACTGCCGGACGCCGATCGAGTCGTACAGTCTCACCGTCGACCCGCCCGGCCACTTCATCAACTGGCAGCAGGACCCGTTCGGCAACCACCTCGCCCGACTGGTGTTCCCCGAGCCGGCCGACCACCTGAGCCTGACCGTCGACCTGGTCGTCGACCTGACGGTGATCAACCCGTTCGACTTCTTCATCGAGGAGTCGGCCGAGACCTTCCCGTTCGCCTACGAGCCGCAGCTGGCCGCCGACCTCGAGCCCTACCGGCGGATCAACGGTCCCCCCGGCCCTCTGCTGTCGTCGTTCGTCGAGGCGGCCAGGGAGGCCGCAGACGGGCAGGGGACCGTCGACTACCTGGTCGAACTCAACCGGCGGCTCTACGACGCCGTCGAGTACTCGATCCGGATGGAACCAGGCGTCCAGGACCCCGAAGAGACGCTCGGCCGGGCCGTCGGCTCGTGCCGAGACTCCGGGTGGTTGCTCGTCGAGGCGCTGCGCCACCTCGGGCTCGCCGCCCGGTTCGTGTCCGGCTACCTCGTGCAGCTGGCCCCCGATGCGCTGCCCGGCCTCGGCCGGGCCGCCGTCGACGGCCCCCAGGGACCCTCGTCCGACTTCACCGATCTCCACGCCTGGGCCGAGGTCTACGTCCCCGGCGCCGGCTGGGTCGGCCTCGACCCGACCTCAGGCCTCCTGGCCGGCGAGGGACACATCCCGCTGGCCTGCACCCCGCACCCGGTCTCGGCCGCGCCGGTGACCGGGGCGACCGGGCGAACCGAGGTCACCTTCTCGTACCGCAACGACGTGCAACGGGTGCGGGAGGACCCTCGGGTCACCAAGCCGTACTCCGACGCCCAGTGGGAGCGGATCGACGAGCTCGGACGCGAGGTCGACGCCCGCCTGGTCGCCGACGACGTCCGGTTGACCATGGGCGGCGAGCCGACCTTCGTGGCCATCGACGACCCGGACGGCGACGAGTGGAACACGGCGGCCGACGGGCCGGCCAAGCGGCGCCTGGCCGCCGATCTCGTCGACCGCCTGCACCGCCGGTTCGGGCCTGGAGGCCTCGTGCAGCACGGGCAGGGCAAGTGGTACCCCGGCGAGCCGCTGCCCCGATGGCAGACAGCCGTCGTCTGGCGGGTCGACGGCCGACCACTGTGGCGCCGCCCCGAGCTACTGGCCCGGTCCGACGAGCCTGGCTCGGCCACGATCGACGACGGTCGCCGCTTCCTGGAGCGTCTCGCCGTCCGGTTCGGGCTCGACGCCGACGCCGTGCTCGCGGCCAGGGAGGACCCGGTCGAGGTGGCCTGGCAGGAGGCTCGGCTCCCGGCCGGCGAACCGCCGGTCGACGACGTCACCGTTGCCGAGGCCGACGAGATCGACCAGCTCGACGCCCGCGCCGCCCTGCTTCGCCGCCTCGAGGGTGAGTCGGCCGACCCCGCCGGTTTCGTGCTCCCACTGCATCCCCACCCGGACGGAGACGGCTGGGCCACGGCCCGATGGCACCTCCGCCGCGCCGGACTGTTCCTCATCGCCGGTGACTCGCCGGTCGGCCTCCGCTTGCCGCTCGACTCGCTGACCTGGTCGGAGGTGCCGCCGACGTTCGAGCGCTCGGCGTTTGCGCCCCTCGACGAGCTGCCCGAGCCATCGCCCGATCCCACCGTTGGCGCGGCCAGGGAGGTCGCCACCAGCCGGATCCCCCCGACTGCGCTTGCGGTCGAGGTGGTCGACGGGCACCTTCGGGTGTTCCTGCCGCCGCTGGAGCACGCCGAACACGCGGTCGAGTTGCTGGCGGTGATCGAGGCGGTTGCGGCCGAGGTGGACCGGCCGGTCGTCGTCGAGGGCTACCCGGTTCCCCGAGACCCCCGGCTCCAGACCGTCGTCGTCACCCCGGACCCCGGCGTGGTCGAGGTCAACCTGCAGCCGACCGCGACCTGGCCCGACCTGGCCGACGTCGTCGACGGTCTCTACGCCGACGCCCGCCTGACCGGCCTCGGGACCGAGAAGTTCGCCATCGACGGCGGCCACACGGGCACCGGCGGCGGGAACCACCTGACCATCGGCGGGTCAACACCGGCGGACAGCCCGCTGCTGCGGCGGCCGGACCTGTTGCCGAGCATGCTGACCTACTGGCAGCACCACCCGTCGCTCTCGTACCTGTTCTCCGGCCAGTTCATCGGCCCGACCAGCCAGGCCCCCCGGGTCGACGAGGGTCGGGCCGACACCCTGTACGAGCTGGAGATCGCGTTGGCCGAGCTCGACCGCGTTGGCGACCGGGCGAGGCCGTGGATGGTCGACCGGCTCCTCCGTCATCTCCTGGTCGACCTGACGGGCAACACCCACCGGGCCGAGTTCTGCATCGACAAGCTGCACAGCCCCGACTCCGAGCGCGGCCGTCTGGGGCTCCTGGAGCTGCGGGCGTTCGAGATGCCCCCGCATCCTCGGATGGCGCTGGTCCAGGCGCTGCTGGTCCGGGCACTGGTTGCCCGCTTCTGGTCGAGCCCGTACCGAGGGCGACTGGTGCGATGGGGTACCGACCTGTACGACCGGTTCCTCCTCCCGTGGTTCGTCCGACTCGACATCAACGACGTCGTCCTCGACCTGGCGGCCGAGGGGATCGAGTTCGACGTCGCCTGGCTCGAGCCGTTCCTCGAGTTCCGGTTCCCCCTGATCGGTGAGCTGGAGCTCGACGACACCCGCATCGAGCTGCGGACGGCGATCGAGCCGTGGCACGTCCTCGGCGAGGAGGTCGGCGCCACCGGCACCGCCCGCTACGTCGACTCGTCGGTCGAGCGGTTGCAGCTGCTCGTCGAGGGCTTCAACGAGGCCCGCCACCTGGTCACCTGCAACGGCGTTCCCGTGCCCCTCCAACCGACCGGGGTGCCGTCGGTCGCGGTCGCCGGCGTCCGCTACAAGGCCTGGGCGCCCCACTCGTCGCTGCACCCGACGATCGGGGTCCACGATCCGCTCGTGTTCGACCTGGTCGACCGCTGGAGCGAGCGCTCGGTCGGCGGCTGCACCTACCGGGTCTCCCACCCTGGCGGCCGTGCCTACGACACCCGTCCGGTCAACGCGGCCGAGGCGGAGGCGCGCCGGGCCGCCCGGTTCTTCCGTCACGGCCACACCCCGGGTCGGGTCGACGTCGCCCGGCTCGACAGTCGCCTCGCCACGACCGCCGACCGCGACAACCGCCGCACCCTCGACCTGCGCCGCTTCCCCGAGGCGAGGGAGGGTCGGTGACGGTCTCGACTGGCGCCGACCTCACGACCCGCTACCTCGGCGACCAGCCCAACGGGGCGGCCGGCGTGGCCGGCGGCAACGACGAGGTGGTGGGGCGGGACGGCTCACCCGTGCCCCACTGGTCGCCGCTCCTGGAGCGCTACCGGAGGATGGGCGACGCCGAGTTCCTCCGACGGGCGTCGGAGATCGAGCTGCTCCTCGACCAGGAGGGCGTCCGCTACACGCCGGCGACCGGGCCGATCGGGACGGCGACCGCCGGCGGGACCGACGCGCCCGCCGACGCCGAGGGAAGCGCCGGCGAGCTCCCCAGGCCACGCCCGTGGGCCCTCGACCCGTTGCCGATGCTCGTGGCGGAGCCCGAGTGGCGGACCCTCGAACGTGGCCTGCAGCAACGGGCCGAGCTGCTCGACGCCATCGTCGCCGACCTGTACGGCGAGCGACGCCTGCTCCGCGACCGTCTCGTCCCGCCGGAGATGATCCTCGGCGACCCCCAGTACCTCCGCCCCTGGCACGGCGTGGTCACCGCCGGGCACCGCCAGCTCGCCCTCACGGCCTGCGACGTCCACCGGGGATCGGACGGTGCCTGGCGGGTGCTCAGCCACCGGACCCAGGCCCCGTCCGGCCTGGCCTACGCGCTGGAGAACCGGCGGGTCCTCGCCCGGGTCTTCCCGGCCGTGTTCCGCAGCGCCAGGGCCCGTCGCCTCGGCCCGTTCCTCCAGGTGTACCGGGCCGCCATCGAAGCGGCCGCCCCGCCGGGCACCGACGACCCGACGGTGGTCGTCCTCAGTCCCGGCGCCCTCTCGGAGACCGCCTTCGAGCACGCCTCCCTCGCCACCCGGCTCGGCTACCCCCTCGTCGAGGGCAGCGACCTCCGGGTCCGCGACGGTCGGGTGTGGCTCAAGACGGTCAGCGATCTCGTGCCGGTACACGTCATCCTGCGCCGCGTCGACGCCACGTTCTGCGACCCACTCGAGCTCCGCCCGGACTCGACGCTCGGCGTGCCCGGTCTCGTCGACGCCTGCCGGACCGGCGCAGTCAGCATCCTCAATCCGCTCGGTGCCGGGGTGCTGGAGAACGCCGGGCTGTTACCGATCCTGCCAAGCCTGGCCAGGGCGATGCTCGGCACCGATCTCACCCTGCCGGGGGTCCAGGCCTGGTGGTGCGCCGACGACGCCGCCAGGTCCCACGTGCTGGCGAACCTCGGCAGCCTGGTCGTCCGCCCCCTGTCGAGGGCGACCCTGGGCCACTCGATCGACACCACCGGGTTGAGCCGTGACCAGCTCGACGGGTTGGCAGCCAGGATCGAAGCCGAGCCGGCGGGCTGGGTCGGCCAGGAGCGGGTCGAGCCGTCGACCTCGCCGGTCCTGTCCGGCGGGCGCCTCGAGCCGCGGGCCACGATGCTGCGGACCTTCGCCGTCGCCTCCGAGGCCGGCTACGCCGTCCTGCCTGGCGGCCTGGCCCGCACCGCCGGCGACGATGGTGGCCCGATCGCCAACCGGGCCGGGGCCATCGCCAAGGACGTCTGGGTGCTCGGACCGGACGACGGGCCACGAGAGGTCACCCCGATCCGTATCGCCGGGGCCGAGGCCGCGGTCGGTTCGACGGCAGCCCGGGCGGCCGAGAACCTGTTCTGGCTCGGTCGCTACGCCGAGCGGGCCGAGGCCACCGTCCGGCTGTTGCGGGCCATCGAGCAGCGCCGGAGCGACGTGCACACCGACGGGGCCGGTGCCGAGGCCGCCGCCCTCCGCAGCCTGCTTGCGGCGGCCACCCGCATCACCGGGACCTGGCCAGGTTTCGTCGGTGACGACGCCGAGGCTGCGCTGGCCGACCCCGATCGGGAGCTGAGCGCCCTCGTCGTCGACCGGTGGCGGCCGGGAACGGTGGCCAACGCCGTCGAGCGGATGTTCAGCGCCATGGGCGAAGTACGCGACCAGCTGTCGGTCGACACCTGGCTGGTCGTCGGTTCGCTCAAGCGGCTCGTCGAGGCCCATCGAGGCGACGACCCGATCGTGTCGACGATGGCGGCCGTCGGGTCCGATGATCGGGGTGTGGCGCCAACCGATGACCGTGACGCCACCATCATCGGCCTGCTCGACCAACTGCTGCACGGCCTGTTGTCGCTGTCCGGGCTGGCCACCGAGTCGATGGTTCGGGACCAGGGCTGGCACTTCATGGACGCCGGCCGGCGGATCGAGCGGTCGCTGCATGTCGCCGCGCTGGCCGGCGAGGTGCTCGGTCGGGAGCATCCGCCGGCGGTCGAGACCCTGCTCGTCGAGTCGGTCGCCGCCGCAACCGAGAGCATCGTCACCCACCGGAGGCGTCAGCGGGGCCGCTCCGGTCTGGTGGCCCTGCTCGACCTCGTCCTGACCGATGCCGGGAACCCCCGCTCGCTTCGGTTCCAGGTCGACCGGCTGGCCGACGATCTGGCGTTCCTGCGCGCGGCCCGCCCGTCCGGGAGCGCCCTGTCGGCCACCCCGCTCGTCCTCGACGTCTCCCGTCTCGTCCAGGACGTCGCCGTCGACGACCTGGCTGAGGTGTCCGCCGCTCGGCGGCCGTCGCTCGTCGAGCTGAGCGGCTCGGTTCGCGATCTGCTGGCCAGGGCATCCGACGGGATCGAACGCGACTTCTTCGTCCGCCTGCTCCCGCAGCGCTCGGTGCAGACACCGATCGAGCCACCGGAGCGGCTCTCGTGATCTACGACGTCGTGCACCGGACCAGCTACCGCTACGACGCCCCGGTCACGCTCAGCGTCGGCGAGGCCCACCTGCTCCCCGGCGACCTCGACGGTCAACGCTGCCTCGCCGGCGAGCTCGAGGTGACCCCCGAGCCGGCCCACCGCCGGGAACGGCTCGACCTCTACGGCAATCGGGTGGCCCACTTCTCGGTTCGCGAGCCCCACACCGAGCTCCACATCACCGCGACGTCGACGATCGACACCTCGCAGCGGCCGGAGCGGATCGGATCGGCCGCCGAGCGGCCGTGGGAGTCGCTCGTGGTCGACGGCACCAGCACGCTCGACGTCGTCGAGCTGAGCGTCGACTCGCCGCTGATCCGTCGCTCGACCGACTTGGCGTCGTACGCCAGCCGGTCCCTGGGCCCCGGCGTGTCGATCGGCGAGGCGATCGCCGACCTGAGCCGCCGAGTGAACACCGACTTCACCTTCGATCCGAAGGCGACCGACGTCGACACCCCGCTCGCCGAGGTCATGGCCAGGCGGCGCGGCGTCTGCCAGG
Source organism: Actinomycetota bacterium (assembly GCA_039195375.1). GTDB lineage: Bacteria > Actinomycetota > Acidimicrobiia > Acidimicrobiales > SZUA-35 > JAHELU01. The sequence goes on from JBCCVL010000048.1 coordinate 14,864, forward strand.
ACTTCGCCCACGTGCTGATCGGATGCCTTCGCTCGGTCGGCCTGGCCGCCGGGTACGTCAGCGGGTACCTGGAGACCGACCCGCCGCCAGGCCGGCCACGCCTGGTCGGCGCCGACCGCACCCACGCCTGGGTCGACGTGCACGTCGGCGACGGGGTGTGGATCGGGATCGATCCGACGAACGACCAGCTCGCCGGGCGCCGGTACCTGACCACCGCCCACGGCCGTGACTACCGGGACGTCCCACCGCTCAAGGGCGTCATCTTCACCGAGGCCGAGGAGAGCGAGCTGACCGTGTCGGTCGACGTCGTCGCCCGCTGACCGCCCGATCCGGGCAACGGCAGCCGGTCGCAGGGCTACGGTGGGGTGATGCGGTCGTTCCGCTGTGGGACCTGCGGTCAGCTGATCTTCTTCGAGAACTCGGTCTGCCTGCGGTGCTCGTCGCCGCTCGGCTACGAGCCGGGGCGACGTGACCTGCTGACCCTCGTCGACGGTCCCGACGGTTCGCTGCTCCCCGCCGATGGTTCGGTTGGCGGGCGGTGGCGGCGCTGCGCAAACGACGCCACCGCCGGCTGCAACTGGCTGGTGGCGGCCGACGAGCCGCCGGGTGCACTCTGCCGGAGCTGCCGCTTGACCTCGGTTCGCCCGGCCGACGACGACACACCGGCGATGGCCGCCTTCGTCACCGCCGAGGCGGCGAAGCGGCGCCTCCTCGACCAGCTCGCCCGGCTCGGCCTCCCGATTGTCGACCGGGTGGCCGATCCAACGGACGGACTCACCTTCGAGCTGCTGTCGGCCAGGAACCACTCGGTGACCACCGGCCACCTCGGGGGCGTGGTGACACTCGACCTGTCCGAGTCAGACGACGCCTACCGGGAGTTCGTCCGCCAGCAACTCGGTGAGCCCTACCGCACGGTGCTCGGCCACCTCCGCCACGAGATCGGCCACTACTTCTGGCCCCACCTGGTCGTCGCCGCCGGCCGCCTCGACGAGTTCCGAGCCCGGTTCGGTGACGAGCGGCGGGACTACCAGCAGGCACTGGCCACCCACTACGAGGGCGGCCGTCCCGCCGGCGACGACGCCTGGTCCGGTCTGCACGTGAGTCGCTACGCCACCGTCCACCCGTGGGAGGACTGGGCCGAGACGTTCGCCCATTACCTCCACATCCGCGACGGGCTCGAGACCGCCGACCGGTTCGGGGTGGTCATCGACGAGCCGGCCCGATCGTTCGCCAGTGGTGTCGGGTCGCCGCCCATCGGCGAGGACACCTCGGTCGGTCCGCTGGTCGACCGCTGGCTCGGCCTGACGGTGGCCATGAACGCCATGTCGCGCTCGATCGGGCGCGACGACCTGTACCCGTTCGTGCTCTCGACCGACGTCGTGGCCAAGCTCGACTTCGTGCATCGGGCCGTGGCCGCGACCGCCGCCCGGACCTAGGTCTCAAGTCGGGGTCGCCGGCGCCGACCGGGGAGGGCGAACAAGCCGCGACGATCGGGTGGTCGACATGGGTCTGCGATGGAATCAGCGACAGGGGGTGTCCAACGCCGCGCTCCTCGCCGATCTCCAGCTCGCCATCACCCAGACCGCGGTCGGCGCAGCCAGGAGCTCGGTGTCACTCGACTCGCTCGGCCGCCGACTCGACGAGAGCCACGGCCGGACCGCGGCTGCGAGCGAGTCGATCGCCACGATCGCCGACGCGGTGCACGCCATCAGCGATCGGGCGGCGACCACCCGTGAGTTGGCCGTCAACGTCGACGACATCGCCGCGTCTGGCATCGGCCAGAGCGACGAGATGCTCGGGGCGGTGAACCAGCTGGCCGAGATCATGGGCACGGTCGAGGAGCGTCTGCAGTCGCTCGAGGCCAGCATGTCCGACATCACCGAGATGACGTCGGTCATCGACGGCATCGCCAACCAGACTCGGCTGCTGGCCCTCAACGCCTCGATCGAGGCCGTCCGGGCCGGCGAGCACGGACGGGGCTTCGCCGTGGTGGCCGAGGAGGTCGGCACCCTCGCTGGCAACACCGCCGAGCAGACGTCGCAGATCACCGGTCTGGTCCAGTCGGTCGTCGCCGACATCGAGGCCGTGGCCGCCGGTGGTGACGCCGCGATCGAACTCGTGTCCGACGTCTCGAGCCGAGCGGCCAGCACCGGGGAGGCCCTGCACCAGATCGCCGCCCACTCCCGCCAGGGCACCGAGCACATGGGGGAGATCGCCGCTGCGGTCCAGACCCAGGCCAGCGAGGTCGACACGGTCCGCGATGCACTGCGGGAGACCGTCACCGCCCTCGGCTCGGCCACCGGCGAGGCGACGAGCATCGCCAGCGACACCCGTGACCTGTCGACCAGCGTCGAGCGGGCCTTCCAGTCGCTCGAAGCGGTCCGGCTCGACACGATCTTCCACCGTTCCATCGCCCTGGCCAGGGAACTGGCCGAACGGACCGGTTCGCTGTTGGCCGAGCCCGTCGACGGCGGCCGTTGTCGGCTCGATCAGGTCCTCGGCCTCGACTACCGGCCGATCGAGGGCTCGGCGATCCGGTCGTTGTCCCGCCTGTTCGACGTGTCGAGGGTGCCGAGCTCCGGCTTCGAGCCGCCGAAGTACGCCACGGCCTACGACGCACTGGTCGACGCCGAGCTGCAGACGATCGAGGACGACATCCTGGCGCGGGAGCCGCAGCTGATCTTCGCCCTGGTCATGGACCTCAACTCGTACGCCCCGATCCACAATGCGACCTACTGCAAGGACTGGACCGGCGACCCGGACCTCGACCTGGTCGGCAACCGGGTGAAGCGGTTCTTCGCCGAGTCCGTGCTGCTGCGGGGCTCGCGGGTCGGCCTGTCGGCCGAGCGTCTCCCGACCCGGGCCGCCCGCTCCGACTTCGAGCAGGCCGGCCTCGATCTGCGGGAACCGGACGGCGGCGATCGCCGCTTCCTCGTGCAGACCTACGCCCGCGACACGGGCGCCATCGTGACCGTGTTGGCGGTGCCGGTGTACGTCAAGGGTCACCGGTGGGGGGCGGCCATCCTCGGCTGGAACGAGGACGGCGCCCGCTGACCCTGTCGCCGCCGCGCCCGGCCACCGGCCGCCGTCTTGCCCGGATCGGATTGCCCGGATCAGGCGGTCCTGGCGATCTCGTCGAGCCGGCGCTTGATGCGGGTGGCGCTGATCTTGCCAGGGGCCTTGAGATGCTGGGCGAAGGTGACCACCCGCAACTCCTCGAGCTGCCAGGTGACGTCCTCCAGCTCGGGGGTGAGGCCGAGCCGGGCAACGAGCTCGCGGTGGCGACCCTCGACGTCGACACACGTGGCCGCACCCTGCAGGTCTCGCTGCGGTGCTTCGGTGAGGTTCGTCACGCGATGGTCGATCGCCTCGAGGTAACGGGCCACGTCGGCCACCCGGTCGAGTCCGACGCCGGCGACGAAGCCCGGGTAGGCGAGGCGGTCCAGGTGGGCCCTGGCGTCCCGGATCGACACGTCGACGTTCGACCCGGCGAGCCCGTCGAGGCGTGGCAGCAGGTCGACCAGCGTCGCCACCATTCGGACAATCGTCTCGGCGAGCTGCGGTAGGGCATCGTCGAGCGAGGCGCGGGCTCGGTCGACGAGTGCGTCGAAACCTTCCCTGGTCCTGGCCGGTCCGCCGCCACGGGCGATGGCGTCGTCGATGGCGGCGTCGATGCAGTCGTTGTACCACTGGGCCCGTGACTGGATCGGGGCGGTGGCCAGGCGCAGCTTGGTCCGGTCGTCGACGAGGCGATCGAGGGCCCGGACGGGGGAGGGGAGCTGGAGGCGGATGAGGCGGCGGGTGCCGAGCCACATCGCCTCGTGTTGCTCGTCGCGGTCGGCGAACAGCCGGACGGCGACCGAATCGCCCTCGTCGACCAGGGCCGGGTAGGCCCGGATGGCGTGGGTCGGGCCGGCGGTCTCCAGCTCGGCCGGGAGTTCGTCGAGGTCCCAGGTGGTCAACCCGGTCCGCTCCAGGCCGGACGACGTCGCCGCGACATCGGACAGTGCCGTCTTGACCTGCTCGAGCATCCGGGTCTTGAGGGCGGCGAGATCCTTGCCCTCGGCCAGCACCTCCAACCGCTCGTTGATGACCCGGAACGTCGGGCGGAGGTGCGGCGGGAGCCGGTCGAGATCGAAGGCGTCGGGCCGGATGACCTGACCGGCACGCCGGCCGAGCAGGTCGGCCACCTGCTCGGTCAGGCCACTTCCGTCGGGGTCGAGCAGCGGGACGACGGCCTCGACCGAGTCGGTGATCGGCAGCAGCGACTTGCGGATCGCCTTCGGCAGCGACCGGGCCATGGCCGAGACCAGTTCACCCCGGAGCCCGGGGACCGCCCACTCGAACGGAGTCGGGTCCAGCTGGTTCAGGACCTCCAACGGCACATGCACGCTCACCCCGTCGACGTGGCTTGCGGCATCGAACTCGTACGCCAGCTCCAGTTCGAGCTCGCCGACGCGGACGGTGTCGGGGAAGTCCCGATGATCGACCGGGGCCCGCTCGTCGGCCAGGAGGTCGTCGAGGGTGAACGAGAGCAGGTCGGGCTGGTCGGTTCGTGCCTTCTTCCACCACTTGTCGAAGTGGCGGCCGGAGGCGATGTGGTCGGGGAGGCGTTGGTCGAAGAAGTCGTGACGCCGTTGCTGCTCGACGAGCAGGTCCCGCCGGCGGGCCCTGGTCTCGAGCTCCTCGACCTCGGCCACGACCCGACGATTGTGCTCGACGAAGTCGTGGCGGGTCTCCCAGTCGCCCTCGACGAGTGCATGGTGGATGAACAGCTCGCGGGCCAGCTCCGGGTTGACCCGCCCGACCGTGAGTCGCCGGTTCTCCACCAGCGGCAGCCCGTACAGCGTCACCCGCTCGGTCGTGTTGGCCACGCCCCTGGTCGGATCCCACGTCGGGTCGGTGTAGGACCGGGTGACCAGGTAGTGGCCGAGGTCCTCGGCCCATCGGGGGTCGATCGGGCCGACCATCCTCGCCCGGAGCTGGTCGGTCTCGACCAGCTCGGCGGCCATGACCCACTGCGGGCTCCGCCGGGTCAGGGCGGAGCCGGGGGCGACCGTGAACCGCGACTGGCGAGCGCCGAGGAACTCGACCCGAGGTCGGCGCCGGTTGCGCTCACGGGCCCGGTCGTCACCCCTGGCCGGTTTCCGTTGGTTCTTCGGGTCCTTGAGCCCGATGTGCGACAGCAGTCCGGCCAGGACCGACCGGTGCACGGCATCGGCCCTGGCCCCGTCGTCGTGCCGGTTGCCGGAACGGCGGTAGCCGAGGTCCTTTGCCGTCTCGGTCAGCTGCCGGTTGAGGTCCTGCCACTCCCTGACCCGATTGTGGTTGAGGTACTCCCGGCGACACATCCGGCGGAAGCTGCTGGCCGACCGCTGCTTGCGCTCCCGGCGGACGTGGTCCCACAGGTTGAGCAGGGTGAGGAAGTCCGAGCGCTCATCGACGAAGCGGGCGTGGGCCTGGTCGGCGGCCGATCGATCGTCGGCCGGGCGCTCCCGTGGGTCGAGGATCGACAGGGCGGCGACGATCACCGTCACGTCCTCGAGCACGCCGTGGTCGGTGGCCTCGATCAGCATCCGCCCGAACCGGGGATCGACCGGGATGCGGGCCAGCTCGCGGCCCATCGGGGTCAGCCACTTCGCGGTGCCGCTGTGCTCGGGGTCGAGCGCATCGAGCTCCTCGAGCAGCTGGATGCCGTCGTTGATCGAACGGCCGTCCGGGGCCTCGACGAACGGGAACGAGGCGATGTCGCCGAGGCCGAGCGACGCCATCTGCAGGATGACCGACGCCAGGTTCGTTCGCAGGATCTCCGGTTCGGTGAACTCGTCACGGGCGTCGTAGTCGTCCTCGGCGTAGAGCCGGATGCAGATGCCGGGGCCGATCCGGCCGCAGCGGCCGGCCCGCTGATCGGCCGAGGCCTGTGAGACCGGTTCGATCGGCAGCCGCTGGACCTTGGTCCGACGGTTGAAGCGGGAGATCCTGGCGGTGCCGGGGTCGATCACGTAGCGGATACCGGGGACGGTCAGCGACGTCTCGGCCACGTTGGTGGCCAGCACGATCCGTCGACCCCGGTGGGGGGCGAAGACGCGGTGCTGCTCGGCCGCCGACAGCCGGGCGAACAGCGGGAAGATCTCGGTATCCGGCAGGTTCCGGTCGCCGAGAGCGTCGGCTGCGTCCCGGATGTCGCGCTCGCCGGCGAGGAACACCAGCATGTCGCCAGGGCCCTCCCGGACCAGCTCGTCGACGGCGGCGACGATCGCCTCCGGCTGGCTGCGGGGTTCGTCGACGTCTGGCCCGTCGCTCGGCCGGTAGCGGATCTCGACCGGGTACGTCCTGCCGGACACCTCGACGATCGGGGCCGGCTCGCCGTCCGGTCCTGCGAAGTGGGAGGCGAAGCGCTCGGTGTCGATCGTGGCCGACGTGACGATCACCCGGAGGTCGGGGCGGCGGGGGAGGAGCTGACGGAGGTAGCCGAGGATGAAGTCGATGTTGAGGCTCCGCTCGTGGGCCTCGTCGACGATGATCGTGTCGTAGCGCCGCAGGTCCCGGTCGCGCTGCAGCTCGGCCAGCAGGATGCCGTCGGTCATGAGCTTGACCCGGGTCGATGGCGCCGTCCGGTCGTTGAAGCGGAAGCTGAAGCCGACCTCCCGGCCGACGTCGACGCCGAGCTCCTCGGCCACCCGCTCGCCGATGGACCGGGCGGCCAACCGCCTCGGTTGGGTGTGACCGATCAGGCCGGCCCGGCCCCGCCCGGCCTCCAGGCACAGCTTGGGGAGCTGGGTGCTCTTGCCCGAGCCCGTCTCGCCGGCCACGATCACCACCTGATTGGCGGCGATGGCCTCGACCAGTTCGTCTCGATGGTCGGTGATCGGGAGCTCGGCCGGGTACGACAGGCCGGCCAGCAGCCGCTCGATCGCGGCGTCGGCCTCGGGTTGGTCCTTCGACGGGCTGGACGGGGCCCGCTCGGAGGCGGCCATGGCTGCTCGATTCAGATCTCGCCGAGCCAGGCCGGGGCCCGGTCGAGCAGGAACTCGCTCACCTCGTAGGACCGGTCGAAGAGGTCGCTGAGGGGCTCGCGGTGCATGAAGATGTCGTCGAGGCTGATCTCGATGAGGGCCGAGATCGACAGCGTGCGCTCGGCGGCGTCGGTGACCTCGGCGGTCGAGTCGATGGCGGCCACCTTGAGCGGGAGATCGGCGCCGCCGACACCGGCCAGCTCGGTGGCGAGCACCAGCAGGTCGGGTGCGTCGGTCAGCGGGGGCAGGGCCCAGGTGAAGACGAGCGGGATCGTGAGCCCCGTCTCGGGCTCGGCGTCATCGGGGAGGGACATGACCTGGTCCTCGAAGGCGAGGGCGACCCTGGGGTCGAGGTCGATCGACAGTCGGAGGTCGAGCGGGCCGCCGCAGGCGTGCTCGGGGTGCAGGTCGACTTCCCATGCCTGGTTCATCGAGTAGGTCTCGACGAAGTGCCGCTCGTCGTGGATGTGGAACTGGTGGTGGGTTGCGTGTTCCTTGATGTCGGCCACGAAACCGGGAATGTCGATGATGGCCACGGCGTCTCCCTTGAGGCTCAAGCTACCTGCTGACGGGTCCCGAACCTCGCCGTTCCCGGCCGCCTACAGTGGATCGGCGATGGATGCCGACGAGCTGCTCGATCTGTTCGATCGATTGGTTGCCGAGACCGTCGAGGCGCTCGGAGCACTCGACGACTGGGGACTGTCCGGGCTGCGCGAGACGCAGTACCGGCACGACGTCGTTGCCGACGAGATCATCGCCGGCGGGCTCCGGGCGGCCGGGCTCGGGGTGCTGAGCGAGGAGTCGGCCCTGGCCCGGCCGGCTGGCGACGGGGACGGCGTGACGGTCGTCGTCGACCCGGTCGACGGCTCGACGAACGCGTCGCTCGGGCTGCCGTGGTTCGCCGCCAGCCTGTGTGCGGTCGACGCCGAGGGTCCGCTGGCGGCGTTGGTCGTCAACCTGGCCTCCGGGCTCCGGTACCGGGCCGTCCGGGGCCGGGGAGCTCGTCGGGACCGGTCGCCGTTGTCGATCGGCGGGTCGGCGGCCGACGACCACGGTGATCCGCAGCCCGGTTCCGGCGCCGCTCGCACATCTGGGGCGCAGCTCGCAACCGATGGCCGTGTGGTCGGTGGCGGACCGATCGGCCGGGGCCCGATCGGTCGCTCGTTCGCCGACGCGGATGTGATCGGGCCGTCTGGCTGTGAGCGGCTCAGCGACGCCATCGTCGCCTTCTCCGGTCCACCGCCGGCTCCGGGTGGGTTCCGGCAGTTCCGGGTGCTCGGAGCGGCAGCGCTCGATCTGTGTGCGGTCGCCGACGGCACACTCGACGGCTATGCCGACATCGACCGGGCCCACGGGGTGTGGGACTACCTCGGGGCGCTGCTGGTGTGCCGGGAGGTCGGCGTCGATCTGGTCGACTGGGGTGGCGAGGAGCCGGTGGTGCTCGATCCGGAGGCTCGACGAGGTCCGGTGGTGGCGGCGACGGTGAGCTTGCGCGACGAACTGGTGGCGCTGGTCGGATCGGGCTCGGCTGCGACCGATTGATCGCCGGCCCGACCGGCGGCCAGGCGCGGCATCGGTACGGTGCACCACCCCCTGGACGCCGGAGAGCAGATGACGGGGTGTCGCCGGTCGCCCGCTGATCAGCGGGAGGCGCAGGTGACCGAGGCGTGGCCGAGCATCTCGGGTGCCTGGACGGCTCGGGCGTCGCCCATGACGACATCGGCCTCGACGGTGTTGGCGTCGACGGCGTCCCAGGTGACCTGGTCGACGGCGACGAGCCACAGGTCGTTCTCGTCCTCCGATCGGGTCATCTCGTCGTCGGTACCGAGGGCGAGCTCGGCGCCGTCCGGCGAGATGGCGATCCAGAAGTCCTCACCGTCGAGCTCGCCGGAGCCGGCGGTCACGAACCCCGAGTCGGTGATCGTGCAGGTCGATGGGGTGAACCGGTAGGCGACGCCGTCGACCTCGAACTCGGCTGACGGCTGCACGGCACCGACCATGGTGTTGCGAACGGCGAACCCGATCACGGCCACGGCGACGATGACGCCGATGGCGGTCAGCAGGCGAGTCGAGACTCGGTCGCGATGGGTCAGCATGGAGGGTCCACCGATGAGAGAAAGTTGCGGCACTTCGATGGTACGGAGTGAAGACCGAGCGAATGTTCTGCTTCCGTGACAAGGCGGTGAAGATAGCGTCAGGCCGTCAGCGGCTCGCTGGCTAGACTGGCCGCTCCGGTCACGACGGCGCGACTCATCCGCCGAACACCCGGAACGCGGGCGCTTAGCTCAGTTGGCTAGAGCACCTCCCTTACAAGGAGGGGGTCGGGGGTTCGAGCCCCTCAGCGCCCACCAACAAAACCCCCCAGGTCAGGGTTCTGACGACACGAGCAGCATGCCCCCAGTTGCATTGCCATGGCACATTCGTGGCACATCTGGAGGCACACACATTGCTAGTACAAAGTGCGTGTGATGATCCGATAGGTGAAGACCAGGGTTGCGATCGACACTGACGCGATCACGGCCGAAGGCCCGGTCCAGCCGGCTGTCGACACCAGAGTCCCGACCACGGCGCCGGCCCCTGACGTCCATCCGATGCTCTCGGCCAGCCATCGATAGCGATTGGCGCCTCGGAGCGCCTTCTCTGGAATCCGATCAGCGAGCCAGTCCAGCTGAGAGATTGCCATCGACTCGCTGCCATGATCCTTCCCAAGCTGAGCGAGCTCAACCACTGGCTCAACGCCGTCGATACGAGGTGCTGTCGAACGTACGAGACGCGTAGCGACGGAGCCCACGATCGCCGCATCCAGTCCCTCTCCGCTCTCCATAACCTCGATCTGGAGATAGTCGGCGTCTCGTTGGACCTGACGTTCGACCATCGGATCGTCGGAGAAGACGCCGTCTAGCAGCGCAGTCCTCACGAGGCCGAGCAAGCGTTCGAGGTAACCCGAGTATTCGGACGCCTCGATCGGAAGCAGCAACCCTGCCACTGGCTCCGCCGTCACGAGTGCGCCCATCGATCTCGGTTCCGGGCTGTCGGTCTGAGCCGAAGGAGCAACGTGGTCCATGGCCTTCGACACGATGCCAAGCCGAATCAGCATCATTCCGAGCTGGGCGATGCGTGCGGTTTCCCTCCATCCGTCGTCGAGATCTAAGTAGTCGCGGAGGTCCGCCCCGATAGCGGCCACTCTGCTCTTGGCCAACTTGGCTTCGACGTCCCAGGTCTCGCCTTCCTCGTCTGATATCAGCTTTCGGTCCCCTTCGCGTACTCCTCCCACAGCGCGTGAGATGGTGACGTCGGCTGGAACCGGCCATCGGCGAGCCAGCCCTTCCAGGGGAAGATCCAGGTCCGACCCGAATCGACCGGCGACGTACTGTTCTGAGGTGACGCTTGCGTCTCCAACCTCGCCGCCCATGTCGAAGTCCTCGATCAGCGCCGCTTCCAGCATGAAACCGAAACCCTCTCTCGGTGTGCTGTCGGCGCTCAGCCACAACGCCAACGGTCTGCCTCGAAGCAGTGCAGCCGACCAGTCGGCGGAGAACGCTTCTGCCGCTCCTCGCACGTCATCAGGTGTCAGTTGGGCCAGCGCACGGCCAATGTCATCCGACGACGGCGCCACGTCCTCGAGCCTAATCGGAAGCTCGTCAAGCGCGTCTCGTCTCGCCTGCTTGACTGGTGCTGTCACCCCAGAAGACCGCCGAGCTGACTTCCGCTGCACTTCGGTCAGCGCTGGTCCAGGCATGCGCATATAGGCGCAGAACCAACCTCGGATCCGCGTGGCCAAGCCGATGCTGCACGGTGCGAGCGTCGACGCCATTGGCGACCCACTGAGTAGCGGCGGAGTGACGGAGGCCATGGAACGTAAGGCCGTCCAGACCGGCGCGGTCGACGGCGGGGGTGAAAACCCGGCCTCGAAAGTTGCTGCGGCGAAGTGGTCCACCCAAGGCGTCAGCGAACAACAGCTCTTCGCCCTCGATCGCGAACAGCTCGATGTGGGCTCGAAGCTCGTCGAGCAGGGGATCGGGCGCTACCAGCGTGCGGGTCCCGGCGGCGGTCTTGGGCTCGTCGATCTCTAGACGGCCGTTGACATCGACAACAGTCCGTGCGATCGCGACCGTCGACTGCTCAAAGTCGACGTCCTGCACGCAGAGAGCCGCGGCTTCGCCGAACCGGAGGCCCATCACACCGCCGAGGTAGATGAGCGAGCGCCACTCCGGGCCGACCTCGTCGGCCAGGCGGTGGAGCTCCTTTGGGCCGATCACCCGCTTCCCGTGTCGCTTGATCTTCGGCAGGTTGATTCCTCGACACGGTGACCGGCCGATGACGTCCATATCGACGGCATCACGGAGGCAGGCTCGAAGCGTGCCGTAGTAGGTGCGGACACTGGAGGCCGAGTGCTGGTCGGCCAGTTCGTTGATGGCGGCCTGGACCTGCCGGGGCGTGAGCGCCGCAACCTCGATCGGACCGAACCTCGGGAGCCAGTGCGCTCGGAGCGCCATGTCGTGCTTGTCAGCTGTCCGGGGTCGCCACCGATGCTTGGCCGACCGGAACCACTCATCGGCCCAGTCGGCGAACCGCATCCGACCGGCCTGTGGATCGATCCAGGTCCCACGGGCCCGAGCGGTCATCTCGCTGGCGCTGAACGCCTCGGCCTCCCGCTTCGTGCGGAACGTCCGCTTGTACTGGCGCCCGTTCGGGTGACGGAGCCGCACGTCATATCGGACCTTCCCGCCCGACGTGATCCGCTTCTCGATGCTCACGACACGTCCAACAGGTCGGCGACGAACTCATCCAGCGCCGACAGCGGGATCAGCCGCCTCTTGTGGATCTTCACCGACCGCAACCGGCCGTCCTTGATCAACCGGAACACGATGCTCCGACTGACCCCCAGTGATTCGGCCGCCTCATCGACCGAGCACAACAGCGCTCGATCCAGACGACGCCTTGGCATCTCGTTCTCCATAACTCCTGCCTCCAACCGCTTCCGATCGTGGCCAACCGGGGACTCGAACCCCGACACCGGCTGTCGCCGGTCGTGCCGTCCACCTGGCCGGTTCTTCACCGTCTACGCCGCCTTGGGCTCGGCCTTGGCCTTGGCCGCCGGCGGGGCCGCGGTCGGTGCCCGGCTGGCGGATGGGGCCTGGCCGATGGCGCAGCTGTCGGCTTGCCAGCGCTGACCGCTGCCGTTCTGGTTGCCCCAGGGCCGGCAGACGAGGTTCCCGAACTGGATCTGGTCGTCAAACTCGCCCGTCGGCTCGTCCCGGGACGGGACCTGGACGACGATGGTCTTGCGCTCGCTCATCTCCCGGCAGGTCATCGTGACCGAGACCCGCCAGAGCGGGAAGCCGCTGTCCTCGTCGCGCTTCTGAGGGCGCTTGGCCCCCTGCGCGACGGGGACGTCGTAGTCCGGGACCTCTCTGGCGTTGTTGAACCCGATCTCGTAGCGGGATATGTCGACGAAGATGGTGTCGAGGGTGTCACTCATGTTGGTGGTGCCTTTCTTGGGTGTTGGTTGTGTTTCGTTCGAGCCAGTCGTGGAGGCTCTCCCGATCTGTGTTGGACCGTGACCGTCAGCCCGGCGGCGACAAGCTCGCCGACCGCAGCGGGGAGTCCGCCGGCGCCGGTGTCGAGGTGGGCGAGGAACCGGGCTCGGGCGCCGGTGCGGGTGCAGACGATCTGCCACCACAGCTCCCGATCGACCTCGCAGACCACGTCGCCGGCCTCGGTCTCTGACGCGAGTTCCTCGTCGGTCTTGTCCTTGCCGAGCCCGTACTTGGCCCGAAGCTCCTTGGACCAGGTGATGGACCGCCGCCCATGCGACGAGACGATCCACTCCCGGTACAGCTCGATGTCGGCCTTGTCGCCCGTGGTGGCGGCGTCGCGGGCAATGGCGAACGGGTGCCGGTTGCCCTCGGCCCGACCGATCTTGGAGTCGGCCAACGCCATCTCGTACCCGGCCTTGGTGCAGTACATCCCGACGCCCTCAGAGTCATCAGCCTTGACCAACCGCAGGTCAACACCGACCTCGCGGGACACGTGGCGGCCATGCTGGTCTTCCATGTAGGTGATCCACTGGCGGCGGAAGTAGCGGGCGACCAGGCCCATGGTCCCGCCGATCTCGTACGGGTCGACTTCGTGGTCGACGAAGACCAGGACGTGCAGGTGTGGGTGCCAGCCGGACGGTCCGTGGGTGACCTCGAGGTTGCGGATGTAGCCGTCGATCCCGTGGCGCTTGCGGAAGCGAGACCACTTGGCCCCTTCACGGCAGTAGGCCCATCCGTCCTGCACCAGGCTCCAGAGGTCGTCGAGGGCTTCGCCCGCCTCGTGGGACACGGTCAGGGTCAGGTAGAGCACCGAGCCGCCAGCGGCCTTGTGGGCGGCGATGACGAAGGCGATCTCCAGGGCCCGCTTCTTGCGGACCTTGTACGAGCACGCCGGGCACGACCAGACCGACCCGCACGTCTGCAGGCCCGTGGTGTAGGCGTACCCGCCGGGGTGGTGTATCACCGGCACATCCCCGGCGTGATCTCGACGGATGCGGCGTCCGCAGTACCGGAGCTTGTCCGCCACCCGCAGATCGCCACAGGTCTCGGCCACCAACTGCCGGGCCATGTCCGTCGCCACCCGACGATCCTTGGCCGACCCGACGTCTTCGAAGACCGGCTCGAACACCGGGCTGGCGCTGGGGGTGGTCGCGTTATTGCCAATAGTTACCAAGGCCGCTCGCCGACCCTCGCCGCCGCCTGCGGCGGCGCCTCTGGCCTGCGGCTCCCGCTTGACGCTCCCGCCTCCGGCCTCGGCGCTCCACGGCTCGGCCCGGCTCGCCAAAGAACGGGCCATCAACTCGTCCTCCAGGGCCAGACGGTTGCGAGGCGTCATCGACTCGTCTCCCCGGCCTCGACTCGCCGTGTCGCCGGCCCTGGGCTCGTTGTTGGTTGGGCGAGCTGGACTCCTGACGAGTGTCGGTGAGCTGCGGTCTGCTGTCGGCGCTTCCGGGCGATCACGGCGGGGAGCGCCAGGAAGCCGACCCAGACGAGCAGCAACACCACGAACCCAACAGCGATGGCGTTCCGGGCTGGGTGATCGGCGTACAGACGCAGGACCGCAACGACCGACATCACCGTGACGACGGCGCTCATGGCGGCCACGATCAGAACCGCTGCGATGTTGGACGAGGCGGCGAAGGGGAGAGGGGCGGCGAAGGGGAGAGGGGCGGCGCCCGGAGGGCCGTCGGTGAACTCCCGATCTGGTCGGGCTGCAAGGGGCGTGTGCGTGAAAGGCACCCCATCCCCTCCGGGGATGACCCTCAATCGAGGCTGGGCGACCCGAGCCCTACCGCTGGGCAGGGGCGTCGGCCGGCTCTGGACGCGGTCGGTAGAGTGTGCGTCGCACACGGGTGGTCTCCATTCGATGTGTAGGGGTTCGGTCCCGGCTGTCTTGGTAGGGAGGCGGGACCGGACCCGGCTTACGCAGGGTGATTAGGGTTCGGCGGTCTGGTCGACCGGGTCGGCTGGTGGAACGAAGAGCTGGTCGGGCGGAATGGCCAGTTGCCGGGTCTCGGCGACTCGGGTGCCGATGGCGTGGTCGCTGGTCCAGTGGGCTCGGCCTCGGACCGGCAGCAGGGCGTCTGGGGTGCCGAGGAGATAGAGGCCGCCTCGCTCGGTCGGTGGGATGTCCCGAACGGCGACCCGTTGGGCGTAGCCCCGGCCGAGGATCACGTTGACCTGCTCCGCCGAGGCGACCCGCATCATGATGCGAATGGTCATCTGCGTGCGGATCTGTTGGTCGATGACCTCCGCTGACGGGTACTGGGTCGCCGTGACGATCGTGACCCCACATGCTCGGGACAGTCGAGCGAGCGCCCCCAACAGACCGACCCGGACCTGTTGACCCGACTTGCCATCCGCAATGGCGTCCTTGCGGGCCCGACTGTCCCCGTCCACCGCAGCGGCGAGGGTGTCGGCGTCGAGGGCGTGCAGCTCAGCGAGCTCGTCGACCAGGACCACGACCCAGGGGCCGATATCGATTGGCCATCGCTTCACGCCCAGAGATCGCATGATCAGCATCCGTTGCCGGATCAGGTTGCGGAGCTGGACTAGCAGCCGATCGGCTTCTTCTGGCGTCGAGGCCAGTGATGTGAGCCGATCCCGCCATGGCCAGAGCTCCACCAGCTTGAGATCGATCCCGCAGATCGCGACGCCGGGCATGGCGGCCAGCACCCACAAGATGGCGTTGACGACACCGGACTTGCCGCCTCCGGTCTCACCACCGATCAAGATGTGCTGACAACGAGGCCACGGCAGGACAAGCGGACGCCCATCGAAGCGACGGCCGATCTCCAGGCCCGCCATCAATACGGCTCCTCGATCTCGTCCTCGTCACCGACCACCCGAAGATGCCGGCGGGGGAGTGGCAGGTCGTCCAACAGCGCCAGCGCAGCCTCAGGGTCGATGAGATCCCCGTCGTCGTCGGCGAGATCGACCATCGCTCCGCCATCGATCGGAACTGGCGTAGCCAACACGTCAAGGAAGGCGACCGTGAGTCGGCCGAAGGAGTCGGTCTCCCGGTTGTAGTCGACCGTCACATCCACGGCGTGGGTCAGGTTGGCGGCCAACGCGTCGGTGACCTCGTCGAGCGCGTTGAACGAACGACCAGGGGGCGGTCCAACCCACCACGAGACGACCGGCCACTCGATACGTGGCCACCAACTCATCTTCGGGTGATCAGCGACAGGTCGCAGCACGGCCGACGCAATCGGCTCCTTCGACGTGCCTACCTCGGCCTGGACCCGGTCCGTCTTGGCTGCAACCGACGCCCACACCGCAGGGAGCTGCCGACGCACCCGCCATCCCTCACGCCAGCCGACCATCCACGACCCGCAACCGAACGCGAGACGATGATGGACCTCGACCAACGCCCAGGAGAGGAACCATACGAGCAGCGCAACTCGGAACGGAACGGCCCCGGTACGCCACGCTGCCATCGCGGACACAAGGCCGGCGACCTGGATCGGATTGCCGACCATCAGATGCAGGAGCCACCGGAGACGGACGCCGACCGGCGCCACGAACCGGAACCGCTCAGCGACGAAACGGAGCAGACCGCGAGCATCCATCGAGGTCCGCCACCACAACTCGTAGACCGGGTTCACGCCGGCCACCGCCAACGACTGCCACGACACCGCATGCACGCAACGATACCCAATGACGCAAACTCACGCAAACTTGCGCCAATGTGGATCCAAGATAAGTACTCTGCGTCCATCTTGCGTTTGGATTGCGGCCTCCTAGTTCAACCTTGCGCGCAAGTCCAGCCCATGAGACGGTACTGACAACCACCTCTGTCGAAAGGCGACGACGATGCGACACCTCACGTTCCTCTGGAAAGACGGCAACTCGGCCCAGGGTCAGTGCCCCGCCCTCTACCGGACCGATGACGGCTACGTCGTCCAGGGCACCCGACTCACCGACCACGAACGAGCCCAACTCCGAGACTTGGCCGACACCGAGGACGCTGTCTTCGTTCCCGCCAACGTGCTCGACCGCCTGGCCGACAGCTAGCTCGCCGAGCGGGAGCCGATCCGAGCCCCGCTACCTTCGACCTGCCGCTAGGAAGGAACTGGTCGTCACCGTGGACAACCCAGCCGTCAGAGAATGGATGGTCTCGCCCCAAGGGCTGTCCACGCACCTCCGCCAAGCCCGCGTCAGAGCCGGACTCACCGGTCGCGCGCTCGCGGCCCAGCTCGGATGGGGCGAGTACAAGGTTTCCAAGATTGAGAATGGCCGACAGATGCCCACCCACGAAGAGATCATGGCGTGGGCCGACAAGTGCGGAGTCGACGCCGACGGGCTGTTCAAGCTCGAGGAACTCCAGATGCAGGCCCTTGCCCAACACTTCGCCTGGGCCAACCGAGCGAACACCCCTGCGGTGCAGCACGACTACACGAACCTCGCGAAAGAGACCATCGATACCTTCGGGTTCGAAGCCGACCTCATCCCCGGACACTTGCAGATCGTCGGCTATGCCCGTCGGGTCTGCACCGAACTCATGGAGCGATCCGGCGACACCACCGAGCCCGAGATCGAGGACGCCATCTCTCAACGCATGGAACGAGCAGCGCTCATCTACGACACCAGCCGCAACTACCGATTCCTCGTCGGCGAAGCCGCTCTCCGGTACTGGTACGTCGAGCCTGACGTCATGCGGGCCCAGCTGGCACACGTCGCAGTCGTCGCCGACCTGCCCAACGTACAGATAGGTGTCGTCCCCTTCGGGGTCGAGCTGCCGGTGATCCTGCTCAACTCCTTCACCATCTTCGACGGCCTGGTTGCCGTCGAGACCCGAACCACCGAAGCCCGATACCACCCCGACAGCGACGAAGCAATCGTCTACCGCAATGCAGCCGAAGACCTCTGGAATCAAGCCGTGGTGGGGCCCGACGCCATCAAGCTCATCCAGCAGGTCGTCGCCGAACTGCCCCAAGGCGAACAGATCCCTCTTGACTGGGGCGAGTCGTGACTCGGAAGAGCCTTGGCCTCGACTACCTCGACCATGTCTTCAACGCCGAGCGCTCAATCTTCCGCCTCGAACAACAACCCATCTACGCCGCCGACCTCGACCCCCGCTACTGGCCCGACTACGAAGCCTGGCTCCGACAATCACCCCGCCACGTCGACGAAACCGACGCCGTTTGGGGCGACTGGATCATCCGAACCCGCCAACTAGCGGACCGAGGCATCCCGCTGGCTCGACTCCGAGTCATGGATGATCCGCCAACTGATTACCAGCGTTGGAGCGCCTTCACGGCCATGCACCTCAACAACCCCAACGGCGAAGACATCCGCTACCTGGCTCGCGGTGCAGCGGCCGAGGTCGGGATCTCGACCGACGATGGAGACTGGTGGCTCATCGACGGGTCGAGCGTGCTGCTGATGCACTTCGGGACTGACGGCTTGTTACATGAGGTTCAGTTCGAGGATCGACACGGCACTGTTCAACGTGCTCGGGACGTACAGGACCGAAGCCGCAAGGCCAGCGTGTCTCCTGAAGTGGTCCTCAGGTCTTGGATAGGCGGACGTGGGGGCGAATGATGTCGGAGATTGGTCCGTGATCGCGACGACTTCGGCTCGGCTCGGCCGGAAAGACCTGTCCAACGGCCCCCCGCCGTGCCTTGCGAGCTAGTCTTTGCCCCGAAAGAAGTGTCGAACAGCATTGTTCAGATTGACCCCGATCCCAAAGAAGTTAGGTTGGAGCATTACAACGTCATTCGCCTTCTGCAGGAGCGTTTCTTCAGTATCTGCATCTGACGCCAACTTGCGGAGTATGAGCAGTACCTCGTCAATTCCATCGACACTCGCTCTAACGGTTCCAAGCAAGCTGGCGACGTCATAGGTCTCATCAGCGCCATCGGGGATGTACTCGCTGACCCCGAGCTTTTCAAGCTTAATAAGGTGCTTGTAGCTGACAACTATATCTCGGCGGTCGGGCATCCTCACCAGTTCCTTCGTACGCAGGCCACTATATGAATGGTGGATGGTCTGAAGAGCTCCCAGCAGGACAGCACAGTATTCCCGCCGATGTTCGCCAGCTACATCAATCTCGATAGATCTCGAGTCGCGGTCTGCGCGAACCAGCGCCTCGGCGCCAAAGTTCGCGTCCTCGAGAAGCATGCCCGAACGCCAGCGTTGAGTAATATCTTGATGTAGTCGCACCATCAGCCGCGGCAGTACCGACGGTGGTAGGAAACCGTACTGGATCAACAAGCCAATCGAGGGCGGATCGTAAGCTGGCAGACCGGGCTGCTGTACTGGGAGCAGGTCCGGAACAAGGACCGAACCATCACCAATGCGATAACAGAGCTCGAACTTGCGCATAAGCTCAATGAGGTATCGTCTCGTGGTCGGCGGGTAGTTGTCAGATGGGAGTAGTCGACGGACGTCATCCAAGGCGAGCTCGCCACCAGATTGTGCGAGGAGGTTTGAATTGAGAATAGCGTATACTCCCGCAGTTACCCATTCCGGATTGAGTACCTGCATGCCTTCCAGTTCGAAGTCTCGGAAGTGGAGAACGACGCCAAGATCGTGAAGGTAATCCAGCAGGGTGTCGCGAGCCTCTTCACGTACTTTGGCTCCACGACATACTTCATCGAATCTATCGTAGGTAGTGTAGTTCTCGTTCGAACTCTCCACCTCCTGCTTGACCCGAAGCCAGCTTGATGGCCACTCTGTTTGTGCAATCTCCACGTCAACGGCAATGGGATGAATCGCAGCAGTTAGTTCTTGGATGCCCATCTGCTGAGCGCATGAGGTTCTGAAGAAGCCCTTGATGGAGGGATATTTGTCAAGGAGAAACTGCCGATTCACGTCAAATGACGGATTCTCGTCCGCCTTGTTCAGAACGACCAGAATCGGAGAGTCCTTCCCGAATGTCTCGATGAGCCTAAGCCAGTACTCTGTACGCTCTTCTCGGCGGCCATCGAGAACAAGGAGGTAGATGCTGCGCCTAGAGAGAAAGAACTGGTGGGTAGCATGCATGATCTCTTGGCCACCGAAGTCCCAGATATTGAATTTGAATGAGGGTACCGATCCTGGTAGTTTCCAGCCAACTATGTTTATTCCGTGTGTCTGGCTTTCAGTCTCGTCGAAACCGGCACCTCTCAGACCTCGGGAGAGGGAGGTCTTCCCTGAGCCCCCTTCTCCGACAAGTATCAGCTTCAGTTCATTGAGCTGACTTGATCCGGCCTCGAGTGACGAGAAGTATTCTCGAACGGCTTCGATGCCCTGCTCGACGATCTCTGCAGGAGGAGAGTTTAGCGGATTGCCGTCCAGGCAAATCGTCGGGTAGCTCGACCACTCGAGTTGCACCTGGGTGTCTAGGTTAAACAGATCTTTGGGAAGAACCGAGAGATCGTTTCCTCGTAGGTCTATGTTTTTGAGGAAACTGAACTTAAGCAGCTCGGATAGATCATCTGGTCGATGATCATCCGCGCCCCGGCCGAAAGCGAAAAGACTGTGCCATCGACGAAGGTAAGTGAGACTGTGCCGCCCTGGGCCGTCTCGACCAGATCGTTCTGAAAGATCGGATCCCCTTGGCTCAGAAGAACCCGTGAGCCATCAGCCCGCGTAACGCTGACGGCCTCCTCAATGGCGTCAACCTGGCCGATCGGGTCGCCCAGCTCTGCGGTGATCTCCGGAGTATCGCTCTCTCCGCCCGTGTGCAGCAGCGCAGTTCTAAGGTCCGGGCCTACACCAGCCAGTCGCGCTGCCACATCGCCGCGGATGACCGCACCATCGGGCGAGACAAGATCGGGCGGCGGTAGGGTCTGAAAGTAACCAGGGATGCGCAAAGTTTCGCCATCTAGCGACAGGACAAGATCCTGACCCTCTGCCGCATACGCGCCTTGGAACATCAGCGCGGCA